>NZ_NFMA01000029.1 GCF_002161175.1 Flavonifractor sp. An100 | reverse complement strand
GCCCGGTGCACCACGCCAGCGGCCGCCATGCACCATTTCGGCGGAATGGGTGCACCATTCCAGCGGTGGCTATGCACCATCATCTGCGGTCAAGTTGCACTTTTTGAGCGGCGTACGCAACCAGCAGCACTTCAAGCGCCTTAAACGCTAACCGGAATACGGTCTTGCGCCATTTACGCTTAAACTTGAAACGGTGAGAAGTCCGGGGGACCGACGAGTTGCCGGGACTGTCCTGCATGAACAGCGATTTCTTATGCTTTTGCATAACAAACCTCTTTCGAGAACCACGAAGTATAGTTGGTGTGGCTCCCTCCCGGGAAAGAGTTGGTGCATACAGGACAACCCATCTAATTTCTTTGGGCATGGCCCAAGCTCCCGGCTTGGGCCATGCCGGGCGACGGCGCATCGGGCGGTCAAGCCGTGTGCCGCCCCCGTGGGGTAGAACACCTTTAAGATGTTCCGCGAGTGCTGACGCACTCCAATTTGGGGGAGAAGACCAGCAGAACACCTGCTCTGCTTTTCGCTGCAATGTTATAATAGCAAATTTTAAGCCGTATGTCAATATGAAATTTCGCTGTTGGCGAATAAACTTTAGGAAAAATAATGGGAGCGTCACCCTCGGCTCAAACCGAAGGCGGTGCTCCCGCTCTGTTATGGAAAAGTATTCAAAACAGCCTCTCTGCACCACTCAAATTAGCGGGAGAGGCCCGCATGGGAAATCATAAGGGCGGCTCCCGGAAAAGCCGTCACAAACGATTTTTTAGCCCATTTTCAACCCTTATCTGCACACTTTTTCGAGCGTGCGGACTGGTAATGGAGACAGGCGATGAGAATCGCCCGGAAGCTCTGTTTGCAGGGATAGACACAGCCCCTGCGATCTCTGCCTTTCGCCCACGCTCTATCCCACATTCATACATCCGCAGGGAGCCCCGTTTCAGGGCTCCCATCGTTGACGCTGGGTATTCGTTGTAATGGGATGGACTGTTTCGTTCCATCCCGCCCCCACGTTTAGAGGAGCTTCCAATTTGGAAATCCCTTTATGACTGGCAGTTGACACCTCCGTGTTCGCCGTACATATCGTGGCTCACCAGGGAAGTGTAGTAGCTGCCGATGGTGGCCGGGGCGTTATACAAAGCGGCCAGCAGGTATTTCTTGATATTGCGGACATAGGTGGTGTTCTCCCGCATCCGGTCCAGCACATACTCGATGTGGGAACTGTTCAGCTTCAGGAACCGGGATTTGACCACCTCCGCCGGGTAGTCGTCCCCGGCGATACGGATCATCTCCCGGTTGGAGCACACCGTGTCCACCATGAGCTCCACCAGTTCATCCAGACGGTCCCGGTCAAGCTGATGGTTCTGGATGAGGTAGTCATACTTGATGTTCTCCAAAATCAATTCCCGGTAACTCTCACGCTCCCGCATCCAGTCTCGTCCCATCCCGTCCGAGCCCCTGGGGGTTGGGGGGATTGATAGGACAGGATTTGATCCTTCCGTACTGAGTCCATCTTTTTTTGATTTATTAGGATTGCTTTTATCTTTATTTAATTGCGGCCGGTTTTCCAGACCCGGAGTATCCATATCCGGGTTTTCCGTATCTGGATGTTCCGTGTCCGGCGCGCCCTCACACGGCCCGTCCGGCTCCGAGGGATGGGGCGTTTCATAGATGACATACTCCACATCCACGATCTTGCCCTTGTTGTTCCGGAGGCGGTTGCGGACGATGTACCCGGCCCGCTCCAGTTCCTTCAGGGCGGAACTGATGCTGTCCGTGCCCTCCTTGCAGATTTTCGCAAGGCCCCTGGTGGTATAATTCCAGTCCTCCGGCAGGGACAGCATCATGGAGAGCAGTCCCTTGGATTTAAGCGACAGATCCATGTTACGCAGATGGTGATTGGACATCACTGTATAATTTTGGGTTTTCTCAATGCGGAACACCGCCATATCGAACATCTCCTTTTTTCGGTCTTAAAAAGTGTAAGTTTCGGTGGGTTTGTGCCCCTGTATCACCGTCTGGCCTCCCATGAGGGAAAGAATATGGGCGGCTTCGTTTGCGCCGCCCACAGACGAAAAATCAGGGGATTTCTCACCCTAAAACGCACACTTGATTTGGGGATAGAAAAAGGGCGGCTGTCATCAAAACAGCCGCCCGATAGGGGGGTCTAATACAAGTTATTTGCTATCCGGCAAGCCCGGGAACCATTGATATTACAGGATTTTTTGAAAAGTTCTGTATCGCCATTCGTACCATGCGGATCAGTTTTTGCAGAGAACTGTTTTCACCCACCTTGGTGGCGGTCATATCAATGGAGCCAAAGCGGTTGATGGTACCGCAAAAGACCTCGTCTCCCACACTTTTATCCACCGGCAGGGATTCCCCGGTCATGATGGACTGGTCCACGGAGGTTTCGCCATGGATAATGGTTCCGTCCACGGGAATGGTTTCTCCAGGGAGAATCCGCAGGGTGTCGCCTTGCCGGATCTCTTCAGCGGGAATCATTTCTTCTGTGCCATTGTTGATCCGGCGGCCTTTTGTGGGCGCCAGGCGGATCAGCTGATTCAATCCCTTTTTTGCCCGGTTCGTGGTAGCTTCCTCCAAAAGGGCGCCGATGGCCATAATGAAGGCCACCTCACCGGCAGCAAATAGATCTCCGATGGCAATGGCGGCAAACATAGCGATGGAGATCAGGAGTGCGGAAGAGATTTTGCTGATGCCGGGATTATAGATGATCCTCCAGATCGCCAGATACAAAAGGGGGATGCCGCTGATGAGGACTGTGACCCATGCGGGATCAAAGGGCAAGACGCTCAGCTGCATCGGCGTGCCGCCAAATTCCTCTGCCAGATGGGGCACAAGATCAATCAACAAAAAAACGCCTGCCACAATGGTCATGGGCAGCCCGGCAAGCAGGTCATTTATCTTCTTTAACATCGTTTTTCCTCCCATCTGTACGGCATTCCGACTGGCATGTGGTCTCTTGACGGATGCCGGATATTTCCGTACAATAAATACGATAGCAAACAGTTTGTTCTCTTTGATTGTATGAAAGCATTTTATAAAAAACAATAGACCATTCCTTTCAGGTGTTCGCTACGGAACATTTTGCGGGATTTGTACGGAGGAGGACCAGATGGACCGGCGTCAGCAGAAAACCAGGACGGCTATTTTTTCAGCGTTTACGTCCCTCCTGGCGGAAAAATCATACAGCAAGATCACGGTGCAGGAAATCATCGACGCTGCCAATGTGGGGCGCACCACCTTTTACGCCCACTTTGAAACCAAAGATGATTTGCTGAAAGAGTTATGCGAAGAACTGTTTGGGCATATCATTGGCAGCGCCATGGACTGTACCCATACCCACGGGCTGTACTCAGACGGGAGTGCCCCGGAATCGGTATTTTGTCACTTGCTGCAGCATTTACAGGAAAATGACAAGAATATCATTGCGTTGCTTTCCTGTGAGAGCAGCGAAATGTTCCTGCGCTTTTTTAAGGACAGCTTGAATGAGCTGGTACGATCCCAATTCATCAATCAGAACCGAAAAGCGAATACCGACATTCCGGAGGACTTTTTGATCAACCATATCTCTGGCAGCTTTGTGGAAATGGCACTGTGGTGGATCAAGGGACACAGGAAGCAGACACCAGAGGATCTGGACCGCTATTTTCGTGCTGTCATTGAACCGATTATATGAAGAGACCACGGCCTGATTTCGAAATGGAATCAGGCCGTGGTTGCTTTTTCTCTTATAAATTCTGCACCCGCAGAGCACGGATGGCGTTTAGGATCGCCAGAATCATGACGCCCACATCGGCGAAAACGGCAAGCCACATATTGGCTACACCGAAGGCCACAAGAATCAGGCAGGCCAGTTTCACTGCGATGGAGAACACAATGTTCTGGTAGACGATGCCCAGACATTTGCGGGAGATTTTAATTGCTTTGGAAATTTGCAGTGGGTCATCATCCATCAGAACCACATCGGCGGCTTCGATGGCGGCATCGGAGCCCATGGCTCCCATGGCGATGCCGATATCCGCCCGGCGCAGCACCGGGGCGTCGTTGATGCCGTCGCCCACAAAGGCCAGCTTTTCCCGCTCCGGCTTCGCCTGCAAAAGCGCCTCCACCTTTTCCACCTTGTCCGCCGGAAGCAGTTCGCTGTAAACCTCGTCCAGTCCCAGGGAGGCGGCCACCTGATTGGCCACCTTTTTGGCGTCGCCAGTGAGCATCACCGTCTTGCGGACACCGGCGGCCTTGAGCTGCCGGATGGCCTCCTTGCTGTGGGGTTTAACAATGTCTGCGATGACGATATGTCCGGCGTATTTGCCGTTGATGGCCATGTGGATGATGGTACCCACGCTGTGGCAGGAGATGTAGGCAATGCCCAGGCGATCCATCAGCTTGTCGTTGCCGGCCGCGACCTCAACGCTGTCCACCTTTGCGATGACGCCGTTGCCGCTGATTTCCTGGATCTCGGTGACCCGGGAACGGTCGATCTCCTTGCCGTAGGCCCGCTGGAGGCTCTTGCTGATAGGATGGGAGGAGGCGCTTTCGGCCAGCGCCGCGTATTCCACCAGCTTTTCGTCGCTGAGGTCACTGTGGTGGATGCCGTTGACCTCGAAAACGCCCTGGGTCAGCGTGCCGGTCTTATCAAAGACCAGGGTCTTGACCTGGGACAGTGTTTCCAGATAATTGGAACCTTTGACCAGCACACCGGCCCGGCTGGCTCCACCGATGCCCGCGAAGAAGCTAAGGGGGATGCTGATGACCAGGGCACAGGGACAGCTGGCCACCAGGAAGGTCAGGGCGCGGTAGATCCAGGTCTCCCAGGCGGGAGCCAGCCCCATTCCCACCATCTGCACCAGAGGGGGCAGAATGGCCAGGGCCAGCGCCGCGTAGCACACCGCCGGGGTGTAAATGCGGGCAAACCGGGAGATGAAATCCTCCGACTTGGATTTGCGGGAGGAGGCGTTCTCCACCAGATCGAGGATCTTGGAGACGGTGGATTCCCCAAACTCCTTGCTGGTCTGAATCTTGAGAACGCCGGTCATGTTGATACAGCCGCTGATGACCTCGTCGCCGGTTTTGGCATCCCGGGGCAGAGATTCCCCGGTCAGAGCCGCCGTGTTCAGGGTAGAAGTACCTTCTACGATCACACCGTCAATGGGCACCTTCTCACCGGGCTGGACAATGATGATGCTCCCCATATCCACTTCATCGGGATCCACCTTTTCCAGCTTGCCGTCCCGTTCCACATTGGCGTAATCGGGACGGATGTCCATCAGGTCGCTGATATTGCGGCGGCTTCTGCCCACGGCATAGCTCTGGAACCACTCGCCCACCTGATAGAACAGCATGACGGCAATGACCTCCAGATACTCGCCGTTCTCATAGACGGCCAGAGCCAGCGCGCCCAAAGTGGCGACAGCCATCAGGAAGTTTTCGTCAAATACCTGCCGGTTGCAGATCCCCTTGAACGCCTTTTTCAGAATGTCGTATCCGATAATCAGATAGTCTATCAGATGGACGGCCAGGCGGATCCACCGGCCAGCTGCTCCCAGCTGGTCGAATGCTTCGGCTCCCAGCGTCTGCAGTCCCAGCAGCAATACGGTGGCGATCAGAATACGCCACAGCATGACCTTCTGCTTTCTGGTCATACCGCTGCTTTTCTTCTGCCCCATGAGCAGCAGAACCACGGATAAAATTGTGACAACGACCAAAAGGCCGCTTTCCAGCAGTTCCTGCATGGTAATACTCCTTTCTGCGATTGCTTTCTCGTGTTCTTGTTCGGGATGAAAAAGCGCCCGAAAGCCTGGGCGTTCCGGGCGCTTTCATAAGCAGTTACAGGAAAATCTCGCAGTCGGGCTCCACCTTCTTGCAGGCCTTCCGCACACCGTCCATGACCTGAACGGCATCCTGACCCTCGGCAAACTCCACGATCATCTTCTGTGTCATAAAGTTCACGGTAGCAGCGGCGACACCGGCAGTCTTGCGGGCGGCCTCTTCCATCAGGTTGGCGCAGTTGGCGCAGTCCACTTCGATCTTGTAAGTCTTTTTCATCACAAAAAACTTCTCTCAAAATTTCATTTTTAAGATTAAGCACTTGTTTAATCGTTATGGGTGCAGTATAATTTCTGCCAAGAGAGAAGTCAACACCACTGAGAGACTCCCTGCCAAACAGGCGAAAAGTATTTCCAAACGAGCGAAAAAGGAGAGCGTCTATGAAATATCCCTCGCTGCCCCATGCCCATGATGTGCAAGCCGATCTGGAATCGATTGAATCCGGGCTGTGCCAGGCAGAGCGATTTGAAACGGTTGCAGAGCTGTTTAAGCAGCTCAGCGATACCACAAGACTGCGTATCTTTTGGCTTTTGTGCCACACGGAGCAATGTGTCATCAATATCTCCGCATTGATGGAGATGTCCAGTCCAGCCGTTTCCCATCATCTGCGCGTACTCCGCAGTTGTGGCCTAATTGTGAGCCGCAGGGAAGGTAAGGAAGTCTATTACCGGGCGGCAGACAACCCGCAGACGCAGCTGCTGCACAAAACTACAGAACAGGTGATGGCAATCGCCTGTCCGGAGTGAAGGGAGGCCCCGCCATGAAACAGGAATACCACGGGATTCTATCATCCATTCACCATGACACCGGGGAAAACCATCCTGAGATCCTGGAGCTTTACCCCGGCATCGAGCTGTCGTTCATCTCTGCTTCCGGAAAAGACGCTTTCCACGTCTGCCACGCACCGTTGCCCCAGATGCTGGAGATCAACTACTGTATCTCCGGCAGAATGGGATGGGACATGGGCAACGGTAACCGGATCTATCTGGGACCGGGGGATTTTTCCTTGAATACCATGGACGTCTGCGGGGATTCCGCCATCACCCTGCCGAACGGTTCTTACGAAGGACTTGCTATTTATATCAACCTGGAGCAGCTGTCTGCACAGCCGCCCGCGCCCTTGGTCGGCTCACCTGTTACCGGGGAGGCCCTGTGGGAGAAATACTGTAAGGACGGTACCTGCACGGCTTTGGCGGGGAATGAGACCATACAGCAAATCTTTTTGGGGCTGTATGAGCCTCCCAAAGAAATGCGGCTGGCCTGGCAAAAAATCAAGGTGCTGGAGCTTCTTCTTGTTCTGAGCCAGATCGAAGCCGGCCAGGAAAAGCATCTGACGGAATACCGGGCGGAGCAGGCGGAGGTAATTCGCCAGATCCATGACCAACTGACCAGCAATCTGGAACAGCGATATACCATTGACTCCCTGTCCAGACAATATCTGATGAACCCTACAACCTTAAAGAGTATGTTTAAGGCCATCTACGGCACATCCATCGCTGCACATATCCGGGAGCACCGGATGAAGTATGCAGCCCAGCTACTTCAGTCGTCTGATCTAAGTATTGCGGATATTGCCCAAAAAGTTGGATACGACAGCCAAAGCCGCTTTTCTTCTGTATTCAAGGAGCAATATCATATGCGGCCTAAGGAATACCGACGAAATCGCAGCTCAGAATCAATCTGAAACATTAGGAGGGTACCAACATGAAATTTGATGTCAGTAGCTTGCGGTGGACCAGGGAGCCGCGAAGCAGCGCCATTACCCGGGACCGAATCGAAATTGTCACCCAGCCCCACACGGATTTGTGGCAGAGAACCTATTATCATTTCCGAAATGACAATGCCCCGGTCCTGCAAATGACCACCGATGAGAAGTTCTTCTCCTTTGTGGTAAAAACCGAATTTGCCGAAAGCCACCATCGTTTTGACCAGTGCGGTGTGGTCGTGTATCTGGACAGTGAAAACTGGCTGAAAGGCTCCGTTGAGTATGAGAACGAGAAGTTCCAGCACCTGGGCAGCGTGGTGACCAATCACGGGTACTCAGACTGGGCAACCACAGAGATCCCGGCCAGCGTCAAATCCATGTGGTATCGTCTAAGCCGGAGAGAGGACGATTTTTGTATCGAATGTTCCGAGGATGGGAGCGTGTTCCGGCAGATGCGCATCTGCCACCTGCATGAAGCAAAGGGGAAAATCCACTTCGGCATCTACGCCTGCAGCCCGGAGGATTCTTTCTTCCGTGCGGTATTCACCAACATGGAATGGACGGAGTGCAAGTGGCTGGCCCATGATGGTCAGGCACCGGACGAGGTACTTTGACAAAAATACGGCCAGCTTGCAAAATAACGAAAAAGATAAGGACCCGGCGGCGTTTCCCTTACATTGAGGAAACGCCGCCGGGGTTCTGTATAGGGGAGATGCTGGCCTCGTCCCGATAAAATGATAAGAAACACTGATCCATTCAGGCGTCACTTCGCAGATGAGGCGAAAAATGCCTCTCGGCCCTGAAACTCGCTTTTTATGATCTCAAACATTTCCTCCGGCATTTCCGGCAGCCATTTTAAAGCCAGAGTTTGATGATCCGTGTCAGCCTGCTTTTGAAAAATTCCATGTGAAACTGGATAAAGCGGCCTTAAAAGTACTTTTGAGCAAGCTCTGTGTCATAAGAAATGATTTTATAATTGTCATCATACCCCATCTTAAAATAGGTCTGATAGAAAATCTGGTTTTGCTCAGTGTGGCGGAACAGTTTCAAATGGTCGTTGTTGTTGATGCCGGTCGTATGTTCCTTCTGATATAATTCCGCTGTCTATGGAGGCGGCCGAGCAGGAAATCGAAACTTGCCACCAACAGCTCATTGAGCGGTTGGACAAGCCGGAGCGTAAACTGGTGCTTCGTATCATGGATGCACAGGGCCTGATTGCGGAGGAACGCTCCGTGGACAGTTTCCTTTGCGGGTTTAAATTGGCGTGGGAACTGACATACGAACTGAATCACTTTGAAATGGACAGGCACCCATCTCCGGAAGAAGAAGCGGAGATGGATGCCTGATTCTATCTACTCAATCACAATAGCTTCCCCCAACCGATACCGGCACAGTCCAAAGCCTGTTTCGGATCGCTCCAAAATGGTCTCCGGGATCTGCTTGAGATACTTTCGCCCAAAGCTGGTGGTGCCGAAGTATGCATCAAAATTGGCCACCGGCAGCACTACCCAGTCGGAGTCCTCTGGATTGTTGGCAAGGTAGTAGGACACCAGAGTTGTGACCATATCCAGAGGAACCCCCTTGGGCGTGAGCGTGCGGAGTTGTTTTACTAACTCAGGCGGCAGTGATTGCTCCTTATCCCGGAGTGGGCCCAGCTCCAAAGCCTGAGCCAGAAAGCTGTCAAACCGCAGGCCCCACTGTCCCTTAGTGGTGGGAGCAAACAGAGGAATCTGCATTTGGATTACCTTGTCCCGCCAGGCCCGGTCAAAGCCCTTCTCAATGGCAGCGCACTTCTTCTGGGCGCTGCTGGATACCCGTTCTGGATTTTCCCGCACAAAATCCACCACTTGATGTACATGGCGGTGAAACCATCCGCTGCCATTTTCGTCCACAAGGCCGGGAAACTCCCCATGGAGTTTTCCGAAATCATTGCCAAACTGCCACGCCTCCCGAGGCGTGGCTTTTTTACTGTCCGGCACACTGCACCAGGCGCACAGGCCCCGCTTGGCATAGTCGATGCGCTCCCGGGGCGCTTCGGCTGGGCTGCCATCCTCATTATGAAACAGAAATCCTCTTGCCAAGATGGTCAGCACCCGGTTGAGTCCCTCGAAATCCAGGATGGTGTCGAAGGTAAAGCGGCCCAGATAGGTGGTGTCCTGCTTGTTCCGAGCGGTGTAGTTTACCACACCGGTGTAGTCCTGAAACTCGTTCCACTCATTCAGCATGATCCACCTCCAGAACATGTTCCTCAATGTGATCCGGCAGCAGATCCCACAGCAGGTTTCGCTTGCCCAGGGCCACCACATAGGGCACCGCCAGGCTGGGCCAGACGATCTTGTCCAGCAGCTTGCGGCAGACCTTGGACACCACGGCCCGCTCGTTGCCGCTGAAGGGGGCAGACAGATAGGCCTCCATCATCTTCTGGAAGTCCGGGGAGTCCGCCGGGCGGCGGAGTTGCTTCCGCTCCCGGGCAGACTCCAGATCGTCGATATCGCAGACCAGATCACCCAGCATACGGAACCCGCCGTGGCGGAAGTCGGTCAGGAGATCGTAGTAGTCGGCTCCCTCCGGCAGCCACTCCCGCAGGAATGTTTCTCTCTGTCCTTCTGCCAGCAGGTGCCACTGCTGGTCCACGATGGCCTTTCGCAGAGCGGCGATGTGCTCCGGGGAAAGCTGCTGGAAGAAGGCGTGCAGCTCGTCGCTGTCGTAGACTTCTTCCTGTCCTCTGGCGTAGAGGATGCGGTCAATGTCCGTTTTCCGCTGCTGTCCCTTGGCGGGGGCGCGGCAGGCCCGAATGCGGGAGAGGCAGTGCTCGTAGTCCCACAGCAAGGCAGAGACAGAAGAAAGAATGTTTTGGTCCAGATGTTTCTTCCAGCTTCGTTCCTGGGCAAAGATAAACAACTCACTGTCCTTCGCTGGTTTCTCCTGAACTTTCGGCGTGTTGCGCTCCAGCTGGCGGGCCAGCCAGGGCAGACGCTCCACCGGGGAGTCCACCGTGTCCCAGTCGATCCCGGCAAAGAAGGTCTCCAGCCGCTCACGGTGGGTGGGCTCATACCAAGCGCGGCGGCGCTCCTCCGCGCGCTCCAACAGATATTTGTACTGGAGGAAAGGAGTGCGCTTTACCTTCCGTCCGCCCAGAAATTCATCCAGGTTGGGCCGCACACCGGTCTTGGCCGCGTCGATCTCCAGCCCACTATAGATGGCCAAGGCTTCCAAGTCCCGGCGGTATCGCTTGCGCTCCTCCGGGTCGGCGTGGTCGTTGTAGGCGATGACGCTGCGATCCAGGGCAGCGTTGCAGATCTGTCCAATGCGGGCGGCAAAGGTGTTTTCCACTGTCTGAAACCGGGACTGCCAGTCGTTGGCGTCGGACTTGGGTGCGGAGAGAGCGGGGATCTTCAGCAGGGGCAGGTTGGCGTTGTTGGAGAGCTGCTGGTGGACATCGTAATCATAGTTCCGCTTCACACATCGGTTCAGGATGGGATCGGCAATGGTCTTGATGAGGTCGCCGTCGTAGTCTGCGCCGCCCAGCCGCTCCGCCGTCAAACTGTCAGCGGACACCATGACCACATCGGTGAGGTGACCCAGGTAATGCTGGCGCAGTGCGTCTCCCCCCGGATACACCGACAGCTGCAATTCCTCGTTCCGGGCGATGTGAGGGTTGCGGAGAAGGGTGCAGCTGTCCTCATGGTCATAGGCTGCACCAGGAGCAAAGAAACAGTCCTCCGCGAAGAAGTCTCCCAGCACTTGGTTGCAGAAGTCCCGCTCACCGGGCAACTGGAACACACGGGGCGCAATTAACTGCCGCAGCAGTTCCAGCAGATCACCGGAGAGAAAACGGTTGTCCCCCGGCACCAGCAACCGCCCAACGGCGTAGCCTCGGAGGATCTTCCGGGCCTGTCCATCCAGCTGTTCCGTGTAGATAGGTTCGCGGATAAACTTCGGGTTCTTCTCCAGCACCCGGGCCATGATGTTGGCCCGGCTCCCCTTGGGTTGGCTCAGGCTCCGGCGAAAGTATTCCTGCTGATATGCCTCATTGGCACGAAAGTTATAGTAGGCCGTCTCAGTGGCCTTGGTCAGCCACTGGCGAGGATCATCCTGCGGACTGTGGTCCCAGCCTTCCGGCAGGTCGGCGGGGCGGAACTCCTCCGGCTGGATGGAGAGGGTGGAGAGGAATTGGTAGTTTAGTTCCACCAGCTCCTCCGGCTCCGTCTTACTAAGGTTCGTGATGTACAGGGCGTGATTGTACTCCCGGAAGGCGTCCCAGTAGTCCTCCCAGGTCATACCGTTCTCCCGCAGCCAGCCGTAGGCCTTGAACTGGCTGCGGGTGAGGATGATGTCCACACTGCGGACGGGGTGTGCCTGGCCCCAGATATCCACAATGGTCTGGGTGCCGCTGCGCTTCAAAAAATCCTTGAAGTCCACCTGGTGGAGCATCCCCTTGATGTAGGGCATACGGATCTGGAAGGAGGTGTGGGTGTGGCTACTGCCCAGTACCTTGTCCAATACCTGGGCGTACTCTTTAGAGATGAGGCCCACGCCGTCAAAGCAGGTGATGTCCAGATCTTCCAGCGTATCTGCCCGGTAGAAGGTTCCTGGCTCTCTGCCTTCCCGCAGGGTGATGACAGGGGCTCGCTCCACTCTCTTTGATGGATTGTCTATGACGATGACCCGGTGATTTTTGTCAATGCGGATGCCGTCCACCCGGGTTCCACTGGAGAACATGAGACCATTGTAGGCGTAGAGTTTGCTGAGCTGGCAGCGATCCAGTTCCATGTTCAGCATGATCCGCTGCCGCATGGGATCATACAAATCCGCCCGGATGAAGGAGAGACGAGACTGACGGCTCATGCTGGCGGAGCGTTCAAAAGCCACATAGCGGTGTGGGCCGCTGCCGAAGTCCAGAGTGATCCCCTCGGGACGGAACATGTCTCTGGCCTTCTCCCGGCGGGCCTGCTGCGTCCTTCCGGTTCCACGCCGGTCAAAGATCCCGGCGAAGTCCATATAGAACAGCACATCGGAAAGGGCAGTGACCTTCTCATCGCTACGCTCCCGCCAGCCCTCCCCGTGGAGTTGGTACATCAGCTGGTGGAACATAGCGCAGCTGTCCTGCTCGTGCCTGGCTCCCGGTACCTTGCAGTGCTCGGTGGCGCTGCGGTTCAGGGTAAAGGTGAAAACGCCGTCTTGCTCCGCGGCATAACTCATCACCGCCCGGGCAGAGAGTTCGTAGATCTGATAGGTCGCCATTGGCTCACCTCCGTTTGCTCTATTCTACCACAAACCATTTCAAAATCAAAATGAATACTACTCCCACTTCTTTTGAGGTGGGAACTTTTTGTATTCAAATTCTTGAAATGGAGGTACAAACATGAATAACAAAATGAACCATCCCCTGATCACAGTGGACGGCAGAACCCTGATGGATCGTCCGCTGGAGCCGCCCAATTTTGTGGTGGATACCCTGATCTCTCAGGGTCTGCACATCCTGGCTGGTTCCCCGAAGGTGGGCAAGTCCTGGCTTGCTCTATGGCTGGCGGTGACAGTTGCCAAGGGAGAACCGGTCTGGAACATGACCACCAAGCAGGGCACCACCCTCTATCTCTGTCTGGAGGATTCCGTTCTCCGTATCCAGAACCGGCTGTTTGAGATCACGGAGGACGCACCAAGCAGCGTCCACTTCTGCACGGAGTGCGCCCTCATCGGCCAAGGGTTGGAGGAACAGGTGGACGCATTTCTCGCCGCACACCCCGACACAGTGCTGGTCATCATTGACACCCTGCAGATGGTCCGTCCGGTCCACGACGCCACCTATGCCAACGACTACCGGGATCTGTCCGTGCTCAAGCGGCTGGCGGACAAGCACGGCATTGCCATCCTGCTCATCCACCATCTGCGGAAAGAAAAGGCGGAGGATGTGTTCCACCGGATCTCCGGGACCACTGCTATCAGTGGTGCGGTGGATTCCAGCTTCACACTGGTGGAAGAAAAGCGGGGCAGCGACAGGGCCAGACTGACCTGCGTGGGCCGGGACATCGAATACCGGGAGTTGGAGCTTCGCCGCAGCGAGGAAAATCCTATCCGTAACTGGGCCAACGAACTCCACGCCAAGGACACCAGTAAGAAAGTACGCGCCATCAAGAAGATGCAGGCGGAGCGCGGAGAGCGGCTGGGCGGCAAACCGCCCTACGGCTACAAGAAAAAGGACAAGGACTCCAAGGAGATCATCCCCGATGAGGAAACCGCTCCCATCGTGCGTCGTATCTTTGACCTGTGCGCCGCAGGGAAGGGACCAAACCAGATCGCCAGAATCCTGACCCAAGCGCAGGTGCTGAATCCGACCAACCAGTACTACCAGGCTACCGGAGCTGCCTGTACCAATCTGGATACCACCCGTCCCTACACCTGGTCCGGCAGAACCGTGGCTAAGATCCTGGAAAACAAGGTCTACATCGGGCACACGCTCAACATGAAGAAAACAACGCTCTCCTATAAAAACAAAAAGCAAATCCAGAAACCAGAGAGCGAGCAGATCCTTGTGGAGAACACCCATGAGCCACTCATCTCCATGGAGGTCTGGGAGATCGTGCAGGATGTGCGGGAGCACAAACGGCGGCCGCCCAAGCACATGGAGGAACCCAATCTGTTCTCTGGACTGGTCTACTGTGCCGACTGCGGAAAATACATGGTGCTCTGCCGGACCGAGGAAATGCGGGAGGATCAGTATTATTTCCGGTGCTCAACCTACAGTAAGCGCGGGAAAACCGCCTGCTCACCCCACCAGATCCGTGAGGCGGACCTGAAAGCCATTGTGCTGGATGACCTGCGCAGGGTCACGCACTTCGCACGGATGAAAGAGCGGCAGTTTGCCCAGTACATCAACCAGAGGAACACCGCAGAACTGCGCCGGGAAATCAACCGCCTGCAGAGGGAACTGGATTCCATGCATCGGAGATACGATGAGTTGTCCGTGCTGTTCAAGCGTCTGTATGAAGACAATGTTCTGGGACGGGTGAGCGATGAACAGTTCCGCATGCTGTCCGCAGATTACAACGCCGAGCAAAAAAATCTGTCTGCAACCATTCCGGCCAAGGAGGAACAGTTGGAGAAACTGAAAGCCTCAGCCGCCAATGTGGACGCCTTCATTGAGAAGGCCAAGCGGTACACTACCATTGACGAACTGACGCCGGAACTCCTGCGGCTCTTTATCCAGCGGATCG
This sequence comes from Flavonifractor sp. An100, assembly GCF_002161175.1. GTDB lineage: Bacteria > Bacillota > Clostridia > Oscillospirales > Oscillospiraceae > Lawsonibacter. The sequence continues at coordinate 20,929 of NZ_NFMA01000029.1, read as the reverse complement.
AGGTGGGAGAGCGGAGCCAAAAGTATTCCCGCTCTGCTGGACAAAGTATCAGGATCGTGTACCGAGACATCGGCAGAGTGGATAGCCCTATGCAGGAAGGTGAGCACATACCGCATATCACAAAGCAGATTACAGATATTGAAGAAATCAAGCGATTGCTGGCATAAAACACAACAGGCGGACAGCTTCCGCTGTCCGCCTGTGTGCCTGACAATTCACAAGGTTCAGAAAATGTACCTATGGGAACTATCAGAACTGACGTGGTTTTTTTCTGGTGGAGACAACAGAGCTCGGATTTGTAACCTGACCCGTTGGAGGGGGTAGCCCGCCGAAGGGGTGTAAGGGTGCAAGGAGATATGGAAAAAGGCCACGTCATCTGACGTGGCCTTTTTCTGGTGGAGACAACAGAACTCGAATCTGTGACCTTCCGCGTGTGAGGCGGACGCTCTACCGGCTGAGCTATGCCTCCATATAGAAGAAACGGCGAAGAAAGAGGTGGTGACCCGGACGGGACTCGAACCCGTGTTGCCGCCGTGAAAGGGCGGAGTCTTAACCGCTTGACCACCGGGCCGTTTTTTCAATATAGAATCGGAACCAAGCGGGTCCGTTGTTTATAAGTGGTAGCGGCAACTGGATTTGAACCAGTGACACCCCGGGTATGAACCGAGTGCTCTAGCCAACTGAGCTATGCCGCCGTGTCTGTCTGTCTCGAACAGGGCAAGAGATAGTATAGCCGATAAGCCCCGAAATGTCAACAGGAAAATCCAAAAAATTTTCGTTTTTTTAAATTCAATTTGGCCTTGCCCGAAACCCTCACCGCAACAGGAGGGACAGGGCAAAGGCAATGGCGGCGGGAGCTAGGCTCTCCAGGCGGAAGGGCTGTTCCATGAGGGCGCGGAGGAGGAGAACCACAGCGGCCAGACGGAGCAGCCAAGGGAGGAACGCCATGGCAATGGCCAGGGGAATGCTAAACAGAAGCGTGATCACAAACAAAACTGGAATGGCCGCCAGGCACACCAGGGAGAGAGCGAGCAGAGAAATCATAAAATGAACTCCTTTCCAACGTTTCATGGGACAAGGGTATCACAGGAGTGTTAAGAGCAAGGGAAAGAAAGATTAAAAAACGCTAAAAATGCAGAAAAATGGGAGCCGGCTTTTTCTGACCGGCTCCCGTTTCCAGCGGAATTATTTAAAATACTCTGCTCCAGCTTCGAAGAGGGGCTGGTGCTTGTTGCCGGGGATGTTGACGCCCACGAAGGGCCCTCGGCGCTCCAGGTGACCCATCTTGCCGAAGACACGGCCGTCAGGGGAGAAGATGCCCTCGATGGCCTCCATTGAGCCGTTGGGATTGATATCAATGTCCATGGAAGGCTGGCCCTTGGCGTCCACGTACTGGGTGGCCACCTGGCCCTTGGCGATAAGGTCGGCAATCACGGAGCTGGGTGCCACAAAGCGGCCCTCGCCGTGGGAAATGGGGATGGTGTGCAGGTCGCCCACCTGACTCTTCAGCATCCAGGGGGACTGGACGGAGGCCACTCGGGTGGTGACATACCGGCTCTGATGACGGCCGATGAGGTTATAGGTGAGGGTGGGGCAGTCGGCATCCATGTCCCGAATCTCGCCGAAGGGAACCAGTCCCAGCTTGACCAGGGCCTGGAAGCCGTTGCAGATGCCCAGCATCAGGCCGTCCCGGTTCTTCAGCAGGTCCATAATGGCGTCGCTGAGGGCGGGGGAACGGAGGAAGGAGGCAATGAACTTGCCCGAACCCTCGGGCTCGTCGCCGCCGGAGAAGCCGCCGGGGAGGACCACCATCTGGGCCGAGCGGATGGCCTTCTCCAGAGCCTGGGCGGACTGGGCTAAAAAGTCGGTAGTCAGGTTGCGCACCACCACGATCTCTGGGTCAATGCCCGCCCGGACGCAGGCCTTGGCGGTGTCGTACTCGCAGTTGGTGCCGGGGAAGACGGGAATGACCGCCTTGGGGCGGGCCACCTTGTGCTTACACACGGCAATGGAGGGCTTGTCCCAGGAGATGGGGGCCACGGCCTCACAGGTGCCGGCCTTGGAGGGATAGACCTTCTCCAGCACGCCCTCATTGAGCTCCATGAGCTCATCGATGGAGGCGGAGTCCTGGCCGATGACGATGGAGGGCTCGGCGGTGGTCATGCCGATCTTATTCACGTGGGGCAGGCTCACTTCCTCCGTGAGTTCGGCCACAATAGAACCGGCCCGGTCGTTCCACCAGGGAGCGCAGGCCTGGCTGTCGGAGGCAAAGCCGATGGAGTTGCCAAAGGACATCTTCATCACAGCTTCTGCTGCACCATTCTCCACTGCCCAGGCGGCCTTTACCTTGCCCTGCTGATGCAGGTCAAGAAGGGCATCCCAGCCCTCTTTCCCATTGAACAGGTAAACCGGGTGTCCGGCCTCTTTGAACTCAGGGGAAAGCACCTGGCTGGCCTTTACCGGGGCAATGGCGAAGGAAATCAGGGTGGGAGGTACATCCTTGTCCAGGAAGGAGCCGGACATGGAGTCCTTGCCGCCGATGGCGGCCCGGCCGAAGATCAATTGAGCTGTCAGAGCGCCCAACAGGGCGGAGAAGGGCTTGCCCCAGCGCTCCGGCTCCTCCCGCAGCTTCTCGAAGAACTCCTGGAAGGTGAGATAGGCCTTTTTGTAGTCGCCGCCAGCGGCCACCACTTTGGCCAGGGAGACCTCCACAGAATGGAATGCGCCCGCAAAGGGATCCTTCATCATCAAATCCGGGTCAAAGCCCCAGGCCATGATACTGGCCTGATCGGTCTCCTGGCCGGGCTCCACGGGGAAGAGCGCGGCCATAGCCTGGGCGGGGGTGCGCTGATTTTGTCCGCCGAAGGGCATGAGGACGGAGGCGGCGCCAATGGAGCCATCAAACCGCTCGGTGAGTCCACGGCGGGAAGCAGATTTCAGGCTGGCGGCCATCTCCCGCAGAGAGCCGCAGCACTGGTCAAAGGGGAAGCCTGCTTCGCTCCGGTTGGGGACGGACACGCTGGCGTGCTTCACTGCACCGTTGGTATTCAGGAAGGCCCGGCTCAGATCGGCGATCTTCTGGCCCTTCCAGTGCATCACCATCCGGGGACTCTCGGTGACGGTGGCCACCCGGTAGGCCTCCAGGTTCTCGGCCTCAGCCGCGGCGATAAACTTATCTGCATCCTCCGGGGCTACTACCACGGCCATGCGCTCCTGGGACTCGCTGATGGCCAGCTCGGTGCCGTCCAGACCGTCGTACTTCTTGCGTACGGCGTCCAGCTGGATCTCCAGGCCGTCGGCCAGCTCGCCGATGGCTACGGACACGCCGCCGGCGCCAAAGTCGTTGCAGCGCTTGATAAGGCGGGTGACGTCGCCGTTGCGGAACAGGCGCTGGATCTTCCGCTCCTCAGGGGCGTTGCCCTTCTGTACCTCGGAGGCCATGGTGGTCAGGGACTTCTGGTTGTGGCTCTTGGAGGAGCCGGTGGCTCCGCCAATGCCGTCCCGGCCGGTGCGGCCGCCCAGGAGGATGACCACATCTCCGGGGGCGGGCACCTCCCGGCGCACATGGTCGGCGGGGGCGGCACCCACCACAGCGCCGCACTCCAGGCGTTTGGCGATGTAGCCCTCGTGGTATACCTCGGCTACGTGGCCGGTGGCCAGACCGATCTGGTTACCGTAGGAGGAGTAGCCCGCCGCGGCAGTCTGGGCCAGCTTCCGCTGGGGCAGCTTGCCCGGGGTGGTCTGGTCAAAGGGCACCCGGGGATCGCCGCCGCCGGTGACCCGCATGGCCTGGTGGACGTACACACGGCCGGACAGGGGGTCACGGATGCAGCCGCCGATGCAGGTGGCCGCTCCGCCGAAGGGCTCGATCTCGGTGGGGTGGTTGTGGGTCTCATTTTTAAACATGAGCAGCCAGTCCTGCTCCTTGCCGTCCACCTGGGCGGGGACGTGGATGGAGCAGGCGTTGATCTCCTCGCTCTCATCCAGCTCGGGGAGCTTTCCCTGCTTCTTCAGGTACTTGGCCCCGATGGTGGCCAGGTCCATGAGGGTCTGGGGCCGCTGGGCAGCCTTTTCCTCTCCATATACTGCCACACGGGCGGCCAGATAGTCCTGATAGGCCGCCTGGACGTTGGGATCGTCAATCTGGATGTTGTCCAGATGGGTGGAGAAGGTGGTGTGGCGGCAGTGGTCGGACCAGTAGGTGTCCACCACTCGGATCTCGGTGATGGTGGGATCCCGTTTCTCCTCATCCCGGAAATAGGACTGGAGGAACTTCAGATCGTCCAGATCCATAGCCAGACCCAGCTTGTCCAGTAGGGCGGTCAGGCCAGCCTCATCCAGGGCGGTGAAGCCCTCCACCGCCTCTACGTGGTCGGGGACGGGGTGGGTACGTACCAGGGTGTCGGGCTTGTCCATGGAGGCCTCCCGGCTCTCCACGGGGTTAATTAAGTAGTGGCGGATCTTGTCCAGGTCGGATTGGGACAGATCTCCCGCCAGGATGTACACCTTGGCGTAGGCGATGAGGGGCCGCTCCACTCCGGCCATGAGCTGGATGCACTGCTCACAGGAGTCCGCCCGCTGGTCGAACTGACCGGGCAGGGCCTCCACCGCTAAAATGGTGTGGGGCTGGACGGGGGTGGGAAAGGTCTCGTCGTAAACCGTGTCCACCTGGGGCTCGGAAAAGACGATGGCCTTGGCCTGCTGGTAGACGGCGGGGTCAATTTGGTCGGCGTCGTACCGGTTCAAGATGGAGACGGAGCGCAGACCGGCAACGCCCAGCTGTTCCTGCAGAGCTTTGCACAGCCCTTGGGCCTCCACATCGAAGCCGGGCTTTTTTTGTGAGTAGCAGCGATAAACACTCATGTCCATTCCTCCTTCCCGCCCCAGAACCCTCCATCAGGGCAGATGGATGCCCGAGGAGGGTTTGGATGGCAGGCTATTTCTCTATTATTGGATAATCCACCCTTCCAGGTGGTGGAACACATTCCCACGGACCGGGTCCAGACCGGACAGACGGCCCCATTGGGTGAGCACTGAACCATTTTTGAAGCAGATCGGGGCAATCGGCACCTGCTGGTTGAGATAGGTGAGCATAGAAGCAGCAGCTGTCGAGCGCGCCTCTCCCTGGGCGGAGCGGAAGGCGGTGAGAAGCGCGTCAAATTGGGCGTCCTGCCAGGCGCCATAGTTGAGGGAACCGGATGAGGAGAGCAGAGCGGACAGATCAAAGTCCGCGGTTAAAACCACCTCACCCACGTAGAGGTCAAAATTTCGTTCGGTCAGGGCAGCCAGGTAGTCCTCGAAGGGCAGTTTGGAGAGGGAGACCTGGAGTCCCGCTGCCTCCAGCTGGTAGGCGATGCGCTGGGCCGCCGCTACCTTTGCGGCGTTTTCGCTGTTGACCAGCAGCTTGATTGGGCGGTTGGACAGGCGCAGATTGTCCAGCGTTTCCGTCAGCCCCTCCGGAGAGTAGGAGAGTGCTTCCGACAAGGAGGCCTGATAAAGGGAGCTGTCCGGGTGAATGGGCAGTGTAGTGGCTACCGCGTGACGGGCAAAATCCACCTGGACAATGGAATCCCGGTCAATGGCCCGGGCCAGAGCCAGGCGGACGGAGGCATTTTGCCCAATGCCGGAGCGGGTGTTAAAGCCCAGATAGAGTAGGTCAGTGGTGGCATAGTCCCAGGTCTCATAGCTGCCGGAATAGCCCAGGGCGTTGGTGCCCATCAGGTCCACATCCACCAGACTGATGTCTCCGGCAGAGAAGGCAGACAGCAGGTCGTCGCTCTTTTCCACCGCCACCAGGGGGATTTCCTGGGCGGGGAGGGATTTATTTTGCCACCAGCCGGTTCGGGCGGTGAGAGAGAGCTGCTCATCCTGGCCGGAAAGGAGATAGGGGCCGGTTCCCAGAGGACGGTCTCCGGAGCCATAGGCGATGGGAATGTCCAGAAGGGCCGGAAGGCTCCCGTTGGGCCGGGAGAGGGTAATGGTCACACTTCCCTCATCACCGGTAACGGCGCTGACGTCGGCCAGGCGGCTGGCGTAGCGAGAGCCGGCCTGCCGGGCCAGATTAAGGCAGTCGGCTACAATCTGACCGGTGAGAGGGGTGCCGTCGGAAAAGGTAACTCCTGAGCGGAGCAGGAACGTCCAGGAGAGCATGTCCGCGCTGGCAAAATAGTTCTGGCACAGCACCGGGGTGGCCTGGAAGGAGGCGTCTATCTCAAACAGCGGCTCATACAGCAGAGGGGCTAGGGTAAGATTGGCCCGGTTCTCCGCCAATACAGGGTGGAAGCTGTAGGAGGGGTAAGCAGCCAGAGCAAAGGGAATGTCCACAGGCTGCTGCTCCTCCTGGGAGGTGGAAGCCGAGCTAGAGGTTTTCTGGCTGGAGGAGGAGTCCTCCGGTGTACAGGCCGCGAGGGTGAGAGCCAGGACGGCAGAGAGGAGAAGGGAAAGAAAACGTGTCATGAGAGTTCTCCCGTAGAAAGTTGGATCATGGCGGCCATGCTGCCTCTCTGTCCGCCCTGAATCCGGTGGGACCAGAACTCATCCAGTTGGCAGGCGGTGCAGGCGGAGGAGACAGCGATGTGGTGGGGAGACAGGCCGGAGCGCTCCAGCCACCGGCGATTGACTCCCTTTAAATCCACTTGGAATTTGCCCTCAGCGGCGCTGGGGCGGATAAAGGGAACGCTGTCCTGGCCCAGGGCGGCCTGGAGGGCGTCAGGGACATCGGCGTGGGTTTCAAAGCAGCAGGGGCCGATGCCCGGTCCGATGGCGGCCAGGATATGGCCGGGGTTACAGCCGTAGCCATGTACCATGGCCTCCACAGCCTGGGCGGCAATCCCTGCGGCGGTCCCCCGCCAGCCAGCATGGGCGGCAGCTACACAGCGGCGGACCGGGTCGTAGAGGAGAATGGGGATGCAGTCCCCGGAGAAAATCGTCAGACAAACACCAGGCACGTCGGTGACCAGACCATCGGCCTCGAACACGCCGGGGGCGGCGGGATCCAGGCAGACGTGAGACCGGGTGACCGGGCGGACCTGGCGGCTGTGGACCTGGTGATTTTTCACCAGGGCGTGGACATCGGTGCCGATAGCAGCACAGAAGCGAGTGAAATTTTCCCGGACGTTGGCGGGATCATCGCCCCGGTTGGCCCCCAAATTGAGGCTATCCCAGGGAGCGGGAGATACCCCGCCCAGGCGAGTGGAGAAGCCGTGGGGCGCGCCCAGCCAGGCGGGGTGGTTGCAGGAATAAAAAGGGACGCCATGGCGCTCCTGTCGGATAATGTCCATGGTCGTCCCTCCAATTTCAGTGTGATATCTTATTGTATCCTAAAAAGCGGTGGCTGGCAACCCGTTACAAAGGAGAAAAGCGTCTATGTTTTCCGGGGAAAGGGGGGCGTTCTGCCAAAAGGAGAAAATAGAATTCAGAGCTTCTGCAGTTCCTGAAGGGTTTCCCGGATGACCTTTTGGGGCACAATAACCCCAGCCATCTCCACCAGCTGCCTCAGGGTAAGGTAGCGAGCGCCCTCCACCATGGGATGCTGGATTAGTTTTCCAAAGCGCCGTTGAAAGACTGCCCGGGAGCGAGGATTGTCCAGCAGCTCTCCTACCATAATGGTTTGATTACGAAGATCCATTGTGTAAGCACCTCCATGCCAGCTTATGCCGCAGAAGGCGGAGAGGAAACCCTCTTCCCTTGACTTTCCAGGTGCGAATCGGTATACTTGACGGGACCTGAACGATATACTGAAATTTGGATCAAAAGAGGAGTTGGCAGCTATGGCAAAACGAAATTTAGCCTCCTTCCTGGCCTCGGCTGACGCCGCTTTGCGGAAAAAGAGAACGGTAGCCACTGTCTATATTTTGCTTCGCTTTTCCGTAATTTTGGTGATGGTAGCACAGTTTTTCAACCGAAATTTTGAAAATGTATTTTTATGTTTGCTCACGTTAATTTTGCTTCTGCTGCCTACTATATTAGAGCGCTCTTTGAAAATCGATTTGCCAAATACTCTGGAAATCATCATCATGTTCTTTATCTTTGCAGCGGAGATTTTGGGGGAGATCCGGGCCTTTTATACCACTTTCCAAGGCTGGGACACCATGCTCCACACCCTCAACGGTTTTTTGTGTGCGGCCATTGGGTTTTCTCTGGTGGACCTGTTCAACCGAAACGAGCGCTTTTCTCTGTCCCTGTCTCCGGTATTTATGGCTATTGTGGCCTTCTGTTTTTCCATGACCATTGGGGTGCTGTGGGAGTTTTTTGAGTGTACTATGGACCAGCTTTTCCTGCTGGACATGCAGAAGGATGCGGTGGTCCACTCCATCTCCTCCGTGATGCTGGACCCCACAGGCGGGAATACGCCGGTGGCCATCAAGGGAATCACCGATGTGATTGTGGTGGCTGGTGGAGAGGAAATATCCCTCGGCTTGGGCGGCTATTTGGACATCGGGATCCTGGACACCATGAAGGACCTGGCAGTGAATTTTGTCGGTGCGGTGGTCTTCTCCTTCATTGGATATTTTTATGTAAAAAGCCGGGGTAAGGGCCGTTTTGCCCGGCGCTTTATTCCTCAGGTGCTGGAGGAAAATTCTTCTGTTGGCACGGATAAGGCCAAGGAGAAAAAAACAGGTAGTCAGGAATAAAATCTGGTGAGGAAGCCCATACTATTGCCATCCAAGTGAGGAGGTAATTGATTATGGATTCCAAGACTTGTAATACCAGCATTCAGTGCAGCGTGTCCAGCTGCGCCCACCACAACACCCCCCATAACTGCTGCTCTCTGCAGTCCATTAAGGTGGGCTGCTGCGGCAGCAACCCCACCAAGTGTGAGGGGACCGAGTGCGCGTCCTTCCAGCTGGGCACCAAGTAAGAGCAAGGCAAAAAGACAGGGCGAAAGCCGTACGGCTTTCGCCCTGTCTTTTTATAAAATCAATTAAAATGCAGTCCATAAAAGCCCACCAGGGACAAAGCCATTAGCCCAGCCGTGATCAGGAGGATGGGGATGCCTCGAAAGCACTTGGGGCAGCTGTCAAAGCTGACCTCCTCTCGCAAGCTGGCAAAGCTGGCTAGAGCCATGGTGGCGCCGATACCACCGAACAGAGCAAAGGCCAGGGCGCTTGCCAGACCGTAGCTGCGCTGGGAGATGAGCAGGGCACTGCCCAGGGCGGCACAGTTGGTGGAGATAGAGGCCAGATTGCCGTCCATACGTCGGGAGAGTTCCGGTAGACAGACCCGGATAAATTTGCGCAGCCCTGCAATCAGTCCTACGATCAGCAGCGTAAGCACCAAAAGCCGGTAGTGCTGCCAGCCAAACCGGGAGAGGAAGAGAAAATCCACCAGCCAGGAACAAAGAGCCCCCAGCACCATCACTGTGGTGAGACAGTAGCCGGTGCGCAAGGCGTCCACCGGGTCCTGAAAGGATTTGGAGCGGGTGCCGATGGCCATACAGTTGACCAGAATAAAATTTTCTGACAGCAGGGCGGCCAAAGCCACACCGGCCAGTTCAATCACGGCCATAATAGCGCCTCCTTCCGGGACTGAGCAGGATGGTTATACTTCACCGTCCACATAGCTTACGTCCCCTCCTTCCGTATTCAAACTGGCCACAATGGCCAGCGCCCGGTTTACTCCGGCCGTAATGGCCTCGGAGGTGGCGGTAGCGCCTGCCACAGCGTCCACGGAGTTGCTGCCGGACAGGCGGATGGTGCCTGATTTTCCAATGTAGCGGCTGAGGGCCTCCTCCGTCATAGCGTTGGTGCCCACGCCGATGGTCTCCTTGTGGTCAGTGACGGCCACTCCGGTGACCTGGCCGTTCAAATCCACGCCTACCTCCATGGTGACCATCCCGCTGAAGCCCTGGGCCTGTACCTCGATGCAGTACCCTACCAGCTCATTATTTTGGCTGTAGCCAGCCTGAATGCTCAAAGCGCCGGGGGCTCGATAGGGAGTCTCAGAGCTGAAGGCAGCCTGGGGCATGACCTGGGCAAGCAGCTCCTGCTGGTATTTTGCCTCAGCCCGTGCAGTATCCAGGTCGGTGAAGCGGTGTACGCCAAAGATCACCAGCACCGCGCATACCAGAACCACGCCAAAGTGTCCCAGGTTCTTGGCCTGGGCCCGGATTTGATCCAAATGCTCCTCCCCCGGCATTTTGCCGCCCTGGAAGAAATGGAAGTGGATGTTGGGCTTCACAAAATGGATTTCAGCCACGTTCTCCCGGGCCTGTTGGGCCCACTGGCGCAAAACCGCAAACCGGCCGGCGCCGAAGCGGCGGGGCATTCCCGCCCGGTCCAGCAGCCAGACGCAGCAGTTCATGGTCAGAATCGCCCAGCCCACACCCTCCGGGTAGGGGCTGTGGGTACGCAGGAGCATGGTGAGTAGACCGCAGCCCACACCGAACATCATCTGTCCCCGGGGGGTGACCGGCGAGGTAGTGGGGTCGGTGGCCAGGAAAAAGGCACCCAGGAGCAGGCCGCCGCTGAGCAGCTGAGCAGTGGCCCACTGCAGGGGGTCTACCGTTTGAGGGTGGAAGATAAGGGCCAGCACACCCATGGTGCCCAGATAGCACAGGGGGATGCGGGGGGAGATCACCCGGCGTAAAATCAAATAGCAGCCGCCCAGCAGCACCATAAAGGCGGACACCTCACCCAGACAGCCCCCCCGTTGTCCCAGCAGCATCTGGCCCAGAGAGAGGGGCGGCAGGGAGCCGTCATGGAGGTAGGAGAGGGGGGTGGGAGAGGTCACCGCATCCACACCCCAGAGGGGGAGCCAGTCCATGGGCTGGGTCCAGTTGGTCATCAGAATGGGGAAGGTGGCCAGCAGCATCCGGCCGGCCAGGGCGGGGTTCATAAAGTTCTTGCCCAGGCCGCCATAAAACTGCTTGACAATAATGATTCCAAAGGCCGAACCCAGAACGGGCACCCAATAGGCGGCATTGGCGGGCAGGCTCATAGCCAGCAGGGCCCCAGTGACGCAGGCGGACAGGTCCCGGATGGTATCACTTTGGTGGGTGAAGCGGCGGTAGGCGTACTCAAACAGGACGCTGGAGCCGATGGAGATGGCGGTGAGCAGCAATACTCTGGGGCCGAAGAAGAACACAGCCATAGCCAGAGTGGGAATCAGAGCCACCAGCACGTCGGACATCATAGACCGGGTGGTGGTGGGCTGGCCCACCTGAGGAGGAAGGCGCAGAGAACGAATGGAATCCATCAGTCCAAACCTCCTTTTTCCAATAACTCCCGGGCCTGACGAACCCGCTCCAGGAGAGGAATCCGGGCCGGGCAGATGTAGGAGCAGCAGCCGCACTCAATGCAGTCCTGAGGATGGAGCTTGGGCAGGCGATGGAGCTCATTGAGCCGCAGCGCCCGGCTGATAAAGGAGGGGGCCAGGTGCATAGGGCAGCTGGTCACACACTTGCCGCAGCGGATGCACACGGTCTCCTGGCTCTGCTGCCGCCGCTCCAGGGCGGTGAGGCAGACCAGGGCGTTGGTGCTTTTGATCACCGGCGCCTCCAGATTATGCTGGGGGGTGCCCATCATGGGCCCGCCGGTGAGGACCAGACAGGGAGTTTCCCGCAGTCCGCCTGCCGACTGCAACAGGCAGCTGAGGGGGGTGCCGATGGGGACCCACAAGTTGCGGGGGCGGGCCACCGCTCCTCCCGTGACCGTGACAGCCCGATGGGTGAGGGCACGGCCTCGGAAGAGGGCGTCCTGGATGGCGAAGACGGTGGCCAGGTTAAGCACCACACACTTCACATCCAGCGGGGCACCTCCAGGAGGAACCTCCCGACCGGTGACGGTTTGAATGATCTGCTTTTCCGCCCCCAGGGGATAACGGGTACGTACCGTGCACAGCTCTACCTTTCCGCTGCGCTTGCGCAGGCGGCGCTCCACCGCCTCGGCGGCATTGAGCTTGTCCCCCTCCGTGACCAGCACCGCCCGCTGAGCTCCGATGGCACGGGCGATGGTCTGGGCACCTAGAAGGATTTTGTCACTGCGTTCCAGCAGCAGCCGGTGGTCGGCGGTGACGTAGGGCTCACATTCGGCGGCGTTGATGATCAAGGTGTCCGCCTTGCCGGCGGCCCGGCGCAGCTTTTCGGCGGTTGGATAGGCGGCGCCTCCCATGCCAGCAATTCCGGCCTCCCGCACCCGGGCCAGGAGCAGGTCCAGGGTGACCCGCGTGGAATCCAGAGGTTGGGGGCGGCCGTCCCAGGGGGTGTCCTGGCCGTCATTCTCAATTACGATGGCGGCGGAACGTCCGCCCCAGGGGTGGGGGCGCTCTTCAATGGCCAGCACCCGTCCGGAGATGCTGGCATGGGTGGATACGGCCAGGTCCACACCCGCGGCCACCGGCTGTCCCACCGCTACCCGGTCCCCGGGCTTCACGGCAGGGACCGAGTCTCCCTCCGAGCTCATGGCCAGGGGCAGAACGACCTGCTCCGGGGCATATTCCAGCCGGGCAATGGGTTTGCGCCGGGTGCTCTCTTTATAGGGGGCGGGATTGACACCGCCGAAAAAAGAACGTCTCATGGCATAACCTCCCCGCCCATCCCTCCGCCCCGTGGGGACAGAAAATGGGCACGGCAAATTTCATACAAAACTAATCATAATCCCAACAGGCGGGATCTGTCCAGAGAGTTTCGAAAAAGTTCACATTTTGTTGAAATTTTGGGGAGAAAACCGGGCGAAAACTGGGAAAACGGCGAAGGAATAAAGAAGAAATAAAGAAGAGAAGACTTATGCCCTTAGCTTATTGAAAAGGGAGAAAAAGAGAGTATAATGAACGGTAGATTTTTGTTGGAAAGGGAGAGATCCACAAACATGAAGACAAAGCGTATCATCCGTCGCGTGGCCAGCCTGGCGCTGGCCGTGGCTCTGACGGCGGGGCTTTGCTGTGCTCCGGCGTCGGCCTATACCTATCCATCCGCCTACTGGGCGCTGCACAGTGCCTGGGAAGAGGCGGTCAACGCCAAGAGCACCTCCCAGGTGATCTCGGTGGCCCAGCAGACCTATGACCTGCTGATGAAAGAGTCCATTTGTGCGGACATCTGCTACAACCTGGAGCCCAAATGTGCCCGGGCCTCCTGGTGCGCTGAGATTCAGGGCGACCTGGACGGCGCCATCACCTGGCTGGAGCGGCAGCGCACCTTCGCCTCCTGGCTGGACCAGAATGTGCGGGATTACAGCGATGCCCTCATCAACATCGAAGCCCGGCTGAAGTACCTGGAGAGCGCCCGGAACGTGAAGGTCTATGCCCAGCAGGACCAGGGCGGCAGAAGCTACTCCGGCTCGGGCGCGGCGGTCAACGGCACCTACTACGGCTCCGCCGTTACCGGTAGCCAGAGCGGGGAGTCGGCCGTGCTGATGTATGTCACCTTCGGGGACAGCTACTCGGTGGACTACTGGCTGGACTACTACAGCCGTACCTTCCCCAAGTTTGAGCAGGCCATCAACAACGGCGGCGTAGTGGAGATCGCCTGGAACTTCTCCTCGGAGAGCACCGCCGGGGCCCAGCAGGTCCTCTCCTCCGACAGCTACATTTCGGAGTCCCTGGCGGCCATGGGCGATCTGAACGCCACCGTGCTGCTGCGCCTGGGCGCGGAGATGAACAACTGGTCCAACTGCGACAGCGCCACCTACATCCAGGCCTTCCAGAAGGTGGCTGCCCAGGCCCACAAATACCCCAACATTAAAATGGTGTTCTCTCCGGCCACCGTCAGCAACCGGAATGTGACCATCGACCAGTTCTATCCCGGTGACGCCTACGCGGACTGGATTGGCGTGTCCGCCTATCAGACCAGCAACTATGCCGGTGAGGCCACCTCCTACTCCTTTGATGCCACCAACTACGGCAACGACGCCTACTACTACCGGGGCCTCTACGCCGCCGATCCCATGCCCACTCTGGCCGATGTGGCGGAGCTGGCCCAGAAGCACAATAAGCCTCTGATGATCAGCGAGTGCGGCTTCTCCTACACCGGAGCCTCCGGGGATCAGACGGCCTATGCCGTGGACCAAATGAACAAGTTCTACTCCTATGTGAACATGGTCTACCCCCAGGTGAAGGCGGTATTCTACTTTGACAACAACATCTCCGGCTCCACCTACCGCTACGCCCTGGCGGGCAATTCCTCCCTCCAGGCGGCCTACACCTCCGCCATTGAGCAAAACGGCTCCTACCTGGCCTGGGGCGAGGACTCCGCCCCTGTGTGGGTGCCTCTGGAGCAGGTGACCGGGGAGCAGAGCGGCTCCCTCCGGCTGGCCACCTATTCCGTCTTCCCCGGCAAGAGCGCCACTACCGTGACCTACTATGTGGATGGAAAGGCCATGTACTCCAGCAGCAAGGCCCCCTATTACTATGACCTGAACCTGGCCAATCTCTCCGCCGGGACCCATAAGGTCACAGTCACTGCCTCCGGCGGACAGTTCAGCGAGACCAGCCAGTCCTACACCATCACCGTCCCCGCCGGTCCCCAGGTGCCCTCCAGCTGGGCTGCCGCCCTGGTGAGCGAGGCCCAGGATAAGAACCTGGTCACCCAGCGGGTGGAGGACGTGTATCAGGACCAGATCACCCGCCTGCAGTTTGCCGATCTGGCCGTCAACCTCATTGAAGAGGTGACCGGAGAGGAGATCGTCCCCGCCGACGTGTCCTTCACCGATACCAGCGAGGTGGTGGTGGCCAAGGCTGTGGCAGCTGGCGTGACCTCCGGCAAGGGGGAGAACACCTTTGCCCCCAACGATAAGATCACCCGTCAGGAGATTTGCGTGATGCTCAATAAGGTGATCCAGTACGTGGACGCAGCCAGGGGCACCACCACCCTGGATAACACCAGCACCCAGATGGACGCCAAGTTTACCGACACCGCTTCTATTGCCTCCTGGGCAGTTGACTCGGTGGCTCTGCTGACCAACAACGGCCTGATGTCCGGCAAGGACGGCGGCCGGGTGGCCCCTCTGGACAACACCAAGGTGGAGGAGGCCATTGTCCTCATCCTGGCGCTGTACAAGCAGTTTTAACCCTTCCGAAAGAAAAGGACCCCCGGCCAAAAGGCCGGGGGTCCTGGTTGTTTAATAGGGGGAGGGAAGCTGTGCCAGGCGGAGAATGGCCTGGCGGTAAATCTCCCGCAGCAGGAGGAAATCTTCCAGAGCGATGGATTCATTGGGACGGTGCTCCGTGGGCTCACGGCCGGGGAGCATGGGGCCGAAGGCGGCAATGTGCTCCATGGCCTTGGCATAGGTCCCGCCGCCCAATCGCATGGGCTGGGCGGCACTGTCGCCAGTGACCTGGCGGTAAGCATCCATGAGGGCGGTGATGAGGGGGCCGTCCTGCTCCATGTATACCGGCTTCTGGTAGTATTCCAGCATAGTATCCACCCCAAAGGGGGCGGCCGATGCCTGGATTTGGCTGAGAATGTCCTCCGCCGTGGTACAGGCGGGGTAGCGGATATCCAGCCAAAATACGATCTGGTCCTCCAGGGTACGCACCTTGCCCACATTGACGGTGAGCGGGCCCAGCTGGCTGTCCCGGCAGGCGCAGCCCAGACGCTCTCCGTACAGGTCGTGTCCAATGCACCGGTTGTACCAGTCGGCCACGGGGAGTCCGGAGAGCTGCTCCATCAGCTTGGAGATGGCGTTGTCTCCCTCCCAGGGCTTGCTGCCGTGGCAGGACCGGCCCCTGGCCTCCACCCGTTGGCCGTTGACCTGGGCAAAGCAGCGGTCAGCCCCCACATTTTCCGCCTGTCCCCCCTCCAAATACTCCACCCCGGAGGAGGCCAGGGGGAGGGAGAGCTGATAGGTGGCAAAGCCCTTCTCGCCGTAGATGGCGGGGAACATGCCGTCGGGCGTGAAGCCGAAGACGGGGGCCTGCTGGGTCTGCCGGTAGTGCTCCATGTCCGACCAGTCGCCACCCTCCTCCGCCAGTCCGAAGATGATGCGGACGCGGCGTGCCAGAGGGGCGCCGGAATCCAGCAGATCCTTCATGGCGTAGATGCAGGCGATGGCGGGCCCCTTGTCGTCCACCACCCCTCGGCCGTAGAGTCGGCCATTGGCCTGGGTCAGGGCGAAGGGCGGGTAGTCCCAGCCCTCTCCGGCGGGGACAACATCCAGGTGGACCAGCGCGGCGGCCAGATCCTCCCCCTGCCCGATCTCGGCCCAGCCCACCTTGCCTTGGCAGTTCTGGGTGCGGAAGCCCAGAGACTGGCACAGGCGGAGCACATAGTCCAGGGCCTGGGCGGAGTGGGGGCCGAAGGGATGGCCCCCTTCCGGGCCTGACGTCACACTGGGGATGGAGAGCAGGCCGTGGAGGGCCTGGAGCATGGAGGGAGCCTGACCCACCCCATCCTGCCGTTCAAACGAAGGACCGCTCATAGAGAAAAGTCGCAGCAGCGGCGGTCGCCGAAGCTGGCCTTCAATACGCCCGCCGCCGCCAGGTGGTCAGGGTGGTTCTGGTAAGCGGGCAGGTCCTCCTCCTTCTCCACCAGGGAGTAGAGCACCAGGTCACAGTTGCTGCTGTCCAGAGGGGGACAGTAGGCCCGGATGTCCACCAGGCAGGGGATCTTGTCTTTGAGAGCCTCCAGGCGGGCGACGATGTCCTTGCCGGCCTCCTCCCGCTGGGCCTGGGTCAGCTCCGGCTTAAAATTCCAGGAAACAAGATGGCATACCATAGAACGGTTCCTCCTTTGTGTATCTAGCAGACTAAAGAGCTAAAGCTGTCATACGCCCCCATTGTACCCCATGCCCTGCCGTCCCGTCAACGGTCCTTTTTCCGGGGAGAGGGACAGGCGCTGCAGGCCCAACTGCTGGGCGCAGCCCTCCGCCTCGGCCCAGGGGATGAGGAAGGTGTGGATGCCCGCCTGGCGGGCCACCTCCAATTTCCTTCGCAGGGTGTCGCAGTCGTCAAAGAGGACAAAGTGGGCCCCGGTTTCCCGGCTCATATAGGTGAAGTACCGGGCGCACAGCTCCCGGGAGAAGAAGACGGAGGGACGCAGCTGATCCAGCCGGCTTTGCAGCTCCTCCCGGCTCAGAGGGGTCCCGCTGCCCGAAGGGGAGGGGAGGAAGAAGTCCTCCGCCGCCCGCTCCAGGGCCAGCACCGTCCGTTCCCGGCCAAACCGCTCCACCGCCTCCTCCAGGCGGGCCGAGAGGGAGCCGCCGGACAGGGCGGAGGGGATCATCACCCGGGCGTGTCCGGTGCATGGTCCGTAGGCCTCCGGCACATACAGCGCCAGTCTCCGCTGGGAGAAGGACCGGTCCAGGTGGGCGGCAATCTGTTCCAGAGGAGGCAGACGGCCCTCGAAATCCAGTACGCAGCCGGAGAAGTTTCGGGCCTGACATTCCCGCAGAATCTCCTGGCACAGGGGGGCGATGGAACCAAGGCCGTCAAAGTCCTGGTTGTCCACCACCATAATGCCGCCCCGCAGGGACATCTCGCCTCCTGAGCGGTATAGATGGGGCCCTCGGCCGATGCGGTAGGCCAGGTGGGCGGGTGTGACGTTCCAGCCCCGCAGGGCCCGGAGCTGCTGAGGCGGGACGGTGATGAGAAAGGTATCTTTGGTCATGAACGGCTCCCCCTTGTCCAAAATCCGTGGATGTGATATGATACTCACCAGCCGCCAACCTAATTTGGCGCCCGGTCAATCCACCCTATGCCGGGGGACGGCCGGTTAGAACAAAAAAGGAGGACACCTGCGTGCCCTTTTCACCCATTCCCCGGGGGGTGTACCCCTCGGTGACGGAAATCCAACCAAAGCAGCTGGCCCGGCGGGGCATCAAGCTGGTGCTGGCTGACCTGGACAACACCCTGGTGCCCTATAAGGTGCCCGAGCCCACCCCGGAGATCGTGGCCTGGAAGCAGGAGCTGGAGGCGGAGGGCATCCAGCTGTTTCTCCTGTCCAACAGCCGCAAGCCCGGGCGGGCCCAGCACTTTGCCCAGACCCTGGGTATCCCCTTCCAGGGCCACTCGGGCAAGCCCAAGCGGAGTGGCTATCTGCGGGCCATGGAGCGTATGGGCTGTACGCCGGAGCAGACCGTGATGGTAGGAGACCAAATTTTCACCGATACTCTTGGTGCCAACCGCTCGGGAGTAGTGCCGTTGCTGGTGCGGCCCATCCGTCTGGCGGGCAATCCGGGGCGGTATATCCGCTATGCCGTGGAAACTCCCTTCCGTCTGTTGGGGGAGAGGAGGCCCTTCCTATGAGCGCCCGGTTTGGCCCCGCGGGCAACAGCGAGAGCTTTTCCAAGGTCCACAAGTCCTCTCTGGTCGCGCCGGGCTGGATTGCGGGGCTGGGCCTGGACTGCTATGAGTACCAGTGCGGCAAGGGCGTCCATGTGGGGGAGGAGACAGCCCGGGCCCTGGGAGAGAAAGCCCGGGCGGCGGGAATTGCCCTGTCCCTTCACGCTCCCTACTTCATCAACCTGGCAAACCCCGACCCGGAGTCTCTGGAAAAGACCATCGGCTATATCACCGGTGCCTGCCGGGTGGCCCAGTGGATGGGGGCGGACCGGGTGGTGATCCACTCCGGGGCCCTGATGAAGCGAACCCGCCGCCAGGCCTTGGATATCGCCCTCACCTCCCTGCGGCAGGTGATTCGGGCCTGTGACGACCAGGGGTATGGAGAGATCGCCCTGTGCCCGGAAACCATGGGCAAGATCAACCAGCTGGGGGATCTGGAGGAGGTACTGGAACTGTGTACCCTGGATGAGCGGCTGGTGCCCTGCATCGACTTTGGACACCTCTACGCCCGTTCTCTAGGGGCTGACCAGGGGGCGGAGGTGTTTGAGCGGATGCTCAGCCGGGTGGAAGAGGTGCTGGGAGAGGAGCGGGCCAGCCGTTTCCACAGCCATTTCTCCCACATTGAGTTTACCCCCAAGGGGGGCGAGAAGTGCCACCGCACCTTTGCCGACGACGGGGGGTTCGGTCCGGACTGGTCTCCTCTGGCGGCGGAGGTGGCCCGGCGGGGCTGGTCCCCCACCTTCATCTGCGAGAGTGCGGGCACCCAGGCAGAGGACGCCCTGACCATGAAGCGGGAATATACAAAATGGCTGGAAAACGCCGAATAACGGGAAATGTTATGGAGGAGGGTTCGAAATGAACCATTTGACTCAGATTGCGGCCAAGCTGCCGGAGTACGGCCTGGATGCCATGCTCATCACCAGCGAGGCCGGCGAGCGCTATGCCCTGGGCTTTCACGGGGAGGGGCTGCTGCTGGTGACCCGGGAAGGGGCCCACTATACCACGGACGGGCGGTACATTGAGGCCGCCCGGGAGCAAGTGACGGGGACAGAGGTCTGCCTGGTGTCTGCCGGCAGCGGCCATCTGGCCCAGGCCCGGGCCTACGTGGAGGAAAAGGGGCTGCACAACGTGGGCTTTGAAAGCGGTAGTATGACGGTGGATGCCCACCGGCGCTATACCCAGGAGCTGCCCTGTATCCTCACTCCCGCCCAGCATCTGTTGGACCGGCTGCGGGCGGCGAAGGATGAGGAGGAGCTGGACGCCATGCGCCGGGCCCAGAAGGTGACCGACGGGGCTTTTAAGGCGGTTTTAGACTTTATCCGGCCGGGACTGACCGAGCGGGAGATTGCCGCCCGGCTGGTCTATGAGCTGCTCAGCCGGGGTGGGGAGAAGGTGTCCTTTGACCCCATTGTAGCTGCCGGAGCCAACGGCTCCCGCCCCCACGCCGTGCCCGGGGACCAGGTGGTGGATACGGGAATGTTCATTACCATGGACTTTGGGTGTAAGGTGGACGGATACTGCTCCGATATGACCCGGACCGTGGCTCTGGGTCAGCCCTCCCAGGAGATGGAGGAGGTATACGGGGTGGTGCTGGCGGCCCAGCGGGCGGGCATCAACGCGGCCCGGGCCGGGGTGACGGGCCGGGAGGTGGACGCCGCCGCCCGCCGCATCATCCAGGAGGCTGGCTATGGAGAGTATTTCTCCCACAGCTTTGGCCACTCCCTGGGCCTGGAGATCCACGAGTCCCCCAACGCCAGCCCCAGCGAGGGAAGCGTGCTGCCGGCGGGGGCGGTGATTTCCGCCGAGCCGGGTATCTATCTGCCGGGACGGTTTGGCGTTCGCATTGAGGACGTTTTGATTTTGCGGGATGGGGGCTGTGAGGACATTACCAACTCCCCCAAGGACCTGATTGTTTTGTAAACGGGGAAAATTTCCAAGGGGAATGGGTCAATTCCCGTCAACCCCCTTGTCAAAGCGGGGAAAATAGGGTAAAATAAATCAGCTAACTAGAATAATGGAGGATGATTCCTATGCCAATGATTTCCGCCAGCGATTTCCGCAACGGCGTGACCTTCGAGATGGACGGCAAGGTCATGCAGGTTGTTGAGTTCCAGCACGTCAAGCCCGGCAAGGGCGCTGCCTTTGTCCGTACCAAGATGAAGAACATCATCACCGGCGGCGTGACCGAGACTTCCTTTAACCCCACCGCCAAGTTTGAGCAGGCCTTCGTGGAGCGCAAGGACATGGAGTACAGCTACAACGACGGCGACCTGTACTACTTCATGGACATGGAGACCTATGACATGCTGCCCATCAGCAAGGACCTGCTGGGCGACAGCTTCAAGTTCGTCAAGGAGAACATGAGCTGCAAGGTCATGTCCTACAAGGGCAGCGTCTTCGGCGTGGAGCCCCCCAACTTTGTGGACCTGGAGGTCACTGAGACCGATCCCGGATTCAAGGGCGACACCGCCACCAACGTGACCAAGCCCGCCATTCTGGAGACTGGTGCTGAGATCAAGGTGCCCCTGTTCATCAACCCCGGGGACAAGATCAAGATCGACACCCGCACCGGCGAGTACCTGGAGCGCTGCAAGGCTTAAGCGCCCGAGCCCGCGAACAGGGGAGCTTGGAGCGGAGCGACGGATACAAACCAAGCGGACCTGTGGGCTGCTGTTTGTATTCGGAGTCGCAGCGAAAGCGACCCGGCCGTGAGCGT
>NZ_NFMA01000028.1 GCF_002161175.1 Flavonifractor sp. An100 | reverse complement strand
CCCCCCCCCCCCCCCCCCCCCCCCCCCCCGCTTCCTATTGGGAGAGTAGCTCTGTATGAAGCATAAGAAACTGTATCTGGCGCTGGCTGCCGCCTTTTCCGCCCTGTTCCTGTTCTCCGCCGGCATGGCCCTCTCCTCCGTGCTGGAAAGCCGGGCCCAGGAGGCCGCCTTTGCCCGCCTGGCCGAGCAGGCGGCTCAGGCGGCGGCGCAAGCGGCCCAGGCCGCGCCGCCGTCCGCCTCAGAAGTGCCGGAGGAGGAGCCGTTGCCCTCCCGGCTGGAGGGCTACGCGGCCCTCCACGGGGAGAACCCGGACCTCTTCGGCTGGGTGAAAATCGAGGGGACCAAACTGGACTACCCGGTCATGTTCACCCCGGAGGACCCGGAGTATTATCTGCGCCGGGCCTTTGACGGCTCCTACTCCGTGGCCGGGGTCCCCTTCCTGGACGGGGATTGCCAGGAGGACGGGAACCACTATCTGGTCTACGGACACCACATGAAGAACGGGACCATGTTCGGCTCCCTGCCCGGCTACGCCAATGAGGACTACTGGGCGGAGCATCCGGCCATCCAGTTCGACACCCTGGACGAGGAGGGCGGCTATGAGGTGCTGGCCGCGTTCTACTCCGAGATCTACCCGGTGGATGCGGAGGGGGTGTTCCGGTATTACGAGTACGCCGACCTGAGCGACCCGGAGCGGTTCACGGAGTATGTGGAGCAGGCCAAGGCGGCCGCTCTCTATGACACCGGGATTGCCGCCCAGTACGGCGACCGGCTCCTCACCCTGTCCACCTGCAGCTACCATACAGACAACGGCCGCTTCGTGGTGGTGGCGAGAAAGGCGGCGTGACGAACAGGACACAATCCCTGACCGGAGAACACGGCCTCAAGTTTTGCGGGACAATTAAACAAATAAAACCCTCGCCTGTGTCTGCCAGCTTCCTGCCGCCGCTCTCATCAGCCGAGACAAATCTCCGGGATGCACATGGGAATGATACCAAAGCGATTCAACTGATACGGATTTTGAATAAATTTTTCTGTCAGCCCTTGACATCGAACAATCGTTCTGTTAAGATGATCCTACAAAGTTCATACGGCAACCATGCTGCACCGAGCCACGGGTCCTGAGACACTGTCTCTGAGTCACCAAATTGCCGGGCGCATGAGAAGAACACAAAATCTGCCGTTTCCGGCGGACCGCTGTGTTGTTCTCGTGCGCCCGATTTTTGTTTTCCTGGGGTAAGTGATAGGGATGGTATGTGATGATGAAATTGCAGCACACAGTCAATAAAATCAGCCTGTCTGCAGATTTCAATTTGTATAAAACCCCAACTTTCATTTTGGAGTTTTGTAAATCATTCGTTTCGTCGCCTAATACTGTGGGAGGGCTTTTCCTACACAGTAGAGCGATTCTCAAACGCTGTCCCCAGTGACCAAATAATAAGAAGAAAATTTGGACAGGAGGTTATCATCATGAAAGAATCCAGTTTCAAAAGCTATGATGACCTGCCGCTTTTTCTCAATGCGGCAACGGTCGCCAAGGTCCTTGGCGTGTCACCATCCAGCGGATACGAACTGATGCACGAACCGGGCTTCCCGGTGCTGCGCATCGGTAACCGGATGGTGGTGCCCAAGGAACCGTTCATCCGATGGGTGAGCGAACACGCGGGAGGTGGAGCATGAAATACAGCAGTCACGGAAATTTTTTCTCTCTGCCCAATGAGATCTTTCTCCTGGGCCTGAGCCACGGCGAACTGGCGGTGTACTGTTACCTGCGCCGCTGCGAGAATCAGAAGACCCATCAATGCTGGCCCAGCATCCAAACCATCGGAGGTGCAGTAGGTATGAGTGAGAACACAGTGCGCAAGTACATCCGGCAACTGGAGGAGCGGGGGCTCATCCTCACCGAGCCGACTGAGGTGGTGACCAAATCCCACGGCAAGCGGAACGGAAATCTGCGGTTCACCCTCCGGCCAGTCCAGGAGGTCGTGGAGGATTTCTACAGCCGACAGTTGAAGGATCTGGAGCTGTCCACTGAGTGGCAGCGGATCGCTAAACTCCTGCAGGAGCGGGAATCCCCCGCGTGACCGCCTGTGAGCCGTTGTGTGCCCCGCTTGCGGGAGGGGTAGGGCCCCCTGTCCCTCCCTGGCGGCTACGGGCCGCTTTGGGCCGCTATTCGCAGATTTGTGAAAGGAGCCCCCGGCCCTTCTGATGGCTCTGCGGAGGACGAAAGAAAGAGCAGGAGAAAGCCCTGGCGCTTTTGTGCGCCCGGGCAGTCACATCCGCCCGCAGTGCGGGCGGTTTCGGGGATTTGGAGTTGGCGCTGTTTCGGCCAGTAGGCTTTGAGATTGGCGCTGTTCTTGTGAAAAGCCACCTGAATCCCCACCGTTGCGGGATTTCAGGCGGCGTTGATGAGAAAAGGAGGCGATTTTGGAGATGAAAGAGGTAAAGAAGAAACACTCGGTGTGGCTGAGCGAATCGGCCTGGGCCGATGTGGAACATCACTACCAGGCGGACAACTGCTCCACCAAAAATGAGTACATCGAAAAGGCGATCCAGTTCTATTCCGGCTACCTGGACACGGAACACGCGGAGGAATATCTGCCTCGTATCCTCTCGGATGTGCTGGAGGGCAAGCTGGGTGCTTTCGGAAAACGCATGGGGCATCTGCTCTTCAAACAGGCAGTGGACCAGGATGTGATGGCGAATCTGCTTGCCAGCGATATCAATGTCGGCCTGGATACACTGCAAAAACTTCGGGTGCGCTGCGTGAAAAATGTGAAAGAGACCAACGGGGAAATTGATTTCCAGGATGCGTTCCGGTTTCAGAAGAGGATTGAAGAATGAAGGGTCTCATTCAAAAGTCCGGCTACATTAAGCCGGGAAGCGGCGGCAGACACTACGCCGAGTACATCGCCACCCGAGATGGCGTGGAACTGATGGAACCCACGGCAGGCGGTGGTTACCTGGAGTACATGGCCGAGCGTCCCCGCTCTCACGGTCTGTTCTCTGCAGACGGTGCTGCTGATCTGGAGCAAACCATGGAGGAGATCAACGCACACGCCGGTCCGGTATGGACCTTCATCTACTCCCTGAAGCGGGAGGATGCCGCACGGCTGGGCTACGAAAACAGTGAGAGCTGGCGCAGATTGCTGCTGGCCCATCAGACAGAACTGGCGGCGGCGATGAAAATTCCACCCAGCAGCTTTCGGTGGTGCGCCGCCTTCCACGATGAGAAGCACCACCCGCATATCCACGTGATGGCATGGTCCAATGATCCAAAGCAGGGCTACCTGACCGAGCGCGGCGTTGAGCAGATGCGCTCTCAACTCTCCAATGACATTTTTCAGGACGAGCTGCTGTCCCTGTATCAGCAGAAGGATATCTCCTATCAAGAGGTGCGGGACGCGGCAATGGAAGCCATGGGCCGTCTCATCCGGGAGATGAAGTCCGGACTCTGCGACAGTCCTATCATCGCCAGTCAGATGGAAACGCTGGCCGGGATGCTGACGGAGGTCAAAGGTAAAAAGATGTACGGCTATCTCAAAAAGCCAGTAAAGGCGCAGGTGGATGCCATCGTGGACGAACTGGCCAGGCTCCCGGAGGTGGCGGAGTGCTATGAACAATGGAACCGGCTGCGGGATGAGCTGGAGCAGTACTACAAGGACACGCCAAGAGGACACAAACCATTGTCACAGCAATCCGAGTTCAAGGCCATCAAGAACATGGTCATCCGGGAGGCGGAGGAACTGCGCCTGGGTACCTTCACCTTCGAAGATGCGGCCATGAAAGACGAAGTGGATGAGGACCAGGAGGAGGTGTACTACGCCTGGTCCTCCCACTGGCAGATGGCGGAAGCCTACCAGACTGCCAAGGAGATCCTGTCAGAATATGAAAACACAGAAGCAGAAAAGGCGGAGCAGGTGCGGATGCTGGAGCGGCTCTGGAATGCCGGCTTCACCGTGGCAGCACATCAGTTAGGAAAATGCTGGCGGGATGGTATGGGGGTGCTGCCGGATGACGAACAGGCGGAGCTGTGGTTTTGCCGGGCCGCCGAAGCCGGTCATGACTTCTCACAGTACGCCCTTGGTAAACTGCTGCAAAGTCAAAAGCGAATGGAGGAAGCGGTGTCCTGGTATGAGAAAGCGGCGGCGCAGGGCAATCCCTATGCCGCCTACCGGCTGGGGAAACTGTATCTGGAGGGAAAGGATGTCCCGAAAAATGCGGCCAGGGTGGTGGAGTATCTGACCGATGCCGCCCAGGAGGGGAATCAGTATGCGCAGTACACCCTGGGCAAGCTGTACCTCATTGGAGAGGATGTGGCTCGGGATCGAAAGCAGGCGTACAGCTGGTTCTGGGAATCCGCGTCCCAGGGAAACGAGTATGCCCAGTTCTTTCTGGATCACATCAATGACAACCACAGTCCCAATGTGCTCCTGTCTGCTACTAAACTGCTCCACCACATGGGCCGGATCTTTCAGGACAACTCCATTCCGCCCTGCCCGCCGGGCAGTCAGAGATCGGACCGTAAACTGCTCCAGAAGATCCGTCAGAAGAAGATCGCCATGGGCCACAAGCCTGACGATCATGAGGAGGAGCAGAACATGGGCGGCATGACCATGGGCGGGATGTAGGCGTATTAAAATCTGACATGCCAAAACAAAGATAAAAACCTCTCCACACCCAGAAATCTTTCTGAAAAAGTTTCAAATAAGGGGTGGATATTGGGAAACAGTTCGGGTATTGTGTGTTGCTGATAAGGAGGCGACGCGCAATGAACGACTACATGAGAGCCCTGCACCAGCGGTTCTTCCGGGAACCGGATGTGTCAGAACTGGAAGAGGACATCGAGAATACCCGCCAGGAGGTCCGGGACTTCTTGGATAAGATGCAGCGCCGCAGGCTCATGCATCTGGTGGACAGTCAGAATCTATTGAAAGAAGAGATCTCCCTGGCCAGCTTCACCGCCGGGTTCAAACTGGCCTGGGGGCTGAGTAAGGAATTGGAGGCGGATGGTCTGTACTCCTTCGACGAGGAGGAGACGGAGCGTGTCTGCCGCAGAATGGAACAGGAGGAGGGATCAAGATGACAAATCGACTTCCCATTCAGCGGTGCCAGTACTGTGGGTGCGAGGACATCGGCCTTGGCTGGCAGCACGGCGAAGCGCTGGTCACATTCAGGAAACACGGAATGCTGGGCAACCGACTGCGGTATCTGATCTGCCGCCGCTGCGGTGCAGTGCTCTACCAGTATGTGGCGGAGCCTTACAAGTATCCTCCTGTGAAATAGGCTACGCAGTAACCACACAACAAATGAAACGGAACGATTGGAGGTGAAACAACATGGCAAAGAGACGACCATCCGGGGACGGCATGGTACGCAAGCGGGAGGATGGACGGTGGGAAGGCCGCATCGTAGTGGGCCACAAGGAAAACGGCGAACCCATCTTCCGATATGTGCTGGCCAAAACCCAGAAAGAACTGTTGGCCAAGCTCCACCGTGATATGGATATCTATCAGGATGCGCAGCTCACTGAGGATAGCCGCATGACTCTGGGCGAGTGGCTGGACCGCTGGATAGAGGAGTACGGTGCCGTCACCCTGCGGCCTAACACTCTACGCAGCTATGAGCAGTACATCCGGTGCTATGTGAAACCCTACTTGGGCGGCAAGATCGTCTCCCGAGTTACACGGCTGGACATCCAAAAGCTGTACCGGAAGCTGAAGAAAGAGGGGCGTGTCCACGACCACCCGGAGTACGGGCACGAACTGTCGGACAGCATGGTGCTCCGCATCCACGCCATGCTCCACCGCTGCCTCAAGGATGCGGAACGGGATCACATCGTTCCCTATAACCCAACGGACGGTGTCAAACTGCCTAAGAGCAACTACAAACCCAAGCAGGTTCTCGATCGAGATCAGATGGATGCCTTCCTGGCGGCAGTGGACAAGAACGAAATCTGGCGGGACTTCTTCTACACAGAACTGACCACTGGCCTGCGCCGGGGTGAGATCTGCGGTCTCATGTGGAGGGACTTCGACGAGAACGCTGGTACGCTGAAAATCCTCCGCTCGGTGAATGTACCTAAGCGGGGTGAAATGGAGATCGGCGAGACCAAGACTGAGAGGGGCAGACGCACCATCCGTCTGCCCCCCAGTACTGTCCAGCGATTAAAGGAGAGGAAAAAGCACGCCATCAGTCAGTGGATCTTCCCGGAACCACTGGCTCCGGAGAAACCGGTGCGTCCCAGTGCCGCTTACTACTGGATGAAGGTACTGCTGAAAGAGGCGGGACTGCCTCACATCAGGTTCCATGATTTACGCCACACCTTCGCCACCCACGCCCTGGCCAGTGGTGTGGATGCCAAGACTCTCTCCGGCATCCTTGGACACACCAACGCATCGTTCACGCTGGATACCTACACTCATGTGACGCCGGATATGCAGAGAGCCGCCAGTGATGTGGTGGGTGGCTTCCTGGAAGATTTGTTGGGAAAGGAGTTGAATCCATGGCCAGAAAACGAAAAAGCGGAACCGGCACCATAAGGCAGCGCAAGGACGGCCGCTGGGAAGGCCGGGCCGTGGTGGGCTATGACGACAAGGGCCTTCCCAAAACGAAAAATGTGCTGGCCAAGACCAAGCATGAGTGTCAGGAAAAACTGACCAAGCTGATGGAGACAGTGGGCTGCACTAAGTCCGAGAAGATCTGTGCTGATATGCCCTTCGGGGAGTGGATGGACTTCTGGTATCAAACTTACATCAAGTCCGGTCTCCGCTCCGCCACGCAGAACACTTATGAGAACACCATCTATCAGCATATCATCCCGCAGCTGGGCAAGATTCCGCTGTGTCAGTTAACCCAGAAGGACCTCCAGCAATTCTACGCTCACCTGAAAAAGGAGGGGCGACTTGTCCGCACAGAACAATATGGAAAGGGCCTGTCCGACCGCATGGTGCGGATGTGTCACGCCAAATGTCGGGCAGCGCTGGATCAGGCGGTGCAGGAAAACCTGATCCGAACCAATCCCGCGGTAGGCTGCAAGCTTCCGCCCAAGCGTAGCCGGGAGATGCAGGTGCTGTCCCGCCAGGAACTCCAGCGATTTCTTATTCAGGCCAAGGCGGACGGATACTTTGAGCTGTTCCTGCTGGACTTATCCACTGGCCTTCGCCGGGGCGAACTGCTGGCCCTCCAATGGTCCGACCTGGATCTGGATACCGGAACGCTGTCCGTAACCAAACAGGTCTATGAGGTAAATGGAAAGATGCAGCTGAGTGTCCCCAAGACAAAAGCCTCTATCCGCAAATTGGTGCTGCCACCTGCCGTGGTGGAGGTGTTCCGGGAATACCGAAAGGCGGCGAGCTCCCGCTGGCTGTTCCCCTCTCCTATCAAGGAAGACGAACCGATTAAACCCAGCTCCGTGCTCCGGCGGCTCCAGGTCATTCTGGAACGGGCCGGGTGTAAGAAAATCAGATTTCATGATCTGCGCCATACTTTCGCCACCATGGCACTGGAAAACGGCATGGACATCAAGACACTCTCCTCCATGCTGGGCCATGTGTCGGCGGCTACAACGCTGGACATTTATACGCACATCACTGGCGATATGCTCAGCGAAGCCGCCGCCAAAATCGATCGGGGCCTGGGCAATGAGGTGACGGAGGACTCTTCTGAGACAAATCCGCTCACTGACTTCCGACCGGTCATGCGGCGCACCCGCAAGCCGGGAACCGGCTGCATCACAGAACTCAATGACCACCTCTTCGAGGGACGCTACTCACCCACCTGGCCGGACGGTACCAAGCATTCCAAATGCGTTTACGCCCATACCCGTGAAGAGTGTGAGGAGAAGCTGAAGGTACTCATCCAGCAGCTGAACGCCGAGCGGAAGGCCATCCTGGATCGGCTGCGAGGAATTCCATCGCCTGAGAAACTCACCAAGAAGCAGCGGCAGATCTGGGAGTACATGAGGCTCTGCCCCGATGAGACCAATTACAGCACCATCGCTAAGGGCGCAAAGGTGACCCGTCACACGGTGGCTAAGCACTATGAGATGATCCAAAAGATGCTGGGCATCCAGGAAACCGCTCCCCATCCTCTGCTCGATTGCCATACCGTCCCGCTTATGGTATGATGACCCTATCAAGTGAGGAGGTGTCGTCATGCCCCTGCATATCGTTCGAAATGATATTACTACCATGAAGGTGGACGCCGTCGTCAACGCTGCCAATGAGAGCTTGCTGGGCGGCGGAGGGGTGGACGGCGCCATCCACCGTGCCGCCGGGCCGGAGTTGCTGGCCGAGTGCCGCACCCTGGGAGGCTGCAAAACGGGACAGGCTAAGATCACGAAGGGCTACTGCTTACCGGCAAAGTTTGTCATTCACACCGTCGGTCCCATCTGGCAGGGCGGCAGCCACAGGGAACGGGAACTGTTGGTCTCTGCCTACCGCTCCTCTCTGGAAGTGGCTCTGTCCTATCAGTGTGAAACCGTGGCGTTCCCCCTGATCTCCTCCGGGGTGTATGGCTACCCTAAGGATCAGGCCCTGAAGGTGGCGGTGGATACCATCGGAGACTTCCTTCTGGCCCACGACATGACGGTGTATCTGGTCATCTTCGACCGAGTCGCCTATACCATTGGCGGAAAGCTCTTTGCCGACATTGCTGCCTACATCGACGACCGCTATGTGGATACCCACACCGACAGCCGGGAGACTCAACGCCGCCGGATGGCTATGGCCTCCATGCCCATGGAGGAAGAAGAATGGATGCCTGCCCCTTGCACCTCGGCTCCCTTCGGACTGGACGAGGCTCTCAGCAAACTGGACGAAAGCTTTTCTCAGATGCTGTTGCGAAAGATCGACGAATGTGGCATGACCGACGCCCAGTGTTATAAAAAGGCCAACATCGACCGCAAGTTGTTCTCCAAGATCCGTTCGGATGTCCACTATAAGCCCTCCAAGCCCACTGCCATGGCCTTCGCCATTGCTCTGGAACTGCCGCTGGAGGAGGCCCGGGAGATGCTGGAAAAGGCAGGTTTTGCCTTCTCTCACGCCAACAAGTTCGACATCATCGTGGAGTATTTTATTGCCCACCAAAACTACAACATTTTTGAGATCAACGAGGCTCTCTTCGCCTTTGACCAGAGCCTACTGGGTGGGTAATGGCGAGGAGAATTGGAATATGAACAAGAAGGAGATTTACGCGCTCCTCAGTACCAGAAACATTTGGTATGAGGTGACGGAGCACAAAGCTGTTTACAACATGGCAGAGGTAGCGGAGATCCGCTTGCCCTACCCGGAGGCCGATGCCAAAAACCTCTTCATTCGGGACGACAAAAAGCGCAATTACTATCTCATCACGGTCAAAGGAGACAAGCGGGTTGACCTAAAGGCTTTCCGGCAACAGAACGGCACCCGGCCACTGACCTTTGCCTCGGATCTGGATCTGATGGATATTCTGGGGCTAATCCCCGGCGCGGTGACGCCTCTTGGTCTGCTCAATGACCGGGAACACAAAGTAACCTTCTGGCTTGATAAATCATTTCTGGAGGGCTCCGGCCTGATTGGTGTACACCCCAATGACAATGCCGCCACCGTATGGCTCAAAACCCAGGAGCTGCTCCGGCTCCTGGAGGAGAACGGCACGCAGATCACCCTGTTTGAGGCATAACAATTTGTCGCCCGCCGGGCGACCTGTCCAAATCAAAATTCCCCTATACTGTGCTTGTAAATCAAAAAACACAGCATAGGGGGATTTTTTATGAAGAAGAATTTGACGGAACTGGTGTTCATTCTGGACCGAAGCGGCTCCATGCAGGGGCTGGAGGGCGACACCATTGGCGGCTTCAACGCCATGATCGAAAAGCAGAAGAAGGAGCCTGGCGAGGCCTTTGTCTCCACTGTTCTCTTCGACGACCAGACCGAGGTGCTCCATGACCGGGTGAAGGTGAGCGATGTCCAGCCTATCACGGGAAAAGAGTACTATGTCCGGGGCTGCACCGCCCTGCTGGACGCCATCGGCGGGGCCATCCACCACATTGGGAACATCCACAAGTACGCCAGGCCTGAGGATGTGCCGGAGCACACTCTTTTCGTTATTACCACCGATGGCATGGAGAATGCCAGCCGCCGCTACTCCGCCCGGCGGGTGAAGGAGATGATCCAGCGTCAGAAGGAAAAGTACGGCTGGGAGTTTCTCTTCCTGGGGGCCAACATCGACGCAGTGGAGACGGCAGGCCACCTGGGAATCGCCCCAGACCGGGCGGTGAACTACCACTGCGACAGCGAGGGTACCCGCCTCAACTACGAGGTGGTTGGCCAGGCTGTGGCCGCTGTCCGGTGCAGTGCGCCCCTGGACGCACACTGGAAGGACGCCATCGAGGAGGATTTCCGCAAGCGGCAGAAGACGGGGCGGCAGTGATCCGCAGGCAGAAAAAATGAGGGAAGGAGGCCACGCCTCCTTCCCTTATTCCTGTCTCAGATCAGCAGATCATTTCAGCTTGGCGCCGTCGAGGAATGCGTTGCCCACCTTCTCGCCCAGCACACGGTATGCGTTGTGGATAGGGTCAAAGGTAATGGGCCGCAGCTTGCCGGGGGCGATCTTCCCATCCTCATCCAGCACGGACTCATCGGCGCTCACATTGACGATCTGGCCCACCAGACGGCAGCTCTCCGGGTCATAGCTCACCAGACGGCACTCCACCGCCATGGGAAGCTCGGCGATGAGGGGCGCGTCCACAAATTCCGATTTGATGGTGTGCCAACCGGCCTTCGCCACCTTGTCCGCCACCTGGTTGCCGGACTCAATACCCACATAGTCGCAGGCAACCATCTGCTCCGCCGTGGCCATGCTCACGGTGAAGGCCTTGCGGGCCAAAATGTTGGCGGTGGTTTTATGGCCTTCGCTGATGCACATGCTCAGCTCCTTGTCCTCGCTGATGCCGCCCCAGGCGGCGTTCATGGCGTTGGGGGTGCCGTTCTCATTGTAGGTGGCCAGGATAAAGACCGGCTGGGGATAGGTCCAGGGCTTAGCCCCAAAATTCTTGCGCATAGCAATCCCTCCTTAGGTTTGTGATTTTCATTATATCACAAAGGTTTGGATTTGGCGCAGTCTCTTACTCCTGCCGCAGGCGCTCCACCACGGAATAGCGCTGGGCGGCCCGGCAACTGAGCACCGGGATGAGTATGCCCAAAGCCCCGAACAGAGGCAGCACCACGGCGATGGGCCAGATGGTGAAACGGTAGGTGAAAAACCAAATGAACCCGTTGAGACCGGGGCCCACGAAGGGGGCCGTGACCACCACCAGAATGAGCGCCAGCAGCGCCGCGCCCACGGTATAAAGTAGTCCCTCCAGGGCCAGCATGGTCTGCAGCTGCCGCCCCGTCATGCCAATGGACTGGAGCACGGCCAGTTCCCGGCGGCGGGCAGTGATGCCGGTGAGAATGGCGTTGAAGAAGTTCAGTACCCCTACCAGACCCACGATGAAACTGAGGGCGCCCCCCAGCAGGAGGAACATGCTCCGGGTGCTCTCAAACTCCCCGACATAGGTAGCCTTGCTCTCATAGTCAAACTGAGGGTTCTCATTCTCCGTGTAGTCCTTGAGAAAGGCTTCCATGGCGGAGTTGGCCTCCTCCGTGGTGTCGAAGGCGTAGTACATGACGGAGTCGGTTCCTGTATCCCGGATAAAAGTCTCCGCCCCCATGACAAACTCGTCGACGCCGTAGTAGCGGTAGCTCAGAGCGGACGGCACCGTCACCAGAGCGGCCACGGTGTAGTCTACGTCCCGGTACTTCACTGCCCGTTCGGCGTAAGCGGCACCTTCAGGCACATTCTCCCAAGGGCCGAACACTTCACCGGTAACGGGATCGTAGTACTCAAACTCCTCCACATACCGAATGGTCACCGTATCCCCCAGCCGGGCCCAGTGGCTGCTCATCTCCGCATTGCCGTAATCATCGGTGCTGTACACAGCGGCAACAAAATTGCCGTTGGGGTCGTTGAGCTTTGCCAGGTCCCCATCCAGCACCGTCAGATGGCTGAGCGCGAAGGGCTCCATGCCGTAGAGCTGTACCCGATCCGCCAAAAGGCCGTCCTCAGTGCGATCTTTGAAGGCTATCATGCTGTCCAGCTGTTCTTGGGTGTTCCAGCGTCCCCACATAGAGCGATAGTATTCCTCAGTGACGAACTCCAGCGCCGGACCGGTCTTGCCGTACACGCGGCCGCTCCCGGTGATGCCGCCCTGAGCATCTACGGCAGCGATGACTTCCTCCGGCACTCCCATCTCGTCGTTGAAGCTGTCCCCGCCCGTCTGGAACTGGCCCGCGTCGGCCAGGATAAAGTCGCTGGCGGTGAAGTTGGACACATATTTGTCCATGTCAAAACCACCTGTAAAGGTCACCGTTGCAGTCAGCAGCACCACGGCCAGGGTCAATGACAGCACCGTGAGGAAGGTCTTGCCCCGGCTGCGGCCAAGATTGGCCCAGGCCATGGAGAAAAGGGAGACCCCTTTGCCCGTTCGCCTGGACTTCTGTTTCAGCGCCCTGCCCTCGGTATAGCGCACCGCCTCCACCGGGGAGACCTTTCCTGCCAGGCGGCCGGGGCGGCGGCAGGAGATGAGCACCGTTACCAAGGCAAAGATGGCCGAGCCCACAAAGAGAAGGGGGCTGACAGAGACCACGGTAGTCACGCCATTGAGCTGAGCAGTAATGACCGGGGTGAGCACGTCGCCCAGCAGCCAGCCCAACAGCAGCCCCACAGGGATGCCAATGAGCGAGAGCAGCAGTGCCTGGGTGCGGATGATCCGCCGGAGCTGCCGGGGCGTGGTGCCGATGGTTTTCAGCAGGCCGTAGAAGCGGATATCCCCCGCCACAGAGATTTGAAACACATTGTAGATGATGAGATACCCGGTGAGCAGAATGAGGGCCAGTACGCCCACGATGATGGCCACCACGGTGGGGTCCAGCTTGTCTGAAAGCTGCGCCCCGGTGTAGCCCCAGTTGACGCCGATGGAAATATAGGTTTCTCCCGGAGTGTCCGACTGGTAGCCGTGGTTAACCAGGATTTCATCCAGGTCGGAGGAAATAGAGCGGGCGCCGTTTTTCAGCATCACATCCAGATTCCAGCTGCCGGTCATGCCGTCGCTGCCCGGCGGGATTACGCCCACTTCTGCCAGGATAGCGTCCGCCCGGCTTTCGGGGATCAGGATGTGGTTGGCTACAACGGCCTCATCGTACTCCCACCAGCCGCTTAAGGTAAAGGTCTGGGTGGTCTCATGACCATCCACCTCAAAGGTGACGGTAAATTGGGCACCGATTTCCGGTTCTACCCCCAGCAGTTCCAGCACATGGGTGTCGGTGGCCGCCTCGTCAGTGCCCTCTTGGGGAAGGTTCCCCTCCACCGGGTCGCAGTAGCTCCAGTGAGCCTGGTTGGCGTCGGAGTAACCGATCTCCACATGGGATTTGTTGAAGGGAACCTCTGTGGGCATACCTAAAAATCGGCGCAGGCCCCACTGGTCAATGAGAGGGTCGTCCTTCAATTCCTCAAACTGTTCCTCGGTGAGGTATTTGAAGGTGCCGTGGGACCATCCTCCAGCCTGGCGAAAGTTGTTTTGCTGGATTCCTTCGTTGATGGAGAGGGCGATGGTAAAGAGAGAGGTGAAGAGCACTGCCGTCAGGGCGATGGCCAGCACCGCCACCAGATTGCGGGTACGGTTTGCAAGGAGGCTTTTCAGACTCAGACGGCGGATGCAGCCGCGGTTGGAGACATTCATGCCCTTCGCCCCCTTACCGTGTCACGATCCGCCCGTCCTCAATGCGGACGATGCGGTCGGCCATCTGGGCGATCTCCTCGTTATGGGTGATCATCACCATGGTCTGGGCGAACTTCTGCCCTGTCACCTTCATGAGGCCCAGCACATCCTGGCTTGTTTTGCTGTCCAGGTTGCCGGTAGGCTCGTCGGCCAGCAGGATGGCGGGCTTGGTGGCCAGGGCCCGGGCGATGGCCACCCGCTGCTGCTGGCCGCCGGAGAGCTGGTTGGGGAGATTGGTGAGCTTCTTCTCCAGCCCCAGGGTGGCGATGACCTCTTCCACATAGGCCCGATCCACCTTGGCCCCATCCAACTGAATGGGCAGGACGATGTTCTCCCACACGCTGAGCACCGGCACCAGATTGTAGGACTGAAACACGAAGCCGATCTTCCTCCGGCGGAAGATGGTCAGGGCCTCGTCCTTCAGGCCGAAGATGTCCTTGCCGTCCACGGTGACGGTACCGGAGGTGGGCCGGTCCAGGCCCCCCAGCATGTGAAGCAGAGTGGACTTGCCGGAGCCGGAGGTGCCCACAATGGCCACAAACTCTCCTTGTTCGATACTCAGGTCTACGCCGTCCAGAGCCTTTACCTGAGTGTCCCCGGCGCCGTAGTATTTTTTCAGATCACAGGTCTCTAAAATTGTCATGACTGTTCTCCTCCAAAGAAAAAGTCTGTACCGTCTTTTGACAATACAGACTTTAGCATGGAAATCTGTCCTGGTCCTTTCGAGAATGTGACAGTTTTGAAAGAAGTCCGCTACGGACGGGGGAGAAAGAGGGAAAACACGCTTCCCTTCCCGGGGACGCTCTCCACCTTCACATAGCCGCCCTGCTTCTCCGCAATTTGCCGGGTGAGATAGAGGCCGATGCCCACGCCCTCCGTCTGATAAGCGCCGGGCGCACGGTAAAACCGTCCGAAAATTTTGGCCTGTTCCCCCTCGGAGATGCCCGGGCCGGTATCGCTCACCCAGATGGCGGAGAAGAGCTCATAGTTTTTCACCTCCACCGTTACGGTGCCGCCGGAGGGGGTGTACTTCACGGCGTTGTCCAGCAGGTTGCACACCGCCTCCTCCGTCCACTTGGGATCAAAGACGGCGGAGCCCTCTGTCTGTCGAGCGGTCAGGGTGATGCCCTTTTCCGCCGCTTTGGGTGCATATTGGGCGACAGAGCGCTCCACCACCGGGGCAATTTCACCGCTCTGGGGGTGGAGGGCCAGGATCCCCGTCTCCAGCCGGGAGGTCTTGACCAGGGCCTCAATGAGGGTCTGGAGCTTGTCCGCCTGGGCGGAGAGGGCGGCCACGCAGTCCTTCCCCTGAGGGGGGAGGGGCTGCTCCGAGAGCAGCTGGGCATAGAGCTGGAGGTTGGCCACCGGAGTCTTGGTCTGGTGGGAGATGTCGGAGATCAGGGCGCTGATCTGATCCTTCTGCTCACGCACATTCCGCTCGGACAAGGCGCTGGCCGCCAGATACCGGGCCAACCGGCTCTCCAGAGCGGAGAGGCGGCTCTCATCAAAGGTTTGTTCGGAAAAGGTGCCGTCCGTGGCTGCGGTGAGCATGTCATCCAGCCGCCGGATGGTGCGGGCGGTTTTCCACCAGAAAAACAGGACCACTGCCAATACCAAAAGAATGAAAATACCCGCTATAATGTACCAAATCATAGCTTCACCGTCCGAGTGTAGCCGATGCCGTACAATTACAGTCGCACATTTCGTTATATATTCCGTCATAGTTTCACCGCCCAGGTGTAGCCGATGCCGTACACCGTTTTCAGGTATTCAGGCTTGGCCGGGTCGGCTTCCAGCTTGCCCCGCAGCCGTTTGATCGTGACGGACAGGGCGTTTTCCTCCACGAATTCCGCGCCGTCCGTCCATACCCGGTCCACCAGGGTGGCCCGGGGCACGGTGTGTCCCCGATTTTCCACCAGCACCCGCAGGAGCTTCTGCTCCGTTTTGCTCAGCTCCACGGCAGCCCCATCCCGGCGGAAGTCCATCCGGTCAAAATCGAAGATGAAGGGGCCTATGGACATAGTTTGAGAAATCGTGGGAGCACTCCGCCGGAGCTGGGCGTTCACTCTGGCCCGGAGTACAGCCAGGGAGAAGGGCTTGGTGATATAGTCGTCCGCCCCGGCCTCCAGCCCGGTGACCTCGTCCAACTCCAGGTCGTTTGCGGTGAGCAGAATCACCGACGTGGAGTCCCCATTCATACGCAACTGCCGCAGCAGGTCCAGACCGCTGCCGTCGGGGAGATTGATGTCCAGGATCAGCAGGTCGAACCGCTCCTCCGCCAGAGCTCCCCAGGCCTGAGCCAGGGTGGAACGGCACATGACGGACGCCTCCGGCCCCGTCAGGGCCATGACGATGCCCCGCCCCAGGGTCTCGTCATCCTCTAAAAGAAAAATGTGTTTCATGTCTGATCCTCTTTGCTTGCTGCCTTTGCATAGAGTGCAAGTGGTTTGTGATATTTCATTATAGCATAAAGTCCTGGGTTTGGAATACTGCAATCCATTGCCGCCCATAAGACACTATGCTATGATAAGGGATACTTACCACAGCCAACCAAACCGGACATCATAAACAGAATTGAGAACGACATAAAAGAAGTAGATCCACAAAGCACCTCCCGGGCGCTGGCCTTTGAACTGTGGATGAAGGCGCCCATGCCCATGGTGACCTTGATGAAGGCCCTGGATGTTACGGCGCTGGTGCGTCTGAGCCGGAAACGGAATTATAAATTCAATATGCTCCTGTGCTGGTGCATCGGAAAGGCGGCGGCGGAGATGAAGGACTTCTACCTGCTGCCGGTGGGTGTCAAGCTCATGCAGTACGACCGTCTGGCCGTCAATACGGTGGTGGCCACCCGGGACGGCGGCATCGCCACCTGCGACATTCCCGTCTCCTCCGATTTGGAGCAATTCAATCAAGACTACTTAAAGCTCACCGGGCAGGTCAGGGAGAGCGGGGAAAGCTATGAGTTGGGTGAGGAGTACATGGTCATTGGCACCTCCGCCCTGGCGGGGTACGAGATCGACGGCGCGGTGAACATCTACGCCGGGTGCTACAACAATCCATTCCTCATCTGGGGCAGGTACCGGAAAAAGTGGCTGCGGGCCACCCTGCCGGTATCCTTTCAGTTCCACCACACCCAGCTGGACGGCATCCCGGCGGCGGAATTTTTAGAGCGGCTGCAGCGGGAAATCCAAAAACTTTGAAAATTTCTCTTGACTTTGACGCTCCGTCAACTGCTACCCTGTTCCCAAGGAGGGATGCTTATGGAGTATTCCATTCAGGAGTTGTCGCGCCTATCCGGGGTGACCACCCGTACCCTGCGCTGGTACGACCAGATCGGCCTGCTGAAGCCCAGCCGGGTGGCGGAGAGCGGCTACCGCTACTACGGCGGGGCGGAGGTGGACCGGCTGCAGGACATTCTCTATTACCGGGCTCTCGGGGTGGAGCTGGCCCAGATCAAGGAATGTCTGGACGATCCCTCCTTTGACCGTCTGGCTGCCCTGCGAAACCACCTGGCCGCATTGGAGGCAAAACGGGAGCGGCTGGAACAGCTCATCCGGTCGGTGAAAGACACAATCGGAGCGGAAGAAAGGAACGAGATCATGAGCGATGAGCAGAAATTTGAGGCATTCAAGCAGCGCACAGTGACCCACAACGAGGAAGTTTACGGAGCGGAGATCCGGGCCAAGTACGGCGACCAAGAGGTGGATGAGGCCAACGCTACGGTGATGAACCTGACCCAGACGCAGTACCAGGAGTGGACAGATCTGGGTCGGAAGATCCAGGAGCGGCTGGAGGCCGCCGTCCGGGCGGGGCTGTCCCCGGAGAGTGAGGAGGGCAAGGAGATCACCGCCCTCCACCGCCGGTGGCTCACCATCACCGGAAATCAGTACGACCCGGCCAGACACCGGGGAATTGCGGAGCTCTATGTGATGGACGAGCGGTTCACCGCCTACTACGACAAGCAAGTGCCCGGCTGCGCCCGCTTCCTGCGGGATGCAGTCGTCCACTGGGTAAAATGAAACACAGGAGAGGCCCCC
This sequence comes from Flavonifractor sp. An100, assembly GCF_002161175.1. Taxonomy (GTDB): domain Bacteria; phylum Bacillota; class Clostridia; order Oscillospirales; family Oscillospiraceae; genus Lawsonibacter. The sequence continues at coordinate 18,688 of NZ_NFMA01000028.1, read as the reverse complement.
GGCTTTCGCCGGGGGCCTCTCTTACTCAGCCGCTATGTCCCGTTTTTTGAGATACCGAATGGAGAGCAGTGTAAATAGAACAAGATAAGCCAGAACAGAGAGCGCAAAGGGCAGCGGATTCAGTTCCATCTTAGGGTTGTTGGCCCGCATCCCGATGCACAGGAGGGAATAGGGGAAGGCGTAACCAAACCCCTGGGCCGTGGCCATCAGCCCCACAATACCCCCTATCAGGCCAAAGGCCACCGGCGGGGAAAAGGCTCGGATAATCAGGCTGAAATAGAGCTGCACCGCGCACACCGACACGCCGCCGACGGCCCCGCACGCCAGCCATCCGAAAAATTCCGGCGGGATGGGGCCGGTGAGGCCCACAAGTTTCCCGCTGAGGACGAACAGTACCCCGATCCACACCTGGGAGAGCAGGGACATGGCCGCGGTCCAAATCAGTTTGGCCAGGTACAGATCCCCCACCGACACCGGTGCGGTGAGAAAACTGTTCCAGTTGTGGTCCGTGTGCTCCAACCGCCACTGCCAGGCGCAGAACACCCCCAGCAATGCCGGAAGAAAGAACATAGAGGAGAATAGCGTGTGCTGGCTCCACAGGCTATACCACTCGCTCTGCAACAGTCCCAAATTCCCCAGATAGTTCATAGTGCCCAGGATGGCGGGAAAGACGGGCAGCACCACAAAGGCCAGCCACACTGGCGCCCGGCGGAACTTAATCAGTTCCGCCTTCAGACAACGCAGCAGCATCCCTCACACCTCCTTTCGCACGAACAGCGCCCGGCCCACCAGTAGGAACAGCGCCGCCCACAGGCACAGTAGCACCAGATCGGTGGACGCCGGCCACTTCCAGTAGAACCAGGTAAATCGGGTGTCCGGGTCCCAGTTCATCCCCACCAAGCTCAGCAGGCCGTAGTAGCCCCAGGGAACGCACCGGGTCAGGGCCGGTGGGAATAGCAGGGACAAGATCCCGAGGAAACTGCCGGAGATCCCACATACCAGGGCCGCCGCCTGGTTTTGAAAGCGCAGGGACAATCCCTGCTGCATGGCGTAGACCATCATGGACACCGCCCAGGAGATCAGGGTAAAAAGCCCGAACCGCTCCCAGGGGACCTCCCCCGGGAACTGCCACAGGATGCCCACTCCCATGAAGAGCGCCCACCGGACGATGAGAAGGACAGCCAGCACCAGAGCGCCCCAGGTCAGTTTGGCACCGTAAAGCCGCCCTGGTGTCGCCATGGTCTCCAGCAGTTTGAGCGTCGTTCCTTTATGCTCCAACTCGCAGTTACGGCTGGCAATGGTAGCCACGCTGATGGGCAGGATGATGGCGTCCACCATAGCCAGGTCGTAGAGCATCAGCATCCAGCCCTGGATCAGATCCTCGGCGTCCTGGCGGAGAAAGGAGGAGACGATCCACAGCAACTCCGCCGCCAATACAGCGGCGCACACCAGCAGGATCTTCCGCCGGCGGCACTTGAAAAACTCCAGTTTCAACAGTTTCACAGGCTCGCCGCCTTTCCCGTCAGTTCCAGGAAAATGTCCTCCAGGCTCCTCTGCCGCTCCTCCAGGCGGATGACGCCCAAGCGGCGCTCTGCCAGCAGCCGGGTGAGCTGAGCGGCCAGTTCGTCGGTGAGGATAGGGAGAATCAGGTATCCTTCTTCCTCCCGGCAGGACACGGACTTTTCCTGGAGAATGGCCCGTGCCACGGGGTTGTTGATGGTCCGCAGGGCCAGATGGTGGCGGCTGCGGCCATGAAGGGCCTCCAGAGTGTCCTGAAACACCAATTCCCCCTCCCGGATGATGGCCACATGGTCGGCCATCTGGTCGATCTCGCTCAAAAGGTGGCTGGACACCACCACCGTCATGCCGAACCGGCCCGGCAGTTCACAGATCAGTTCCCGCATCTCCTGGATGCCCGCCGGGTCCAGGCCGTTGGTAGGCTCGTCCAGAATGAGCAGTTTGGGATAGCCTAACAGAGCTGCCGCCAGGCCCAGCCGCTGCTTCATGCCCAGGGAGTAGTGGGCCACCTTCTTGCCCCGCTGGCCGTCCAGCCGGACGATCTGCAGCACTTCCCGGATGTTTTTCTCCGGCACCCCCCGGAGGGTCTGGACGATCCGCAGATTTTCCTCCCCGGTGAGATGGCCGTAGTAACTGGGACTTTCGATGAGGCTTCCCACCTGCCGGAGAATCGAGAGACGGTTGGCGCCGTCCATCTTCTTTCCCAGCACCTTGATGTTTCCCGCCGTGGGGCGAACCAACCCCAAAATCATTTTCAGAGTGGTGGACTTTCCAGCCCCGTTGGGACCGAGGAACCCATAGATACTGCCCTCTGGCACATCCAAGTCCAAATGGGCCACCCGCAGGGTGTTCCCGTACTGCTTGCATAGGTCGTGTGTCTCAATGATATTCATGGCAAGGCCTCCTTACGCTCCAAAGGATAGCGCCCTTGCCTTACACCCCGATGAAGCCCACCTTACGTTTACCTTACTTCTCCACGGAAGGCTGGACGGCTGGACATCATTTGCTATAATGGGGACGAGAACGAAAAAGGAGGCCTTTGGATGGCCTATCGCATTTTGATCGTAGATGACGAAAGTGCTCTACAAAACATGGTAAAAGAGATATTAACCCAGTCGGGCTATGAAACTGTGTCTGCCCTCACCTGCGCCCAGGCGCTGGACCGGTTCCATGATGCCTCTCCCGACGGCGTGCTACTGGATGTGAACCTGCCCGACGGCGACGGCTTTACCCTCTTTGGGAAACTCCGGGAGGTCCGGGATGTGCCGGTGCTGTTCCTCTCCGCCCGGGATGAGGACGCCGACCGGCTCCAAGGGCTTGGCCTGGGGGCGGATGACTATATCACCAAGCCTTTCCTGCCCCAAGAACTGTTGCTGCGCCTGAATGCGGTGCTCCGGCGGGTGTACCGCGAAATACCGGACACTTGCCGTCTGGGGGATGTAGAGGTAGACTGGGGGAAAAGTTCTATTCGTCGGAATGGAGAGGAAATTGCTCTTACTGCCAAAGAATTCTCACTGCTGAAGAAACTGTGGGAGGCCCGAGGCAACATCGTCACCATTGACGCCCTGTGCGCCGCCCTGTGGGACGGCCCCCTGGTAGGCTATGAGAACACCCTTATGGTCCACATCCGTCGTCTCCGAGAGAAGATCGAGGCGAACCCCTCCCACCCGAACCATCTGCTGACGGTGCGGGGCCTGGGCTACCGCCTGAACCGGGAGGGAACGAAGAAATGAGCCTGAGGAGCATTTTTAAGGGGGCCATGCTGGTGACTGCCGCCGCCGCCCTGGTTTCCTTCATCACCTTGGCGGGAATCCTGGCCTTCATTTTTTATCATTCCGACGGCGGACGGAGTTGGGACATACCGGTGTCAAGGATATCTTCCACCCTGACCTGGGATGGAACGGAATATGAATTTTCCGGAGACGAGCTTCTGGGGGGCGACCGCTGGGCAATCCTGATTGGCGAGGACGGACGGGTGATCTGGTCCCTCCGCAAACCCGCCGATGTACCGGAGCGGTATTCTCTGACGGACGTAGCCTCGTTCACCCGGTGGTATCTCAACGACTATCCGGTGCAGTGTCGCATCCGGGACGACGGCCTGCTGGTGGTGGGTGCTCCCAAGGGGAGCATGTGGAAGCACGACATCTCAACAGAGTCCCAACTGCTGCACGATGCACCCCTGTGGTGCGGTGGCATTTTCCTGCTGGCCTTGGGGTGCGTGCTGCTCCTGGCCTATTTTGTGGTGCGCCGGTGGTTCCGGCAGGCGCAGAAAGCGCGGGATGCCGCCCGATCAAACTGGATCAACGGCGTCTCCCATGACATCCGCACGCCCCTGTCGGTGGTCATGGGCTACGCCGCCCAACTGGAAGCGGCGGATCTGAACCCGGCCCAGAAGAATCAGGCCTCCGCCATCCGGGTCCAGAGCCAGGTGATCCGGGATCTGGTAAACGATTTGAATTTGACCATGCGCCTGGACTGCGAGATGCAGGCCCTGCGGAAGGAACCTATCCAGCCAGCGGCGTTCCTCCGACAGGTCGCCGCCGACTTTCTCAACGGTGGGCTGGCAGAGGGATTTGAACTGGAAATGGATCTGCCGGAGACAGCCCTGCCGCCAATCGAAGCCGATCCCTTCCTGCTGCGGCGGGCCATCAACAATCTGCTCACCAACTGCGTGCGGCACAATGCCCCCGGCGGTGCCATCCGGCTTGGAGCTCGGTGTACGGGAACGAACCTTGTCCTGTTCGTGAAGGGTGGTACAGCGGCGGGGTGTGGGCCGGTAAATGCTGACCGCCAACTGGATCCGGATGGCGGAGCCGCCCACGGCACCGGCCTGCGGCTGGTGGCCCAGATTGCCGCGGCCCACGGGGGGACGGTGCGGTTTGAGCAGGGGGCTGACAAGAACCTCTGTGTCAGCATGATTCTCCCCATTTACTGAAAGAAGGCGGACGGCCGCATACAGGCCGTCCGCCTATATTTTTGTGTGCGGGGTCCCGACGCATCAAATCCCCAGACTGTGACAGACGCATTTCCGGGTAAACTGATATACGCGGTAGAGTACCAGGGAGAGCAGGACAATCACCGCGGCGCAGGTGCCCATACCGGCTATTTCACCGGGGGTAAACCGGTTGTCGTTGAAGTACATGATCATGACATAGAACGCGGAAATGATTGCAGTTCCAACGATAGCCGGTACCAGGAATACCTTGGACACCTGCCCTTTCACAGATCGGAACAGGTAGGCGTTGGGAGCGCCCAGATGCCGTAGGTCATCATAGACATGTCGGTTGGTGAGGGCAATGGTCATGCACCGGGTGAAGGCGATGACGATGACCGCCGCGAAGCAGATCAGGGCGATAAAGATGAACAGCATCAGGAACACCGCCATGGTGGTGACAAAGTCGTTCTGATCCAACACCCGGAACTGGGGCATGTAGAGCCAGTAGTTGCGAAACTCCGTGCTGTCCCTGTCCTCCCGCTCCATGGTCGGGAAGCCGAGGGCGGTCAGGTTCTCCCGGTCAAAGTCATAGGCCTCGCCGGCTTCCTCCGCCAGCGTCTTGGCCACCAGGTCGTAGGCGTCCAGCTGCATTACCTCGTCCCCGGAACGGTCCACGATCTCGTTGAACAGGGCCTTGGCAAAGGGATAACTGGCGTTCACATCCGCCACATTGAAGAACACCCAGGTCTCCCGCCAGAGGGCGGTCAGGCCATCGGTGATGGCGGCGTAGTCATCATCATCCAACACATAGGAGCCCAGCAGCATGGTGTAGCACAGAGGCTCGGCCGGAGTGACAGCCAGTCTTTCTCTGGTAACCATGTTGGTAACCACGGTCACATCACCGCCGGAGAGATAGTCGCTTCCGCCCTCATCGTCCAGTACATTGGCGCAGGTGCCGGGAGCCAGATCAATATTTTGTCCGGTAAGGGCGTTCCAGGCGGACTCGGAGAAAAAGGTGGCGCCGGACGCCACCTCCTGATACTTTACATTGTAGGTGGTGCCGAGAGCCCCGTTGTCCTGTTCGACCTGGACATAGCCGTCCCCAGCCAAAGTGGCGGCCCCCACCTCCTGCCAGGAGGTGATATCTATATTGTACTCCTCTGCCAGGGCCTCCACCTCGGCCTGGTTCGGCAGCCCCTGGTCATTCCGCCAGTGGTATTCAAAATCCACCGGGCGGCTGGCAAAACTGTACGCGGAGTTGGTGGAGAGCATGGGGGCGTAAAAAGCGGCGAAATAGGCTCCAGTAATCAGCAACGTCATGACCAGCATATTCCGCACGGTCTGACGGCCCTGGAATTTCATCATCGATGTGGCGATAATATCCCGGTACTTGTGGCGCTTCCGCCAGCCGTTGACCACCGTGTGGAGCAGCATCATATACATGCCGACAAGCGCCGGCAGGTAAAAGACGGCGTCCACCACAGAGGGCGGATACCAGCGGAGTACCTGAATGAAGAAAGAGGGCATCAGATACCCTGCCAGGGCGCCAACGGCCACCAGAATGATGCCCACGGGACCGCACCACCTCTTGACTTCCTGGATGGGTTCGGAGGTGTGAGACTCCTGGACGATGTCGATGATGTTGGTGCGGCGAATAGCCCGGCCTCCCAATAAAAACAGCATCACCACCACATAGGCGGCAAAGGCAAAGGACAGGAGATAGGCCTCTGGGTCAAAGGCGAGGGCCATCTCCTGGGAATCCACCAGGAAAAGGCGGAACAGCTGCCAGATCCCCCAGGCCAGAGGACCGCCTAATATGGCCCCGGCAGCGCAGGAGCACAGGGAGATTAGGGCTAATTCCTTACCCAATTCCGTTTGCAGTTGGCGGCGGGTGGCTCCCAGGGCCAGAAATACCCCGGTCTCTCGGGATTTCTGCCGGAAGAACAGCCCAGCGGCATAGGTGGTGAACACGGCGCAGCCGATGACGGCCAGGACGAACACCATCATTACCTGTTTGCGGGAATCGCCGCCCTCCGGCAAAACAGAGAGGATTGTGGGGGCTCGCATCATGCAGGCGTAGGCGGTGATCAGCAGAACGGAGAAAAAACTGCATCCCGCCAGGAGGACATACTGCCCCTTATTCTTTCGCCGCAGGGCAGCATAAACTTGAGAAAAGGTGGTCATGGCTGCCTCACTCCTTCCCCATATCCCGGATAGCGTCCAGCAACCGGTCCTGAAAGGTACTGCGCTCCACACTGCCCCGCTCCAGGGTCTGCCATACCACCCCGTCCCGGAGGATGACCACCCGGTCACAGAAGGAGGCAGCGAAGGAATCGTGGGTCACCATAAAAATGGTGGCCTCCAGAGCGTCCCGGGCCTGTTCAAAGGAGCGGATCACCGCCCGGCTGGACTTGGAGTCCAGGTTGCCGGTGGGCTCGTCGGCCAAAATCAGCAGCGGACGGTTGATGAGGGCCCGGGCCACGGCCGTGCGCTGCTTTTCGCCGCCGGAGATCTCCGCCGGGTACTTATTCCGGATATGGCCGATACCGAATACATCGCACAGTTGATCAGCTCGCTCCTCGGTCTGGGAGTTGACGCTGCCGCCGATGATGGCGGGCAGGAGAATGTTCTCCCGAACGGAGAGACCATCCAGCAGCAGGAAGTCCTGAAACACAAAACCCAGCTGCCGGTTGCGGACCTGGGCCAGGGCGTTCTCCTCCAGGTGCGCCAGTTCTGTGTCACCCAAGGTGATGGTACCGCTGTCGGCGGGGATGTAGCAGGAGATGCAGTTTAAGAGGGTGGTCTTGCCGGAACCGGAAGGACCCATGACGGCCACGAATTCTCCCTTCTCCACTTGAAGGGATACGCCCTTCAGAACCTCATAGGTGGCCCTCCCCACCTGGTAAGATTTGTGCAGATCGTTGACAGTTAGCATGATAAACTCCTTTCGCGCCGTAGGCTTCAAGGCAAAACGATATTTGCTTGAATTCAGTATGGCGGGAAGGGGAGCGTATCGCAAACGGCCATGTCACTTGCGGCGGTTTTGCTGTTAAATTTTACGGCAACAAGAGATGGGATGTCATTTTTGAACCTTTTCCTGTCAAGTTTGGTTTGGCAGAATACCGGCCCTGTGATAGAATGAGGCCAGCAATTTGAAAACCGAGGTGATGGAATGCTGCGAATCGGAATCTGCGATGACTTGGCGGACGCGCGCCTTGTGCTCCGGTCTTTGCTGGAACGCATTTTAGAGGCTCGAAAGGTGCAGGGACAGTTTTTTGAATTTTCTTCCGGGGAAACCCTGCTTCGCTGGTATGATCATCACATCGGTGAGTTGGATCTCATTTTCTTAGATATGGAGCTTCATGAGCTGGACGGCATGGAGACTGCCCGGCGGCTCCGGGCGGCAGATGCCAGTCTCCAGATGGTATTTGTCACCGGATATGCCGACCATGTCTTTGACGGCTACAGTGTGGGGGCCTTGGGGTATTTGATGAAGCCTCCCAAGCAGGAGCAGTTGGAAGCGGTGTTGGATCGGGCACAGGGGGCGCTGGTTCGGGAGTTGGATCGGGCTTACATCTGCCGAAACGGAGATACCTATTATCGTGTTCCCATTTCCAACATTCTCTACTTTGCGTCGGACCGGCGTCAGGTTCAGTGCGTCACAGAGGGGCGGACCTACACCTTTTATGGTAAATTGGACGCAGTGGCAGAGGAAATCGGGGCCGCGTTTGTACGTGTGCATCAGCGATATCTGGTTCGCGCCGGGGCTGTGGACCGAATGGAGAGCGGAGAGGTCATCCTGCGGAATGGGGAGCGGCTGCCTGTCAGCCGCTCCTGTCAGCGATCCGCCCTGCTGGCCTTGGCGCAAGCGGAACTGGAGGGGTGATCGTTGGGAACAGTGCTTTGGAATATCTGGTTCTATGGGCTCTGGTGGATTGACATTCTGGCCAACGGCTTCTTCCTGTACCATCTGTGCCGGCCTTTCGTTACGTTTCGGAGTGGCCGCCTGTGGAAGGCCGTATTCCTGCTGACTCTTGCCATCAGCAGCGGTATGGTAATCTGGATCGGAGATCCCAACCTTCTCTACACGCTGCCGATCTACTTTCTGTTGTTCTTTCTCTGCACAAGGGGAGACTGGGTGGGACGGCTGACGGTCTGCGTCGTTTTCTTCTGCCTGGAGATGTCCGTCTGCGCCCTGCTGGACACCTATATACAAGCCGTGGATACCGGCCGCCTTTACGACTTGCTGGTAAGGCTTCTGCGGACAGCAGTCTTCGGCGCTCTTTGGCTGCTTTTGCGCCGGCGGTTCCCGGCGGAGCAGGTCCACCTCACCCGGCGGCTGTGGCAGGTGGTGCTGGGGCTGGCGGTTATGCCCCTGTGCGCCCTCATCGCCGTGGTGCTGCTGACCTTTCAAAAATATGAGTCCGCCGCCGTCAACGCACTGGCACTGAACCAGGGTCTGGTGGTACTGCCCTTCGTACTGGTGACCTCCCTTGTGCTGTTGGTTGCCATTCTGATTCTGGCAGATCATGAGCGGTTGGAGCGAGCCAGTCAACTGGCAGGGCTGCGAGAGGTCTACTACCAGGGCCTGCAGCAGCAGGAGCGCCAGGTGCGGCAGCTCCGTCATGACATGAGAAACCACCTGACGGTCGTTCAGGGCCTCTTGGAGAGAGGAGATACACAAGGAGCCGTTGGCTACCTGGAGCAAATGGCTGGTTCCCAGGCCCTGCAGGGAGTCAGACGATTTTGTGAAAATGAGTCTGCCAATGTGGTACTCTCCGCCAAGGCTGAGGCCATGGAACAAGCGGGGATCACGGCAGACTTTGCTGTGTCTCTCCCTAAAGATCTGCCGGTAGCAGATACCGATTTGGCTGCCCTGTTGGGAAATGCCTTGGATAATGCCATCGAGGGCGTACAAAATGCAGCGGTAAAGAAGATTACCCTCCAATGTAGGGTGGATAAGGGCCTGCTCATGCTGCGCCTGGAGAACCCTGTGGGTGGAGAAGTTAACCCCGACCTGTCCACCACCAAGGCGGACAAATTCTCCCATGGATTTGGTATTCCCGGTATGCGGGAGATCGCGGAGCGGTATCATGGAACTTTGGACGCGGATGTGAAGGACGGCTGCTTCATCCTCTTCATCTGCTTGATGATTTAGCGGCAATGTGATGTCTGGCACTCAGTAAATTGTAAAGGGGCGTACCGCAAGGATTGCGGTACGCCCTCTTTGGTAATGCTTGTTATGTGGAGATTTCTTGCCTGTGCTCTTCATAAAAGGATACACTTTCCCTGATACTGAATGTACGGCATAGACTATGATCTCCTTTGTTCACAATTCGGCCGTCAGTTATAGTGCCCATAGAACTCATTTAACTGCCGGGCTAATACCTTTGGCGCTTCCTCATTTACCACATGACCAATTCCTTCCAGAACCTGCAGGTTCGCCCCCTGGATGTGTTAGGTCAGAAAGTGGGCTGATTTCAGGTTCGCACTGTCTTTCTCACCACAGAGGATCAGGGTGGGACATTGGATCTCACCTAATCTACCACTGAAATCCAGATCCTTCATCGTGTTTCCAAGCGCAAAGGTGTCCTTCTTATCAAAAGCCATGGATGTAAACATTGACTTTGGAAGGAACCGGAATACAACATTCTGCAACGCAAAGGCTGCCTTGGGAACCTTGTGGGGCGTACCGATCAACACCAATGTCTCAACCTGTTCTGGGTGTTCCAGTGCATGGTCCAGGGCCAAAATCCCCCCCAAGGAGAGGCCACACAGATGAATCGACTCACCGGCATGGGTGCAGTATTCCGCAAAGGCGGTACGAAGATTGGAATAGCTGGCCTCTCGTCCATTCAATAGATTGGCAAGTTCCGGACACAAAATATCCTCCCGGTGATTCAGATACGAGATTGTCTCTTTCCAACTGGCAGCTTTGTAACCGGAGCCGTGAATCAGGATCCTCTTCTGCATGGTAGTCTCCTTCTATGACAACGATAAAGTTTCAGCAATTTGTTTTCCGTTTTATAGTACCATACAGCACAATAGAAGTCCACATCCGCTCTGCTACCACTTCTTCATAAAGAGGATGCATATAAATCAAGGAGGAAAATGTCGTGATCTACACAGAAACTGAAAAGAAGGAACTTGACAAAGTCAGCAAGGTATTTGCGGAACATCTTCGACAGTGCCCGGACTATGAGTTGTTATGGTCAGATAAAGTCGGCTATGTTTGGCTGGCCATTGGGCTGGATCCCCTCTATGTGGATACCGGCCGGCGGATCGAGTCGGCGGAAGATCTCTGTCGGGAGTGTCTGGAGAGTATAGGAACCGATGTCCTATACTTTACCGACAATGACCACGGACTGGGAAATGCCGACCCTCTGGAACGGGCGGAGATCCGCCGTCGCTGGAAACCCTTCGTTGACCAACTGCCGCAGTTTTCTTACCTCTGCAAAGAGATTCTTCCGTCAGAAGACTGACAGAAAAAGTGGCGGCGCCCGCTTTTTGCGGGACGCCGTTATCTACTGGGTAAAATAAGAATGGAGCAGGCCCTCGACAAAAAGCCGAGGGCCTGCCATTATTTCCGGTTCGGTTTCCGTTTGATAGTCAACAGACGAATGAAGTCCTCAAACAATGAGGTGTCCACTGGTTCAAACATCGGCCATTTTCCATCGTGGTAAGTTGGCGTTTCATCATAAATGTTTTGAACTTCCGGAGCGTAATGCTCTTTGTCGTTCTCAAATTTCAAGCGCTCATCCTTGCCCAAGATTACCATAAACCCGATGCAGTTTTCTCTGGCATAGAGCGCGCACAGGGTTTTGCCACCCCGGCGAAATTTGTACTCATAGGTCCATGCCTTCCCGCCGCTGCCCCACAGGCGCTCCATGTCATATTCTCGTCAATCAGGGCGCATAACTGCGTCCAGATCTCATATAAGGGTTTCCCCACTAATATTGTCATCTGCTCCGCGCTTGGTACGATCTCAGGCATGACAGCCGCCTCCTCGATTTACTTCTTCTCCACCGGGATCCAGATCTCACAGTAGTAGTCCTGGTCCTGGGTCCCATTCTCAAACTTGCTGGCGTCGCTGTACAGCTCCACATTGATGCCCGCGGCGATCTTATAGTCGGGGTTCGTGGGCAGCCACTGGGAGAAGATCTGCTGGTTCAGACCCTGGAGAGCTTGGGGCATCCGGCCGGTGCAGGGGAATACGGCCCAAGTATGAGCCGGGATGGTGCGGGTGGTGAAGCCTTCTGGGATCTCCTTGGCGGGATCGTAGTTATCGGCGATGAGATATTCAAACTCATTTCCGCCCATGCTTTCGTCCAGATTGATGCCGTACATGCCGCACACCACCTTCCCACCACCTGTACCGAAGTGCTCTGCCCAGAACTGGGGAACCTGGGCCACGGCATCCTCATACTTGAAGGTCTTTGCCCGGCAGAGCACCGTAAACGCTTCTTTTTTCATAATCTTACATTCCATGTTTTGACCACCTTCCAATGTCACTTTGATCCGTAGCGGAGCAAAGGAACGAACCGCGCCTCCGCTTTTTCGCAGTGCGGCAGGTGTGAGGCCGTGGAATCGGGTAAAGGCTTTGGTGAAGCTGTCCGGCGAGTCATAGCCGAACTCCAGTGCGATGTCGATGATTTTCCGGTCCGTCGTGAGGACCTCCAGCCCGGCGGCGGAGAGCCGGCGCTGGCGGATGTAGTCGCCCACCGTCATGCCGCACAGCATGGCAAAGCCCTTCTGAAAGTAAAAGGGGGATAAAGCCGCCTGCTGCGCAATTTCCCGGATGGTCAGCTCCTCCCGGAGATGTTCCTCGATATACTGGATCGCCTGATGAATGCTTGTCACCCAATCCATTGGCCACACCGTCCTTCTGGATTCAGCATATCGGAAAGGAACGGATTTTGCCCGATTTTCCGTGCTCATATTTGTCCGGTGGTACTGTGATCTCACTGTTCAGTGGCACACGCTCCCAAAACACGTCCTATACTCTTTTCCGCGTCAGAAAAACGCCGACCGCCGCCACAATCAGGGCAAAGGGGGCCAGACGGACAAAGCCCCATTCAAAGGCGTGGATGGCCACCCCCATGACGGCGGTCTCCGGGGCGCTGTAATCCCAGCCCAGGTAGGGACTATTCACCGCTGCCAGGATTCCGACCACGGCCAGGATACCCACGCACACTGCAATGAACAGCCAGTGGAGGACCGAGCGCCGCATGGCCTTCCTGCGCGCAAACTGCAGATTGATGATCTCCAGCTTTTCCGAGAGGGCTTTGACCTCGTCCGCCTCCGACTCTGTCACCGTCGCGCCCAGCAGGGTGCTGACGGGTGTTTCCAAAGCCTCCGACAGGGCGATGAGCAGGTCAGAGTCCGGGACGGACAGACCCTGCTCCCATTTTGAGACGGTCTGCCGCACTACATTTACCTTGACCGCCAGCTCCTGCTGGGAAAGGCCCTTGGATTTCCGAATGGCGTTGATGTTTTCATTGAGCATATGGGCTCACTCCTTTCGCTCCTCATTGTAGAGAAAGCGGCCCGTTGCCGCAAGCAACGCAAAGTAACAAGCCTTATTTTTGCAGTTCTCTCCGCAAATCGTCCAGATACAGCCTCTGCTGCCGCTTCAGATAGCCGGGAACAAAGGGGCGCATCCACCAGTGCTTGGCGTTGACGGTCTCAGTGCAGTGGAGCCGGGTACCGTTCTCCGCCGCCTCGAAGCTCCCCTCCCAGGAGCCGGACATGTTGCCGTTCTCCATGGTAAAGGCCCAGCGGCGGAGGGGCTCGTAGGCCGTAACAGTGAAGTTCGTGGCATAGCCGCTCTTGGTGTGCTCCACAAAGTGGGTTTCGTCCAGAACTTCCACCCGCTTGAGGTCGCTGCGCCAGGCGGTATTTGTGAGGTCGGTCACGGTCTGCCATACCTGCTCCACCGGGTAGGGAAAATACTCTGTCACCCTGGAAGTTGCCATACCAATGCTCCCTTCAAAACCACAACGCCTGCTCCTTCCGGAATACCGGGGTGTCCCCCTGGGCGTAGGGGTCATAGCGATTTTCGTTGCAGCCGAATTCCTGTAAAAAGCAGATCTGGCCCGCCTCGTTCCAGCGGATGAGGGAGAGGCCGTCAAAACTCTGGATGGTGCCGTCCGTCATGACACACCGGAAAGCCCACTCCACTACGGTCTGATCCCCCTTGCGGAAATACTGCCGGATGTCCCAGCGCTCTACGGTGCCCCGGGTGTTCCACTCGTCAAACCACAGTTTGATCTTTCCGTTGCCGTGGTACTCCGGCCCCCAACTCTCGATGTAGACGGCATCCGGGGCGAAGAGCTCCTCGATGCCCGTGTCCTGCTTGTCCAGCCACATGGAAAACCACTGCCGGATCTTATTTTCACGCTGTCTCTCTGTTCCCATATTCTCCTGTTACCCCCCTGGGGTGTTGTCCCAAAGCATTAAATATTCTGTGCCTGTCTCTGCCAGGATGCGGAATCCCGTCCGCTGGTAGAGGCGCAGGGCCGGGTTTTCCTTCTGGACGGAGAGGGATACCTGCCGATACCCATTCTCCCGGAGCAGACGCAAGAGAGCGGTCAGCAGTTGTGTCCCGATTCCTCGCCCGCGATACTCCGGCAGTAACGAGATGGCCAGAGAGGGGGTGCCGTTGTCGATGTGTCCGTAATCCTCCATGATGCGGCACCACGCCGCACCTACCACTTTTCCCTCCACCTCGGCTGCCAGGCAGTGGTCGCCAGGCCGTGTGCCGAAGTCCGCAATATAGATCTGTAACTCCGGCAGATCCACTACCGACCGGGGCGGCGGCTCCACGCCCTCCGGGAGATAGATGGCCTGATAGAGAAATTCCCGCAGAAGGTCATATTCTTCCGGGCGTATTTCGCGAATGATCGTGTTCATCTCTTTCCTCACTCTGCCCGCTTAATAGGCTGCCGAATGACGGTTTTCAGTTTTTCCGGCTTGCACCGCCGTACATCGCTCAAATAGATCTCATGGTGGAACCGGCCCTGGCTGAAATCCAACGCATAGCCTTGTTCCTCGGCGTATTCCTCCATGGCGGCTACGGTGGCGGGCTCGTCGTCGTAGGGGCCCAGGTGCATACACTGGACGCACAGGTCCTCCTCCCAGGAGAAGAACTCCACCTTGGAGAAGTCCCGCTGCTTTTTCTCCGTGGACTCCCTGATAGCCCAATTAAAAGCCTCGCTCGTCACAAACTCCGGCAGGCGGATCAGGGAGACCCACCGGAAATCCGCCTTGCGGGAGTTGTCCACGCCCTGAGTATCCTCCTGCCACCAAAGCCCCTCCAGGGGCGGTACCACATAGTCAAAGTAGCCTTCCAGCTTGTGCTTGCCCATCTTGCTCATTTTGATGGTATAGGCCACAGCGTAAAGCAGCTCCAGGGCCTGCTTGTAAGTGCCGCCCTCCTCATTGGGGTCGCCTTGGCCACGCACCGCCAGAAAGTTCATGGCGGGTACCGTGACGATGCCAGGTGTCCTGGGCGGCAGGTAGAACTCCTTGTACTCCTTCTTGTAGTCAAAGGCCATGGTCATTTCCTCCGTTTTTTCGGTTGATCCTGAAGGGCCAGACAGGTGAGCCGGGTGAGGGCGGTCATGGTGTCCCGGTCGTCCACATCCTCCACCCAGATGTAATCCCTGGCGCCCTCATAGGGCGGAGCCTTGGGCAGATGGGGAAAGGCCTCCTCCCCCGCCGGGGTGATTTTAACAAAAAGCTGGTCGTCACAGATAACGGCGAAGAACACACCGTCGCAGAAGAGCCCGTACTCGCCGAACATTCTCCGGCTGCGGATAGCCCCGGTCTCCCGCAGCTGCTCGGCCACATAGTCCACAAAGTCCTGGTGAGAGGCCATATCAATTCCTCCTGTAACGGTCGGCCAGTGTTTCGGTCAGTTTCCGCAGCTGCTCCCGCAGCTCCTCCGGTTTCAGCAGCTCCGCATTATCCCCGAAGGTGAGCACCCAGCTGAGCACGCTGTCAGCGTCGGGAAAGCCGCCGGTGAAGCGCAGCCGTCCGTCCGGCTCCACGGTGAACCGGTCCGCCCCGTACTCCTCCACCAGCCGCCAGCGGCAGGTGGGATCAAAGAGGACGGTGACCTGATACTTGGCCGGAAAGATGCGCTCTGGTTCCAAATCAGGCAGGGGAGTAGACCGTGGTTCAAAGGGTTCACCGGCGGCCAGGTCCGTCATGCGGTTCAATTTGAACAGGCGGAAATCCTCCCGCATCCGGCACCAGCCCCACACATACCAGGTGGACCAGTGGAACACCAGGTAGCAGGGCTCCACGGTGCGTACCGACTCCCCCTTGGGGGAGAAGTAGGTAAAGCGGATGGCGCGGTGCTGCTCAATGGCCTCTTGGATAAGCTCAACTTTGGGCGGCAGGCTGGTCTTATACCAGGAGGAGAGGTCGATGAGCATATGGGCGCCGCCGGGTAACAGCCCGCCTGTCCCGGCGGACAGTTTTTCCATCAGCTGGGCGTAGCGCCGGGTGCCGCTGACGCTGTCCAGGCTTCTGAGGCCTGCCAGGATGGCCTGCATCTCCGGGGCGGTAAGTACCGTCCGGTCCACCCGGTAGCCCTCCATGATAGAGATGCCTCCTCCCGCGCCCTGAGCGGTGGCAATGGGGATACCCGCTCGACACAGGGACTCGATGTCTCGCTGGATGGTCCGCCGGGATACTTCGAACTGTTCCGCCAGTTCCGGGGCAGTGACCTTTTCTCGCTGAAGCAAAATGGACAGGATGCCGATGAGCCGCTCCATCTTCATAGGGTACACCGCCTTTCGCATTTCTGTCTGCATTATAGCATAGGAACAGGACAACTGTCTGTCATGTTTCTATTCCCGTTGCGCTTTTTCTGATTATTTGGTACCATGAAAGCTGGAAAGAAGGGAAGTGAGAGCATGAGAAATCCGTTCTGAATTGCAGGGGAATGGAGCCCTGCCACAAAACAAGTGTGAAATTGAGTTTGGAGGGCTTATCATGTCTTACTTTGCTTATCAAGGAATGCGGGTCTACTATCAGGAATATGGCGAAGGAACACCCTGGATCTTTCTTCATGGAAACACCGCCTCTTCCCGTATGTTTGAACCGCTTCTGCCTCTGTATCAATCTCACGGCAAGATCGTCTTAATAGATTTTTTGGGGAATGGGCAGTCAGAACGCCTGCCTGCGTTTCCTTCTGACATATGGGCCGACCAAGGAAGACAGGTGGTGGAGTTGTGCCGCCGCTTGGGATACGCCAAGGCCAATCTGGTGGGGACCAGCGGTGGGGCTTATGCCGCCATCCACGCTGGATTTCAGGCGCCGGAGCTGTTCGGTAAAATTGTGGCTGACAGCTTTGACGGCAGCACACTTCCAAACAAATTTGCCCGATCCATGACAGAAGAACGCCGCAGAGCCAAAGCGGATCCATCTGCCCGGGAGTTTTATCGATGGTGCCAGGGTGAGGACTGGGAACGGGTTGTGGATCAGGACACGGAAGCGCTGGTCCATTTGGCGCGCCGGCCAGGGCCGCTGTTCCCTCGGCTTATAGGTGAGATCCAATGCCCGCTGCTGGTCACGGTAAGCCGGGAGGACGAGATGCTCTCCGGCCACTGTATTGAGGAGAGTAAAAACTGGACAGCAGCCGCTCCACAGATCACCTGCCGTATTTTTGAGACAGGCGGTCATCCGTTGATCTATTCCCAGGCGGAAAAACTGGCCGCGCTGATTTGTGATTTTTTTGAGGAGGCCCCATGAGCGAACGATTTCTCAATCTGACGGAAGAAAATCTGGACCGGGAGCATCTGTGCTGCATCATCCGCAGCAAGAAGCCCCACCCCGGCGTAGAGGCCAAGCGGGCCTGGCTCCGAGAGCGGCTCCGGGAGGGACATGTGTTCCGCAAACTGGACGCCAAGGGCGTGGTGTTCATCGAGTACGCTCCGCTGGAGACTGCCTGGGTGCCAGTGGAGGGGGATAACTACCTCTATATCCACTGCCTGTGGGTCAACGGGGAGTTCAAGGGCAAGGGCTACGGCAGGCAGCTGATGGAGTACTGCCTGGCCGATGCCAGGGCCAAGGGAAAGTCCGGCGTGTGTATGCTGGGGGCGGAAAAGCAAAAGGCCTGGCTCTCAGACCAGGCCTTTGCGGAAAAGTATGGGTTTGAGACGGTGGATACCACCCCGGACGGCTACCGGCTACTGGCTCTCTCCTTTGACGGGACGAAGCCCCGCTTCGGGGAAAACACCAAACGGCAGACGATTGAATCTCAGGAACTGACCGTCTATTACAGTTCCCAGTGTCCCTACATCCACCAAAGTGTGGAACTGGTTCGCAAAACCTGCCAGGAGCTGGAGGTGCCCTATACGCTCATTCCGGTGGACACTCTGGAGAAGGCCAAGGCCTTGCCCTGCGTGTTCAACAACTGGGCGGTATTCTATCAGGGAAAGTTTGTGACGGTAAATCTACTGGACGCCGCCGCGCTGAAGCGGCTTCTGAAAAAATAAGGTATGCCTATGGAAATCAGAAAAGTGGAGACGGACAAAAAGAGATATCTCGACTTACTGCTGCTGGCCGACGAGCAGGAGGACATGGTGGACCGCTATCTGGAGCGTGGGACCATGTATGTGCTGGTGGATGACGGCGTCAAGGCGGAATGCGTAGTAACCGACGAAGGAAACGGCATCCTGGAGTTGAAGAACATCGCCGTGGAGCCTGATTTCCATGGCAGGGGCTACGGAAAGGCCCTGGTAGAGTTTCTCATTCGGACATACGCGGGCCAGTATGTAACTATGCAAGTGGGCACCGGGGACAGCCCCTCCACCATCCCGTTTTATGAATCCTGTGGCTTTCGCAGACATCATCTGGTCAAGAATTTTTTCACCGATCACTACGACCACCCCATCTACGAGGGCGGGGTGCAGCTGGTGGACATGGTATATCTGCAAAGGAGACTGTAAACATAGAGAGTGGGTGCTGCGAACGAATTGAGCAGTTGTTACTGACATGACGGATGCGGTGATGTCAGCGCTCCGCCCCATCAATGGCAGGCCGGCGGACGGACATTGACAGGCTGCGGCACATGGTATAGTATTTATGGTAAGAAAGACCTGCTAAACCTGCCAAGAGCTGTCAAGGCCTAAAAACACAAAAATAAAAAAGATAGTTCCTCGAAAATGGGCATAGCAAAACAGACCGTCGTATCTTGGCGGCCGTGGAGATGAAATGAAAATC
>NZ_NFMA01000027.1 GCF_002161175.1 Flavonifractor sp. An100 | reverse complement strand
GTTCTCTTTTGGGGCAAGGAACTGGAGGTCGGTCATGTATTCCTGTGGCAAGCCGCCAGGAAGTTCAATGGCGGAGTTCCACACAAAATCATCCAGTGTCTTCATCACCCGGAAACCAGCCGTCTTTACCATGCGGTTAATCTGGTTGGTTTCTCGTTCCTGCAATTCCAGTGTCAAGAGATCGGTCACATACTGCTCGGTATTTTCGTAGGGGACGCTCCGCCAGCCTTTCGCCATGCCGCCCAGCTTCACTTGCCGCATGAGCTGTTCAATCTGTTCAGCCATGAGCCTCACCTCCCATCAGGCCATCATAGGCTGAGAGGTTTGGATTGTAGTTCAGCAATGGGGCTCCGGAGAGTTTAAGCAGATCTGGGCGGTACTCCTTCTTGGCAATCATGTAATAACACTGCCGCAGGCTGTCCACATCGGCCCGGCCATTGGCGGCTGCCATTTCCAGAGCATCATCACAGAACTCAGAGTTTCCGTCAGCAACGATTTCGCTGAGAAGTTGCAGGGCGCTCTTCCGCTCTTTTCCCTTGGTGGAAGCAAGATAATCCTGCCACCGTTGCGGCATTTGGTGGAAGAAACGGGTATGCTCAATCGCTCCTGGCTTTTTGCAGAGGGTGGACACATACTGCGTCCAGTCGTAGACCTCATCATTGGTCTTGTAGCTTCTGGGAAAGCGTCCAACCGGTCTGTGGTCGTGGTAAAACTCTACATGGTCATAGAAGATTTTGGCCTGTACTTTTTCGCCGGCCAGCATGGGAGATAGCCCGTATTTATTCGTCTCAATCGTTGCAAAGCCTGTTTTACTCACGGTAAGCGTCGTGTACCGTCTGGGCAAAGAGTATCTGGAGGGAAGCACCGTCAGCAAGGACACCGCCAGAGCGGCGGATTGGTTCACCAAATCGGCAGAGGCGGGCAACCAGTACGCCCAGTATATGCTGGGGAAGCTGTGCCTGACGGGACAGGGGCTGCCACGGGATCAGGTCCAGGCAATGATGTGGTTCAGCCGTTCCGCCGCCCAGGGAAATCCGTATGCTCAGTTCTTCCTGGAGCAGAGAAACGATCTCCGCCCGCCCTCTGTGATGCTGGCGGTTACTCAGCTGCTCTACCACATGAGCCGGATCTTTGAGGACAACTCCGTTCCGCCCGCCATCCCAGTAGGCCAGCAGGTAGATCGAAAACTCAGGAGGAAGATCCAGGAGAAGAAGATCGCCATGGGCCACAAGCCGGATGACCATGAGGAGGAGCAGACTATGGGCGGCATGACCATGGGATAAAAATACCGGGCAGTCCGAAACTGCCCGGTAAATGTGCAAATTATGAAAGGTCAATTTCCATACTCATACGCGGGATCTGAATTGCATCTTCAAAGAAATCAATTAACTGATCCATGACCCCTTGTGCCGCATAAATCGTAGCAATCATAAATGTGTCCGGGTCCACATCTGCTAAGGCAAACTCATAGCCAAGATGCTGAATCCACTGCGCAAAGAAAAGCCGCTGAGTACGGCCATTCCCCTCACGGAAAGGGTGCAGCATGTTGATGGTGTGGTAAAAGTCCGCTACTTCTTCCGCTAACGGCCGATGGGACAATCCGTCTGGATGAAAGGTGCTCAATCGCTTAAAACAGGCGCCCGCACAGGATTCAATCTCATCTGGGGAAACAAATGCCGTACCCTTTTTTGAAATACTGATAGAGCGCACTTGACCAGCCCAATCATAAAGATCGCAAAATAGAAAATGGTGAATACGCTTGTAATGATCAAAGTCAAACTCACCCTGGATCGGCTGTTGATCCAACAGGCTTGCCTTGCCCAAAACAACAGCAGCTTCTGTTTCGGCCAATACAGACTCATCCTGTATCCCCAGTTTGTTGATGAGACAGGTTGTTCCGGGATAGCAGCCGTCGGTTATCGCATCGATACTGTAAGCCATACTAACCCTTCTTCCTGTCGGGTATAACGCAGGCCAGATATTGCTCCAGCGTAATCTCGCCGGAAAGCAACTTGTGGCAAAGGTCTTTACAGGTATTTGATACCGAAAATCCTTCCATTTGCAAAGACAGCTCGGCGGATCGAATAGATCGGTCAATGGAGTTGGACATTTAGAAAACCTCCATTACAGAAGTTGGTTGATGTATGCATTGTAACATAAGAGTCCGGCTGTTGCAAACCGAATACAGTGGGCAATTTTAGTACAGTGTATAACAAAGAAAATTTCTCCGGCAAATGATAACAATCTGATAATTGTGGTCAAAAGCCCTGGCTATTCTCTCGGTAGTTCGGTATTGTGTGTTGCTGCAAAGGAGGCGGTGCACATGAACGACTACATGAGAGCCCTGCACCAGCGGTTCTACCAGGAGCCGGACTTCAGTGAATTGGAAGAAGACATCGAGAACACCCGCCAGGAAGTGCGGGACTGCCTGGACAAGCTGCAGCGGCGCAGGCTCATGCACCTGGTGGACAGTCAGAATCTGTTGAAAGAAGAAATCTCCCAGGCCAGCTTCACCGCCGGGTTCAAACTGGCCTGGGGACTGAGTAAGGGACTGGAGGCGGACGGCCTGTACTCCTTCGATGAGGAGGAGACAGAGCGCGTCTGCCGCCAGATGAGAGAGGAGGAATGAAGCTATGGGAAAGCGCAGGCCATCCGGGGACGGCATGGTCCGCAAGCGGGAGGATGGCCGTTGGGAAGGCCGCATCGTCATCGGTCACAAGGCAAACGGCGACTCCATATTTCGCTACATCTACGCCGACACCCAGAAGGAGCTGACCACCAAGCTCCGGCAGAACATAAACGCCTATCAGGGCGTGGACCTGACCGAGGAGAGCAGCATGACCCTGTCCCAGTGGCTGGACAAGTGGTTGGGGGAATATGTCAAAGGAACCATTCGGGATAGTACGCTGGAGGGATACCGAAGAGATATCACGAACCATGTCATCCCGTACTTGGGAGAAAAGCCGCTGAGGAAGGTCACCGCGGCAGATTTGCGTTCCCTCTATGAAAAGCTTCTGGAACGAGGAAGAAAGAAAGGCGGAAATCATGAGGTTGGACTGAGCCCGACCACCGTCCGCAGCATCCATAACATCATCCACCATGCGCTGAGAACTGCAGCTGAGAATGGACTGCTTCCCTCTAATCCGGCTGATGCGGTTACGCCGCCCAAGGCTGTGAGTCAAGCAAAGAAAATTCTCAACCATGATCAGCTGGATACCTTCAAAGCGGCGGCCCAACAAGATTGGATCTGGCGGGACTTCTTCCTCACGGAACTGACCACCGGACTGCGGAGAGGCGAGCTGTGCGGCCTCAAGTGGTCCGACTTTGATGAAGAGGCCGGAACATTAAATGTATGCCGTACCATCCACGCCCGGAAGGGCGGTGGGGTGGAGGAAGGGACGACCAAAACCTATGCGGGAACCCGAACGATTTTGCTTCCCTCCAGCACAGCCCAGCTTCTGCGGGAGCGAAAAAAGTCCGCCCTGACGGAATGGATCTTCCCTGATCCGCTCAGCCCGGAGAAGCCGGTCAGTCCGGGCAGCGCCTACCGGCGGCTGAAAGGCCTGCTGGAGGAGTCCGGACTGCCTGATCTTCGGTTCCACGATCTGCGCCATACCTTCGCCACCCATGCCCTGGCCAGCGGGGTGGATGCCAAGACCCTGTCCGGTATCCTGGGCCACACGAAGGCCAGCTTCACCCTGGACACTTATACCCATGTGACTGGGGATATGCACCGTAATGCCGCTGAAATCGTAGGGGGCTTCATGACAGAGCTGTTGGGAGAGGAGGTGGAACTGTGGCAAAGCAGCGAAAGCGGGGAGACGGCAGTCTCCACCTGAGAAAGGACGGCCGCTGGGAGGGGCGGTATGTGGTGGGCTATGATGAAAAGGGCCATCCAAAGACGAAAAATGTGCTGGCTAAGACCAAGGGGGAGTGCGCGGCCAAGCTGAAGGCCCTGAAGGAGAGCCTCAAGGGTACAGAGCCGGAGCGGCCCAAGGGGGACATGACCTTCGGTGCCTGGCTGGATCACTGGTATCAGACGGACTGTAAGCCAGCTATTAAACCCAAGACCCAGGCGGACTACGAAAACCGCATCTATCAGCACATCATTCCGGAGCTGGGGCACATCCCCCTTTCCCAACTGACCCAAAGCGATCTCCAGCAGTTTTATCACCGACTGAAACAGGGCGGTCGGCTCCGGCGGGTGGAGCAGTACGGCCCGGGGCTGTCCGACCGCATGGTGAAAAGCTGCCATGTGACCTGCCGCATGGCCCTGGACAAGGCGGTGGCAGAGGGGCTGATTCTGAAAAACCCCGCCGCAAACTGCAAAGCGCCAGCCACCCGTCCCAGGGAAATGGCTGTATTGACCGGAGAAGAAATCCAGTGCCTGCTCATTCAGGCCAAAGAGGACGGGTGCTATGAGCTGCTTCTGCTGGAGCTGTCTACCGGCCTGCGGCGGGGCGAGATCCTGGCCCTGCAGTGGGATGACCTGGACTTCCGAACGGGGGTGCTGCGGATAGAGCGTCAGGTTCAGCGAATCAAGGGAGAGCTGGTAGTCTCAACGCCCAAAACCAGAACCTCCAGCCGGAGCGTGATCCTGCCGGTTCCTATCCTGAATGTTCTGGAGCGTTACCATAAAAGCTGCTCCTCCCGCTGGATGTTCCCCTCGCCGAAGAAAGCGGATTCTCCCCTGGACCCGGCGGCGGTGCGGAAAAAGCTGGCCGCTGTACTGAAACGGGCGGGATGTAAGCATCTGCGGTTTCACGACTTGCGCCATACCTTTGCTACCAACGCCTTGGAGCATGGGATGGACATCAAGACCCTGTCCGCCATCATCGGCCATGTATCCAGCGCTACCACCTTGAATGTCTACGCCCATGTGACCGATGAGATGCGGCAAAAAGCCGCCGACCGGATCGACCGGGGAATCGCCGGTGTGGAGCCGTCTCCCAAGCCGGAACAACAGAAGAGACCGAAGACAACGAACTTCCAAGCGGTCAAGGGAAAGTACCGCAAGCCAGGAACTGGATGTATTACTAAACTGAGTGACCACCTCTGGGAAGGGCGGTACTCTCCGAAGGTCAATGGAAAGCGCATCGCTCGGAATGTTTATGCCTCAACAGAGGAGGAGTGTGAGCGGAAATTGGCGCAGCTGATTGAGGAGATGAAGAAGGAGCTGAAACCCCTTCGGGCCAAGAAAAAAGTGGGCTAAAAACAGAAAAACGCCCTCCGGTAAAAGCAATTCCGGAGGTCGGCGTTTTGCCTGTCTGTGGCTGTTATGTGGTCAAAGATAATTGGACGAAATGCAGCATAGAGAAAAATGGGTGAAAAGGTTAGAAAAAACCGCTGTTCTCTCTCGAGAACAGCGGTTTATCTGGTGGACGATACAGGACTTGAACCTGTGACCTCCCGCACGTCAACCCCAAATAGAGATTTTTTCTAACTATTTTTGTAATTTTTAACCTTATCCGCTTTATTTCACTTGCTTTCCGTCACTCTTTAACCACAAGGTTTCCGCCTGTTCCAACGCTGTCTGTGGCTGGTTGTGTGGTCAAATCGTTGGGAGAGTATACTTTTGCGATCTGACCGTTTGCACAAATGTGGTCAGAGTGCGGTTTTCTGCACCGCGACAGTAATCGGCCTACTTGCTTTTGGCAAGTCACCATGGAACTACTTTTGCGATGGTGTTGACAAAGAGATCATACCTCCAATGTGTAGTATGCGCCCGCTCCCTTTCCCTGCAACGTCAACTTTTGATTCTTCACCAGCCGTTGCAGAATGCGAAATGCCTTTGCCGGAGAAACATGCAGTAATGCGATTACATCCGCCCGTTTAATTGACTTCTGTTTCCTGGCGAGCTCCAAAACCAATTCTTCATATCGAAGTTCGTCAATTCCTTTTTGTCTGATATACGCAGCTGTATTTTCTCTCCCGTAGGCTTTCGGGCTTAACATATAGTTTCTGCCACGGCCATTCCCAATCGCTTCTACCAATCCAGATTCCACAAGCGTCTCCACAACAATTTTAATACGGCTTTCATCCCGTTTGAGTGCCTCGGATATCTCACGGAGCGCTGCCTGGTGCATTTGTTTCAAGGTGTTCAAAACAAGAAGCGCATAGATTGGAAGCGGGTGGCCCAAGCGCTGCTGCTCCTCTGAGATCATCCGGACAAAAGCTTTATCTGGCAATCCTCTAGGGATGAAAAGGCGCACACTGGTACCGGTGGATTGGGAATAGTCAGGGAGCAGGCGCCCATATAATAGCGAGCCTTCATAAATTCTGTCGATACCTCTGCCCGTTCGCTCTGCCAAACCAATTCGCTTCAGCGCATCAGCCAGGACCGGATTGCGGCCATGCGGCTCCGCGTCCAACAAATTATCTGCATTGATCCCTTCAATAAAACCCCCGGGATTGCTGATCAGCATCCCCTCACTGTTGATTTCCACTCGTACTCTGCCCAGCATAGAATAGTCACGATGGCAAAACGCATTGACTAACGCCTCTCGAAATGCCCGCTTATCAAAATCTGGGATGGAAACACGGAACAATCCCTCTTCCATTTCCTCTTCATGGTTCCATGCGGCAACATACTCTGTAATTTTTTCAAAGGCAGAGAGAATTGGGAGGAAAAACGATTCATTGACCCGAATATCGGTTCCTTCAAGCACCTGAATCGCAGTTTCTGCCGTCGGCATCAACGTTTTCAGACGTTCCGCCTTTCCAATCAGCAGCAATCCTGTATAGGTAGGCACAAGCTTTTTGTCCACCTGGACGACCATTTGCAGCGCTTTGTCAAGTTCTTCATTGTCCAATTCCAGGAGCGCAGGTTCCCCCCGATATTTTCGGATGATTTGACGAAGCCGCTCCCGCTCAACAGGGTCTAAATCCTGATAATCACCATCTGGAACCGGCTGCGCGGAATAGTCAAAAAGGCTCAAATCTGATAGCCGGCCGGCAATTTCATAGGGATACATCGGAACATTCTCTGGAGTTCCATCCGCTTTGAGGCGCCTTCGCTGCATTTTCCCGGAAGACGATGCGGTAATACTGGTACGGCGGGGGACAGAGATTTTTAGAATTGGCTTTTCCAGATCTAAAATTTCGCATCGGGCCGGGACCGGTGGGACAGTTTTATTGGCAATAAAAGCGGCCAAACGAGTAATATCCGAATGTTCTTTATGCAATCCCGTGATCTCGCCATCATCCTCTACCCCAAGGTAAAGATCTCCTCCATCGGTATTGGCAAATGCAACCACTGCATCGATGATTTCTTGATCCGCCAACTTCTTTCGATCACTTTTGAACTCATGCGTCATATCTTCCCGAAAACCAATGTTCAATGCAATCACATCCTTTAAACGCACAATAACACACGCGTGTGTTTTTGTCAACAAAGAAAACACACGCGTGTGTTATTCGAGTGTTTTTGCGATGGTGTTAATCGTGATACGATGATATGAACTTGGCAGATAGGCCTGCAATTGTCATTGTTTCAGCGCATCCAGCAGCTCGCTGAATCCATCCATG
This sequence comes from Flavonifractor sp. An100, assembly GCF_002161175.1. Classification (GTDB taxonomy): domain Bacteria; phylum Bacillota; class Clostridia; order Oscillospirales; family Oscillospiraceae; genus Lawsonibacter. The sequence goes on along the minus strand of NZ_NFMA01000027.1, from coordinate 34,695 downwards.
GCCGACTGGAGGTTTTCCAGGATGTCCTCCGCCAGTTCCTCCGGGGCCGGCAGGTTGTCCAAATCAGCCAGAGCCTTGTCCTTGATCCAAAAGATATCCAGGCTGGTTTTGTCCCGATTGAGGATCTCCTCGGCGGTAAACCGCCGCCAGCGGCCATCCGGGTTGTCCTGGCTCCAGGTCTCGTGGCGCTCATAGCGGTTTTCCGGGTGGTAGCACCGGATGAAGTCTTTCAAATCCTCATAGGTCATTGGGTGCTGTTTCAGGGTAAAGTGCAGATTGGTCCGCAGATCGTAGAACCAGACTTCCTTGGTCTGCCGCTCCGGGCTGGCGGGGCGTTTGTCGAAGAAAATCACATTTGCTTTGACGCCGGGCTTGTAGAAGATTCCGGTGGGCAGTCGGAGAATGGTGTGGAGGTCGCAGGTCTCCAGCAGTTTCTTCCGGATAGTCTCCCCGGCTCCGCCCTCAAAGAGCACATTGTCCGGCACCACCACCGCCGCCTTTCCGGTGGCTTTCAGAAGGGTGTTGATGTGCTGGAGGAAGTTGAGCTGCTTGTTGGAGCTGGTGGTCCAGAAATCCTGCCGGTTGTAGACCAGGTCCTCTTCCTCCTGCTCCCCCTCCTCATTGGTGAAGGTGAGGGAGGACTTTTTCCCGAAGGGAGGATTAGTGAGCACATAGTCGAACCGCTCCCCCGGGTCGGTGAGCAAGGCGTCCCCGAGAGTGATGGGGACCTCCCCGTACAGGTCGCCGATGTTGTGGAGAAAGAGGTTCATCAGGCTCATCTTGAATGTGGTGGGCACGATCTCCCAGCCCCGGAAGGTGTCCCGCTTCAAAAACTCCTTGGCCTCCCGGTCCAGGGTATAGTGCTTGGGGTCGGACAGGTAGCTTTGGGCCGCCAGCAGGAAGCCGCCGCTGCCGCAGCAGGGGTCGGCGATGGTTTTCCTGGGTTCCGGTCGGATGCACTCCACCATGGCCCGGATCAGCGGCCGGGGCGTGAAGTACTGGCCCGCACCGCTTTTCACGTCCTCGGCGTTCTTTTGCAGCAGGCCCTCGTAGATCTCGCCCTTCACGTCGGTGGACATAGATACCCAGTTTTCCTTGTCGATCATCTGGACGATGCGGTAGAGAATGGCGGCGTTGCTGATCTTGTTGACCGCCCCCTGAAAGATCTTGCCCAGGGTGCCGCCCTGCTCCCCCAGTGTCTCCAGGATGGATTTGTACTTGCTCTCCAGTTCCGCGCCTTTCAAGGTGTTCATATCCGACCAGCCGCAGCCGGCGGGGATACCGGTCTCCCGCTTGTAGGGTGGTTTTGCGTACTCGTCGGACATTTTCAGAAAAATCAGGTATGTAAGCTGCTCCAGGTAGTCGCCGTAGGACACGCCGTCGTCCCGCAGAGGGCCGCACATCCCCCAGACTTTGGAGATGATGGTTGAGGTTTGGTCAGGCATAAGCATTCCTTTCATGCGTGTAATTCTTTTCTCTGAATCCAGAACGCACCACTTGGTTTGATTGCTAATATATCAATAGGGCCACCTACAGTTTTAACACAATCTTTGAAGGCCATTGTTTTTATGGTAACATCAACAGCATATTCTGCAAAATTAATTGCATCTTGAAGAGTAAAGTAATTATACCCTATTGGATAGAAAACCAAATCCGAATATGTATTCTCTTGTTTTTTTAGGGCAACATTTTGAACAAGACGCATCAATGTATCCGTTTCACCGTCCCAAACAACTCCTGGTGCATTTATAGCAATTGGAACAATTTGCTTCGTGGCAATATAAACTCTGCTAATATGTTGCTTTAAATCGTCTTTATTATAGCCAGCTACAACAAAGTTAGTTCCTGGTAGCGGAGTATATTGAGCAAAAAACGCCAAGAGTTCTTGTGCTACTTCTTCAACTGAACTTTCTTCCGTTATTTTTTGAGCAATAAAATCCTCTATAAATCCTGCAATTGGCATAGCATTAATGGAAGCCGTTCCGCAAGTTGAAAGCCCAATCTTTGAATTGCATACAAATGTTTTATATGTAGTGTCTGTAATTTGAACCCCAATCCTCTGTATAACGGTTCCGTCTTTTTCTCTTGAAGTATTTGTATATGTTGTCCTGCTGTCACTTGCCATAATAATACCTTCATTGGTGTGTACGGTAATAATAAACGACATAATTATATTCCTCCCTCAAAGGCTTGTTTCAAAATACTCTGCCGCAGGGCTTCTGCTTTCTGCAAGGAAGTGTCAACGGTCTGTTCGATGCTGTCACAAACAGATAACCGAAATTCAATTTCTGATACTGCATGATCCTGTGTATTCTTATCAGCACTCGGAACAGGCACTTTCACAAGTGATTGTCCGGTTAAATGCTTAATTCCAGTCCCCGTAAAAAAACGCTTTAGTTGCCCTGTCTGAGCTGCAAACCACAAGTAATACATATAAAATTTAGGATTAGACCCATCTGTAAAACGGACGCGATGAAGAGCCTTTTGATAGAAAATAGGCTCCTGTTCTTCCCACACAGCGCAACGCCCCGGTTCTCCCCCCTCACAAATCACAAGATCACCATATTGAATAGAATATTTCTCTATTTCATCCAAACCAATACGCATTTCCAACAAATCAGATAGGTCAAAATTAAACCATCGTACATTAATATTTCGTAAGTAGCGTTGTGGCGTTCCAGTATTTTTCTCCTTATCGAGCATCTTCCCTAATCTGGCATCCGTAATGTTACCAAATGGGACAAAACTTTCAGCACATCTAAACGCCTCTTTCAGCACCGCCTGCCGGTAGACCTTCAGCTTTTCCTTTGCGGTTTTCAGTTCCGCCACGCTGGCGTCCAGTTTGGAAAACAGCTCCTCGATTTTGGAGACTATGCGCTCCTGCTCACTCAAAGAAGGAACAGGCATCTCGATTTGAAGCAAATCTCTTTTCGCAAGGCTCGGTATTGTAGTTGATTTGTCCAATTCTTTAAAATTAAATGAACAACAAAAATAATACAAGTATTTAGGGTGCAATTCATTTCCTGGTGAAATTCCAAACGCAGTATCAACATTCCAAAAGGGTTCATTTACGAAAATTGGTTTATTGATCGTACCTTTTCGACCAACAATCGTCGTCCCCGCTTCACACAAGTAATTGCTTGCGTATCCCATTATTCCGCCGCTTCCATATATGGGATACTTTCCGCCAGAGGAAACAACGGTCTTTTGATTTTTTCCACTTACGATTGTAAGTACATCACTCCACTTTTTTACCATTATTACCGTCCTAAATTTAATTTTATTACGCCACCAATTCCCGATTCATTTCCCACAAAATCTCCTCATACTTGTCCCCGAACACCTGATAGAACCGCCCCAGGCCGCCCCTGCGGTCGAAGGGGCTCAGGTCCAGATCCTCCTTCTGAATGCTCAAAGAGGTGGCAATGTGGTCCTTCACCAGCTGGAGCCACTCCATCTGCTCCGGGGTAAAGTGGACCGCGCCGGCGTTGCGGCGGAAGGTCCACTGCTGGAAGTTATAGTTCACCTTGTCTGCAAAGGGCTGGAGGCTGTCCGCCTCCCCCATCTCGAACCGCACCAGGGACACCAGATCGGCCAGCTGGCGCACTGCACTGGTCTGCTTCACCTTCTCCGGCTTCTGAATGGCATAGCAGTCCCACAGCCGCTCCAGGGTGACCCCTTTCTCCCGCAGCTTCTCATACAGGGCTTTCAGCTTTTCCAGAACCATGGGCCGGTCCTGATAGGTCTGGCTGTACAGGATGCGCAGGGCGATGATCTCGTCCTTGTGCTCCTGGATAAAGTCACGGAAAGTCTGGATCACCCGCTGGGCGGTCTGCTCCTTCTGGGCGTCGAACCCGGCAAAGAGCACCGTGTCCGGGTTGGTGTTGTCGATGATCTGCTCGTGGCTACGGCGGACGTTTTCGATGAAATCCCGCACCTCCGGCCGGCAGAAGGGAGCGGCCGTCTGTGCCGCCGCCTCCTTTTGGACGGACTGCACCTGCTCCGCGGTAGGCTCCTGTGTGTGGAATTTCTCCCGAGCCGCGGCGGTGAGCACATCCTCGTCAAAGGCGTCCAGTAGCTCCTCCGCCAGTTTGTTGGCGGGCAGGCCCACCACCTCCGTAAACTCCTTCCGCTCGCCGGGCGACATCTGACTGTTCAGGCGGATGATCCGTCCGGCCAGGGAGGTGAGGGTATTTTCGTCCCGGGCTCCCAGCGCCACATTCAGCATCAGTTCTTTCAAAGAGACAGAGGGCTTGCGTTCCAGGACACGGGTGTCCGACTTCTTGGAGGTAGTAACCCCCACAGCGTCCACAATGACAAAGTGGTCCTTATTCTCCGTGGCCGAGGGCGTGACCTTCTGCAGATCGTCCTTGCTGAGGACGCGGGTGCCCCGGCCCTTCATCTGTTCAAAATAGTTCCGGCTACGCACGTCCCGCATGAAGATCAGGCACTCGATGGGCTTTACGTCGGTGCCGGTGGCGATCATGTCCACTGTGACGGCAATGCGGGGATTGTAGCTGTTGCGAAAGCTGCTGAGCACGCCCTCCGGGTCCTGGGCGGAGTAGGTGATCTTCTGGCAGAACTCGTTGCCCTCCCCGAACTCCTCCCGGACGATCTGCACAATGTCGTCCGCGTGGCTGTCCGTCTTGGCAAAGATCAATGTTTTGGGAACTTCCCTTCTGCGGGGGAACAGTTTGGAAAACAGGTTCTCCCGGAAGGAGCGAATCACCGTGCGGATCTGGCTGGGGTTGACAATATCCCGGTCCAGCTGGGCGGGGCGGTAATCTACGTCCTCGTCCATCTGCTTCCAACGCTTCTCCCGGGAGAGGCGGTTTCGGTACTCAATCATCTGCTTCATGATGTGGGCGCCGCTCTGGGTCACCTGCGTCTCAATGAGGAAGATATCCTCCCCTACGTTGACGCCGTCGATAATGGCCTGCTCCCGGGGGTACTCACTGACCACATTTTCGTTGAAGAAGGCAAAGGTGCGCTTGTCCGGCGTGGCGGTCAGGCCAATCAGGAAGGCGTCGAAGTAGTCCAGCACCTGCTGCCACACATTGTAGATGGATCGGTGACACTCGTCAATGATGATGCAGTCAAAGAATTCCGGCGGGTATTTCTCGTTATATACCACCTCTTTGACCGGCTGGCGGTCCGCTGTTGTCAGTTCGTTGAGGGATGTCTGCTCCGCCGACTCGTCCAGTTCCTCTCCCCGCAGGATGGAATACATCCGCTGGATGGTACTGATGCACACCTGCACATCGTTGGGGATGTATGAGCTTTTCAGCCGCCTTACCCCATAGATTTGAGAGAACGAGCGGTTGTCATCATTGGGGCGGTAAGCCAGGAACTCCCGCTCCGCCTGTTCCCCCAGGCCCTTGGTGTCTACCAGGAACAACACCCGGTTGATCTTGGCGTATTTCAGAAGACGGTACACGGCAGTAATGGCGGTAAACGTCTTGCCCGCGCCGGTGGCCATCTGAATCAGCGCCCTGGGGCGGTTCTCACCGAAGGACTGCTCCAGATTGCGGATCGCAGTGATCTGACAATCCCGGAACCCGGAGGTGTCCAGGGGTGGAAAATGCTTCATGTTGTTGCGGATGGTGTCGCCCTGCCTCAGTAGCTCCCGCAGGCTCTCTGGGCGGTGGAAGCTGAAGATGCGGCGGGAGCGGTATTTCTGGTCTTTGTAATCGGTAAAACGAGTCAGCTTTCCCGTGGCTTCATAGGCAAACCGGATGCGGTAGTCTGTCTTGACCCACTTGAAGGTACTCCTGGCGTACCGGCTGGACTGCGCCTCAGCCGTGGTGATATTTTCGCCTTTTTCATCTGCCTTGGCCTCCACAACTCCGATTGGGATGCCATCTATAAAAAGCGCATAATCCACCGGCCCGGTGCTGGTGGGAAATTCCCGCACCGCTACGCCGGGAGCAGCCATTGGATTGAGCTGCCGCATATCCTGCAAAATCCAACCGGACTGAATGAGTCTCTGATCAATTGCCTCACGCGCTTTTTGTTCAGGAGTCATGGAGGTCACCCCGCTTTTCTTGAATGATTATACGTACTCCAATGTTTCCTCGCTTTGTTGCCAATCGGGAAATATTTTCAAATATATTTTTATTATAACATGGGCCTCCTAATTCAACAACTGAGCGTTTGAGTCATCCTCATACAATCGTCAAAACGATATGGACCAAGGAGTCGCCAATCCAAGAGCCCTTGCCCCTCATTTAATGCTTTCAGAAGTTAAGGGTATGCTCCAAAGCGCCTCCCGTCCGGGCTTCCCGGTTGCAGCAGCAATTCTTCACCCACATCTTCAAATTCTTTCCAAAGAATACTTCTATACCCTGTACTAATAGGAAGCATGTATAGTTCCATAGTATGTTCCTTCATGCCTGCTTGATCCTAATTTTGAGGACCCAAACACACATACTGTACTTGCAAAAGGGGCGCTTTGCTTGGATGTAAGAAACAGACACAGGTTTAAATATGATACACTGAAACAAAGAAATGCCGGTGGAGGAGTATCCCACCGGCATTTCTCTTATAACTTATCCAATTGCTGTTTTAGTTCCTCATCCGCTAACTCCCCTCTCTCAGACCGCTCCAACAATCCCTGCGCCTTAGCCACAGCTACGTTCCACTCATCTATGGTAATCTTCTTCCGATTTTTTCTCTGCTTCAAACGATTGTATGCTCGGTCATATTCTATCTGCGCCGGCGTGCGGCCAGCCCTGTCCCTAGCCTCCTTACGATGGGCTCCCACTTTCCGGCAGGTGCGCTCTGTCTCACCTGGCGCAATGTTATTGCAGTAACAGGTGTTATAACCCGCTGTAAGCAGAAAATATTTCCCGCAGTTGTGGCAGCGCCGGGGGACATTGCCCACCGAAAGTCCCCGAAAGAACTCCACCTCCAAGAAATCCAGAAGAGCAGAAAATCTGGTCCGCTCCGCTAAAATGACCTTGTCCTCACCTACTGGGGACAGCATCGGCACAAACTGCACCTTGATTGGAAAACTGTGATCGAGCTCACACGTGCCACGTTCCAAAAGCTCTGCCGTCATAATATCGCTGTAAAATTGAAAGACTCCCACAGCGTAAGATTCCGGATTTCTCCGCTCCAGCGATTCAAAGTATCCGTCCAGCATCAGAGAAATCTGTTTCTGAAATGTACGCAGGAGCTCATTGACACCCATAAGCTTACGTAGGTTCTCGTCTACTCCGGCTCTTCCTTCTACAGTCAGATACCGAATTCGGCTCCATAGCTTTTCTAACAAGGGGGCGTTTTGTGCCACTGGATGCAACCAGTCAATATTCAAGTCCCGATAGACCGGTAGCACAGATACCAAATTCCATACATCCTGCAATTTTTTCTGTGCCCGAAGTACTGACTTCTCAGTATCTTGTTCCCATACTTCCTGCACGGTATGAAAAAATTCCATCAGTATCTGATCGATCCGAAATAACTCGGATTCCTCTAGGTTCAGGATATCCACAACACACTGACCAATTGGGTATTCCCGCGCTCCAATAAAAACACGGTCACTATAGAACAACGCTGTAAAATCATCTACAGCCTCTGTAAAAACCTGCCCACTATCAAATGTCTCGCCTACCATATGCCCTCCTGTCTGTACCCGATCAACTTTTGAGATTTACCTGATCCACCTCAAAACGATTGAACGCCTCTTCTGTCTCTGCTATCATTGTATCAGGTAAAGTTTAAAAAATCAATCGGAGGTACACATGAAAGAGTCTGTCTACAGAAGTTATGATGCCCTTCCCCTGTTTCTCAACTCGAATACCGTGTCAAAGGTTCTCGGAGTGTCATCCTCCAGCACCTATGAACTCATGCACACAGAAGGGTTCCCCACTCTGAGGATTGGCAGTCGAATGGTCGTTCCCAAAGAACAATTCATTCAGTGGGTATCCGCGCACACACAGGGAGGTGGCCATCAATGAATCCGCTTACCATACCGCGCCATCCGAGTACGTATCGTTTCCCGCTGCCCAACGACATCTGGGTACAAAAACTGAAGCCTCAAGCATTTGCCATTCTGGCCTATCTCCAGTACCGCTCCTGCCGGAAGATCCATGGTGTGCCTGCCATAAGAGAGCTTGCTATGCGCACAAAAATGAGTGTCAAGATGGCGGAGCTGCAAGTGGACATTCTGGTCGACCGGGGTCTCATGACCAGTAATCTACTCCCAACCTGGACGCCGCCCACGGCAGGGAATTTTTTCACTCTTCCGGATGAAGTCTTTTATCTGAATCTTAGTCACGGAGCCATCACGGTCTACGCCTACCTGCTGTGCTGTGAGGACCGCCGCTCTCACCAGTGTCATCCCAGCTATAGCACCATCGCAGAGACTACCGGTCTGTCTGTCAATACTGTGATGAAACACATCACTACGATCTCTGATAAGCAACTCATCACGGTGGAACGCACCAGCTATATCGACCGGCATGGGATGAAACAGAACGGCAATAATCTCTATACGATTCTACCTATTCAACAGGCCACGGATGCGTTTTATCAGCAGCAGTTAGACAGATTGGAATCGCCAGGTGAGCACCAACGGGCGACAGAGGAAGCACCCACGTGACCGCATATAGGCTGCTGTATGGCCAGGCCACCTGGGGAGCGGGGAGATGATCTCCTCCCTGGGTTATCGGCCGGTTTTGAGCCGGTTCTGGAGGAGGTAAGAGGGACGAAAGGAAAAGCAGGATAAAGGCCTGGGGTCGCCGGTGGCACCTCCGGCCGGTCACTTCGCCCCGCAGTGCGGGTCGTTACGAGGGTTTTGCGGTGTATCAAAAGTGGGGTCAAAAACAGCAGGCGGGGATCACGTTTGCGGTCATGATCCCCAAACCCCTACTGTCACAAGGAAAAAACAGGGGTCAACCCCCGGAAAGGAGCAGTTTATGGGCAGAAAAGAGAAATTCGCCTTCTACCTCTCCCCGGAGAAGAAAGCCATCCTGGAGCGTCGGTATCAGGAGGACGGGAGCCGGAGCATGACCGCCTTCATCGCGCGGGCGGTGGACTTTTACTTGGACTACCTCAGCGCCAACAGCGCTGGACTGTTCCTTCCCACCTCCATCAAGTCCTATCTGGATGGACGGCTGGGACAGTTGGAGGAGCGGCTGTCCTCCATCGCCTTTCGTCAAGCAGTGGAACAGGACATGGTGGCCGGTATCTTGGCGGACACCTATCAATTTGGTGACGAGGACCTCCGCCGCCGGCGGGCGGAGAGCGTGCAGAATGTGAAAAAGACCAACGGCCGCATCTCACTGGAACAGCGGGTGCGGGGAGCCTGGGAGGAGGACGATGAGTGGCTCGACTGATTATGAAAAGTCCCTACCTGAAGTGCGGCAACGGCAGTTCTGTCAGTGGATACCTGCGATACATTGGGACACGGGAGCGTGTGGAGTTGCTTCCGGATGACCGTCCGCCCACAAGAAAGCAGGAGCAGCTCATCACAAAATTGGTGAAGGATTTTCCTGATAGCAAAGAGTTGGATGAGTACTCCGACTGCAAAACCAAACCAACAAAATCCAACGCCTCTGCGTTCATCTCCAGGTCACTGGAGGAAAACTGGCCGGCGGTGCAGCAGTCGGAGGGCTACATGAAGTACATCGCTACTCGGCCCAGAGCGGAACGATTAGGCAATCACGGTCTGTTCAGTGACGAGGACAGTGTGGACTTGGCAAAAGCTATGGACGAACTGGATCACTACACCGGAAATGTGTGGACGCACATCCTCTCCCTGAAGCGCGAGGACGCCGCCCGCCTTGGCTACGACAATGCCAGGGCGTGGCGGAACCTGCTCCGGGCTAACCGCAATGACATCGCCGCAGCGATGAATATTTCTCCGGGAAACTTCCGCTGGTACGCCGCCTTCCATGATGAGAGCGAGCATCCCCATGTCCATATGATGGCGTGGTCGACGGTGCCAGGTGAAGCCTATCTGACGCGGGAGGGCATCCAAAAGATCAAGTCAACGCTGACCAATCAGATCTTCCAACAGGAGATGCTGCACACCTATGAGCAGAAATCTCAGTCGCGAGATGAGTTGGTGCGGGAGGCACGCAGGGCCATTCGACGTCTGACCCGTGAGATGTCACAGAGCACCTACTCGGCTCCTGAGATCGAGCAGAAGATGGAACAGCTGGCCACGCAGCTGGAGACGGTCAAGGGCAAGAAGTCCTACGGCTACCTCCCCAAGCCGGTGAAGAAAACCGTAGACGAAATCGTGGATAAGCTGGAGGAGCTGCCGGTGGTCCGTGAGTGCTACGACCAGTGGCGCGCTCTCCAAAATGAAGTTGACAGCTACTACCACGACAAGCCCAAAGAAAAGAAAAAGCTGTCTCAGGAGAAAGAGTTCCGTCAGATCAAGAACGCTGTCATCCAGGAGGCGGAGCGGATACGGTTGGGGGATATCACCTTCGAGGGCGCTGACCTGACCGGCCATGACGAACCGGAGCAAGTGCGAGGCGAGTCCTATGCCTGCTGGGAACTGCGGCAGATTATTCAGGACGACACCCTCCCCCTGGCCGACCGGGACGGCGCGACGGAGGAATTGGAGCGGCTGGCGGAACGAGGAGATACCCACGCCCAGTACCTGATGGGCCTACTCTATCGGGATGGTCCTCTGCTGATTCCGGACAGCCGGAGGACGAAGCACTGGCTCGTTCAAGCGGCCAAGCAAAACCTTCCGGAGGCACAGTATGCTCTGGGGAAACTGCTTCTCTCTGACGATCCCGAAGTCCGAGACCCGGACGAGGGCATCCGCTGGCTGAAAGAAGCGGCGGCCCAGGGAAATTCCTGGGCCGCCTACTGGCTGGGAAAGGAGTATCTGACCGGCAAGGTGCTGACTAAAGATACCGCCAAAGCGGTAGATTGGTTCACACAATCTGCAGAAGCGGACAACCAGTATGCCCAGTATATGCTGGGCAAGTTGTACCTGACAGGACAGGGCATGACTCACGACCAGACCCAGGCGATGAACTGGTTCAGCCGCTCCGCCGCCCAGGAAAACCAGTACGCTCAGTTCTTCCTGGAACGGCAGAGTGACCTCCGTCCGCCCTCCGTTATGCTGTCGGCCACCCGCCTGCTCTACCATATGATCCGGATCTTTGAGGATCGCTCTCTACCCCGATCTGGCGCTAGCCTCCATGTCGACCGCAAACTTCGAAGAAAAATCCAGGAGAAGAAGATCGCCATGGGCCACAAGCCGGATGACCACGAGGAGGAACTGATTCAAACCTGGGGTGGTATGACCATAAAATAATAAAGTACCGTACAGTAACAGGACTGTTCGGTACTCAAATTCCTATCGAAATGTCATATCTAATCCCATGGTTGGCCCTTGGAGCTTTTGCGCAAAAAACTCGATCAATGGATCCATCACTCCTTGCGCTGCGTAAATTGTTGCGATCATGAACTCATCCGGGTCGACATCAGACAAATCAAACTCATAGCCTAAGTGACGAATCCACTGGGTAAAAAAGAGCCGCTGGGTTCTTCCGTTTCCCTCTCGGAATGGGTGCAGCATATTGATCGTATTGTAAAAATCCGCAATCGCCTCGATGAATTCCTGATGAGAAAGGCCTTCATCGGTAAAGGTAGCTAACCGAGAAAAACACGCATCCGCACACGACGGAATCTCAGCAGCAGGAACAAAAACCGTTCCCTTTTTTGAAATCTTGATCGTACGTATCTGCCCTGCCCAATTGTAGAGATCGCAAAACAAAAAATGATGGATAGATTTGTAATGTGCAAAATCAAATGCACCTGCCATCGGCTGCTGATCCAGCAAACTGGCCTTGCCCAAAACAATAGCCGCTTCGGTCTCCGCCAGTTTCTCCTCATCCTGAATCCCTAGTTTATTGATTAGGCAGGTCGTCCCTGGATAGCAGTCCTCTGTAAGCGCGTCTATACTGTACGCCATATCAGGCCTTCCCTTCGCCTGAAATCACTTGCGTCAGATATTCCTGCAGCGTGATCTCCCCAGCCAGCAGCTTGCGGCAAAGTTCCTTACAGACGTCCGTAACAGAAAACCCCTCCATTCTCAGGGAAAGCTCCGCTGTCCGAATGGAGCGTTCAATGGAGTCAGACATGTTTATCCCTCCCGCGAATCAGGTTCTTTGTGCCTGCATTGTAGCATAAGACCGTCTCAGTTGCAAGGGGCGCAGGTACGAAGTAACCATGTATCTGCATAAAGACACGTGGGGCTAAAGATGAGAAGAATATCTTTCTTCCGATCTGCCCCAGCTTTGAGATTGCGACGCTGTTAACAATGAATGCGGCGGCAGAGCGCCCAAATGATAACAGTTTGATAATTGTGCGCCGTACCACTGGCTATTTCTGTTTTCTGTGGTATGTTGTGTCGTTAGAAAGGAGGCGGCACACATGCGAGACACCCTGGAGAATCTGTACTTTGGAAAGATCACACCCAATGAGCAAGACATCACACCTGGCTCCGTTCTAGCAGACGCAATGGACCGGGCAGAGCAGTGTGAGGAGAAGCTCACTGCCCAGTTGGAGGGAGAGAAGAAAACTCTGCTGCTCCGGCTCCTCAACGCCGAGAATGAAATCAACAGCACCATGGCTCTGGAGCACTTCATCCTGGGGTTCCGGCTGGGGATGAGAATGGCTATGGAGGCCCTGGATGAGGACGACGGAAGCCTGACGATGTATCGGGAGGAGGGATAGCTTATGGGAAAGAGACGTCCATCCGGCGACGGCATGGTTCGGAAACGGGAGGACGGCCGTTGGGAGGGCCGCATCGTGGTAGGCCACAAGGGCAACGGGGATTCCATCTTCCGATATATCTACGCAGATACCCAGAAAGAACTGACAACTAAGCTCCGGCAAAATATTGATGCGTTCCAAGGTGTGGAGCTCACAGAACAGAGCAAAATGACACTGGCACAGTGGCTCGATGAATGGCTGGAGAAGCACATGACAGGAACGGTCCGCCCCGGCACCCTGGAGGGATACCGGAAGGACATGGACAACCATGTGAAGCCATACCTGGGGGAAAAGCTATTGATAAAACTGACATCTGATGACCTGCGGGAACTGTATCAGCTTCTCCTGGAACGAGGGCGCAAACTCCCCCGCCAGAACTGTGGGCCTGGGCTGGCTCCGGCCACCGTCCGGGGAATCCACACCACCCTCCACCACGCATTGAAAACGGCAGCGGACGAGGGCCTGATCCCCTTCAATCCCGCAGAAAAAGTAACTCCGCCCAGCGTGCCAAACACACCCAAGCGGGTACTTACCCACGACCAGCTGGAAAAATTCCTGTGCGCAATTCGATTCGACCCCATCTGGCACGACTTCTTCTATACCGAGCTGACCACCGGCCTGCGCCGGGGAGAGCTGTGCGGCCTAAAATGGGAGGATTTTGACAGCGACGTTGGGACCTTAAAGGTGCGCCGCACCATCCACGCCCGAAAGGGTGGAACTCTGGAGGCAGGAGAGACCAAGACCTATGCGGGACAGCGGACAATTCTGCTTCCTTACAGCACCACCCAACTTCTGAAGGAACGGAAGACAGCAGCTCTGACTCAGTGGATCTTTTCAGATCCCCTCCGCCCGGAGCGGCCAGTAAATCCCAACAGCGCATACCGCAGGCTCAAAGAACTGCTGAACCAGGCTGAACTGCCCAGCCTTCGGTTCCATGATCTGAGGCACACGTTCGCTACCCACGCCCTGGCCTCCGGAGTGGACGCCAAGACCCTCTCCGGCATTCTGGGCCACACCAAGGCCAGCTTTACCCTGGATACCTACACCCATGTCACCGGAGATATGCACCGAAACGCCGCTGAGATCGTTGGAAATGTGATAACAGAGTGGTTAGGAGATGAGCTGACCTTATGGCAAAACGAAGGAAACGGGGCGACGGCAGCCTCCACCTGAGAAAAGACGGCCGCTGGGAAGGCCGGGTCGTGGTGGGCTACGATGAAAAAGGGCGCCCCAAAACGAAAAACGTACTGGCAAAAACCAAATCGGAGTGCAGTGCAAAGCTGAAAGCATTGAAGGCCAGCCTCCAGGAACAAAAGCCGGAGAAGCCCAAAGGGGACATGACTTTCGGTACCTGGCTGGATCACTGGTATCAGAGGGAGTGCAAACCCCAAATTCGTCCCAAGACCCAGGCGGACTATGAAAACCGCATCTACCAGCACATCATCCCAGAGCTGGGTTCCATCCCTCTGGCCAAACTGACCGCGGCGGATCTCCAGCAGTTCTATAACCGGCTGAAGGAAGGGGGCCGGCTCCTGCGGGTAGAACAATACGGCCCCGGACTGTCCGACCGGATGGTAAAGAGCTGTCATGTGACCTGCCGGATGGCGCTGGATCAGGCGGTGGCCCAGGGGTTGATTTTGAAAAATCCCGCCCTCTCCTGCAAAGCGCCGGTCACACGCCCCAAAGAGATGCAGGTGCTGACGGGAGAGGAGATCCAACGCCTGCTAATCCAGGCCAAGGAGGACGGCTGCTTTGAACTCCTTCTGCTGGAGCTGACCACCGGCCTGCGCCGGGGCGAGATCCTGGCCCTCCGGTGGGATGATCTGGATTTCCGGACTGGGGTGCTGCGAGTAGAGCGGCAAGTCCAGCGTATCCGGGGAAAACTGGTGGTCTCCCAACCCAAGACCCGGGCCTCCAGCCGGAGCATTCTCCTGCCCACACCCGTCTTGAAGATATTGGAACAGTACCGGCAGAGCGTCACCTCCCAGTGGATGTTCCCATCCCCCAGAAAAGGGGACTCCCCGCGGGACCCCACCGCGGTGCGGAAGAAGCTGTCCGCCGTACTGAAGCGGGTGGGCTGCCCCGCCATCCGCTTCCACGATCTGCGCCACACCTTTGCCACCAGCGCTCTGGAGCACGGGATGGACGTGAAAACCCTGTCCACAGTCATCGGGCATGTGTCCAGTGCCACCACGTTGAATGTCTACGCCCATGTCACCGACGAGATGTGGCAGAAGGCGGCGGACAAAATTGACCGGGCCATCACCGGGAGAGAACCGCCGCAGGGGAAGGCGCCGAAACCACCCGGCAGAACCGCCTTTCAGCCGGTCAAGGGCAAGTACCGCAAACCGGGCACCGGGTGTATCTCCCAGATCAACGACCACCTGTGGGAGGGTCGCTACTCCCCCAAGGTCAACGGGAGGCGCATGGCCCGGAATGTGTATGCGAAAACCGAGGCGGAGTGTGAGGAAAAGCTGGCCGAACTGATTCGGGAGATGAAGGCGGAAATTGCCGCTGGGAAGGAGAGGCAGAAGCAGGGCGGCCTGACAAGTTGACCAAGGCGATCCGGCGTAATACACAAATGGGCCTCCGGAGGCAGAACACCTCCGGAGGCCCATATTTTCTCTGTCTGTGGCTGAACCTGTGGTCATGCGAAAAACGCATGGCCTCTTGATTTGAAAAAGCAAGCAAAAAGTTACAAAAAACCGCTGTTTTCTCCCGAAAACAGCGGTTTTTATGGTGGACGATACAGGACTTGAACCTGTGACCTCCCGCACGTCAAGCGGATGCTCTACCAGCTGAGCTAATCGTCCGAACAGCGTAGGTTATTGTACTTTATTTTTTCCTATTTGTCAACACTTTTTTCGTTCTCTACTTGAAATTCTTTTTTCCCTTCCTCCCCTTTAATTTTGCAATTTTCCAATGAAAACCAGGACATGCTGTGGTATAATAGGGATAAGGCAACATCCCAATCTTATCTCACCCCAATTGAAACCAGTTGGAGCCTGCATTGCTCTCATATATGGCTGCCTTCCGGGATAAGATTTAATTCTTTGATTGGAGGAGTTTCCTTATGTTAAATCTTGATTTGTCCAAACTATCATCCTTCCTGCCCCAGGATTTTACCGCCAGCCGGAAAGCCGCTTTGGAGCAGGCCGCTTCCATGCTGGCCAATCATAATGGCCCCGGTGGCGACTTCACTGGCTGGGTCACCCTGCCCCGGGATTACGATAAGGAGGAGTTTGCCCGCATCCAGGCTGCCGCCAAGAAAATTCAGCAGCAGTCCCAGGTGCTGGTAGTCATCGGCATCGGCGGCTCCTACCTGGGCGCCCGCGCCGTCATCGAGCTGCTGGCCTCCCCTAACTACAACCTGAAGAAAAAGAATACTCCCGACATCTACTTTGCCGGCAACGGCCTGTCCACCGATGCTCTGCTGGAGCTCATCGCCCTCATTGGCGACCGGGACTTCTCCGTCAATGTCATCTCCAAATCTGGCACCACCACCGAGCCCGCTGTGGCCTTCCGCATTTTCAAGGGTATGCTGGAGCAAAAGTACGGCAAGGAAGGGGCCCGGGAGCGCATTTACGCCACCACCGATGCCCACAAGGGTGCCCTGAAGGGGCTGGCTGACGCAGAGGGCTACGAGGAATTTGTGGTGCCTGACGCTGTAGGCGGCCGATACTCCGTCCTCACCGCTGTGGGCCTTCTGCCCATTGCCGCTGCTGGTATCGACATCGAAGCGCTCATGTCCGGCGCCCGTCAGGCCATGGACGAGCTATCCGTCCCCGGTCTGGACAACCCCGCCTGGCAGTATGCGGCTGCCCGCCACGCCATGTATGAAAGCGGCAAGAAGGTGGAGCTGCTGGCCTGCTATGAGCCCCCCTTCCGCTTCTTCGCCGAGTGGTGGAAGCAGCTCTACGGCGAGAGCGAGGGCAAGGACGGCAAGGGCCTGTTCCCCGCCAGCGTGGAGTTTACTGCCGACCTCCACTCCATGGGCCAGTATATCCAGGAGGGCGAGCGGCTCATGTTTGAAACGGTGGTTCACTTTGCCCCCAAGGGTGAGTTCCTCATCCCCAACGATCCGGAGAACATTGACGGGCTGAACTTCCTGTCCGGCAAACCCCTGTCCTTCGTGGCGGAAAAGGCTATGCGGGGCGTCATCCTGGCCCATGTGGACGGCGGAGTGCCCAACATCCTGTTGCAGCTGCCCGCCATCGGAGAGACCTCTGTGGGCTGGCTGATCTACTTCTTCGAGTACGTGTGCGGTCTGTCCGGTTACCTGCTCCAGGTCAACCCCTTCAATCAGCCCGGCGTGGAGGCCTATAAGAAAAACATGTTCGCTCTGCTGGGCAAGCCCGGCTACGAGGACCTGAAGGCGGAGCTGGAAGCCCGGCTGTAACGGCCACAAAAAATTCACAAACATCAAGGTTGAAAAAGCACCTCTAATATGGTAAAGTGTATACAAGCAAGGGGAACCTTCCCTACGTCAAACGTTTAAGGAGTGATACACATGATTCGAGTTATCATGGGCAAGAAGGGCTCCGGTAAGACCAAGCAGATGATCGAAATGATCAACAACGCCGTCCAGACCGAGCACGGAAACGTGGTCTGCATCGAAAAGGGCAACAAGCTCACCTTCGATATCCATTATCAGATCCGCCTGGTGGAGTCCAGCCAGTATGATATTGCCAATTACACCGCCCTCAAGGGCTTTATCAGCGGCCTGTATGCCGGCAACTATGATATTACCCATATCTTCATCGACAGCCTGACCAAGATCGTTGGCGCTGAGTGCGATGTGGAGACTGAGAAGTTCCTGGATTGGCTGAACAAGTTCGGCGAGCTTCATAATATCAAGTTCACCATCACCATCAGTGATGACGCCTCCCTGGCCCCTGACGGCGTAAAGAAATATTTCTAATTTCCGCTGCGACCGATGATAAAACCCCCGCAGGCACTAGGCCTGCGGGGGTTTTTGTCGTTCCAGGTCGAAAGTCCCGTTTCCCGGTCTTTTCCCGGAAAAGTCCCTCCTCCTGTCGGTTGACAGAATCCGTAAACAGGAGTATGCTTATGTCATGTTTAGAACATTTGTTCTATATCTGCTTGGCAGCCAAATAGAAATTGGAGCAAGTGGATCATCACTTGCTCCAATTGGTGGAGGAGGGTGGATTCGAACCACCGAAGCGAAACGCAACAGATTTACAGTCTGCCCCCTTTGGCCACTCGGGAACTCCTCCAAATATGAACTTGTGGAGCTGGTGGACGGATTCGAACCCCCGACCTGCTGATTACAAATCAGCTGCTCTACCGGCTGAGCTACACCAGCATCTTCAGTACGGCTGTCCAACAGCAAGGGATATTATAGCAAAGTTCTATTTTGTTGTCAAGGAGTTTTTCAAAAAAGTTTTGAAATTCTTACTGCGAAAAGAAAGGAGCGGGAGGACTTACGCAGGAGAGTTTTCATACCCTGCTGCCCGCCTTGCGGGACAGTCAGTTGGCCGGGGCTTTGTGGCTGTGTCCCCTGTGCGGGCAGGAGCAATACCACGGAGATCGGGGCGGGCTGTGGCACGGACGGCAGATCTGTGCTTTATGCCTGTCCCGGTTTGAGAAAGAGGAGGATAAAGAATCGCCATGACACTGAGGGAATTGTCTGTGGAGTACCGGGCCCATGCCCACGCTCTGGATCTGCGCATCTGTCAGTTGCAGTACCGGCTGGATCACAGCGCGGACCCAGAGGAGAGCTGTCAGCTCCAGGAGCGCATCCATATGCTGTCCACCATGCTCCGGGAGGCCCGGGAGCTGGCCGTACTCACCGAGCGCTACTATGACAGGGGGTATCGCCGCAATGCCAAATACACGATATAGGCGGGGCAAAGTATATGCCGCCGACATGGCAGTCTACTCCCGGCAGATGTCCGCCGACAACAGCCAGGAGATCAGCCGTCTCAAGCGCAACCTGATCCGGGCCCTGCGGGAGGACGTGACCGCCAAGCAGCGGCAGGTGCTGCTGCTGTATTACGCCGAGGGGCTGAACATGCGGGAGATTGGAGAACGGCTGGGAGTGGACAAATCCACCGTCTCCCGGACCATCAAGCGGGGGGAACGGCGGCTACAGCGCTGCCTGCGCTACGGAGCAGAGGCTTATCTGCGAAACATGGACGAGAGCTGACCCTCCCCCTTGCCAGCACCTCTCCCCTATGCTATGATATCCGTCAGAATGAGAGAACATGCGGGGGATTGGCCATGAAACCATATCAAGCCGTCTGCTTTGACTTTGACTATACCTTAGGGGACTCCACCGACTCCATTGTGGCGGGCTTTCAGTTTGCCTTTCAAGAGATGGGCTGGCCCATTCCCGACCGGGAGACGGTGCGGGGCACCATCGGCTACCTTCTGGAGGACGCCTACACCATGCTCACTGGAGACAACGACCCGGAGCACCGCTCCCAGTTCCGTCCCCTGTTCCTGTCGGTGGCCAAGGAGCGCCAGCGCCGGGAGACGGTGCTCTTTCCCGGGGCGGTAGAACTGCTTCGGGGGCTGAAGGACCAGGGCATCCACTGTGCCATTGTCAGCACCAAGCGGGGGGACACTATCTCTATCATCATGGACCGCTGGGGGGTGCGGGACACCCTGGAGGTCATCACAGGCAGTGAGCACGTCCACCGTCCCAAGCCCGACCCCCAGGGCCTACTGGACACCATGGAGCAGCTGGGCGTCCGCCCGGAGGAGACCCTCTTCTGCGGGGACACCGTTCTGGACGCCGGAGCCGCCCAAAACGCCGGCTGTGATTTCTGCGCGGTCTTAAACGGCACTACCCCGGCGGAGGACTTTGCCTCCTACTCCCCCGTCCACATCGCCCCGGACCTCTACGACCTGGAGCGGTGGCTGGAGTTGGAATAAAGTATTTTATATCAAAACAGCGGCAGGAGCCTGGGCTCCTGCCGCTGTTTTCTCTTTTTCACTCTTAGTAGGCCACGCCCCACAGGATCATGTGCTTGGCGGGTTTGCCGCAGCACACGCAGGTGTCGGACACCTTCTCCTGGGCGAAAGGCATGCACCGGGAGGACACGCCGGCCAGCTCCTTCATCTTCAGCTCGCACGCCTCGTCCCCGCACCACATGGTCCGGGCAAAGCCGCCCTCGGTCTCCATGAAGGTCTTGACCTCCTCCACGGTCAGGCAGGTTTTGGTATGCTCCTCCAGGTTCTTCTTGGCCCGCTGGTACAGTCCCTCGTGGACGGCGTCCAGCAGCTGGGGCACCACGGTCTCCAGCTCGCTGAGAGGCACGAAAATCTTCTCCCCAGAATCCCGGCGGCAGATACAGCACTGGCCCTTCTCCATGTCCTTGGGGCCGATCTCCACCCGCAGGGGCACGCCCTTCATCTCATACTGGGCGGCCTTCCAGCCCATGGACTGGTCGGAGACGTCCATATCCGCCCGGATCCCGGCGGCCTTCAGGCGACCCAGTAGATCGGTGGCGGCCTCCAGGACTCCCTCCTTGTGCTGGGCCACGGGGATGACCATGGCCTGGATGGGAGCGATACGGGGGGGCAGCACCAGGCCGTTGTTGTCGCCGTGGGTCATGATGATGCCGCCAATCATACGGGTGGACACGCCCCAGGAGGTCTGGTGGGGATAGTGGAGCTGGTTGTCGCTGCCGGTGAAGGTGATATCAAAGGCCCGGGCAAAGCCATCGCCGAAGTAGTGGCTGGTGCCCGACTGGAGAGCCTTCTTGTCGTGCATCATGCACTCCACGGTGTAGGTCTCCTCAGCGCCATTGAACTTCTCCTTCTCTGTCTTGCGGCCCTTTACCACCGGCATGGCCAGCACGTTTTCCAAAAAGTCGGCGTAGATGTTCAGCATCCGCTGAGTCTCTTCCCGGGCCTCCTCCTCGGTGGCGTGCATGGTGTGGCCCTCCTGCCACAAAAACTCCCGGTGGCGCAGGAAGGGACGGGAGGTCTTCTCCCAGCGCAGCACGCTGCACCACTGGTTGTACAGCTTGGGCAGGTCCCGGTGGGAGTGGATAACGTTCTTATAGTGCTCGCAGAACAGGGTCTCGGAGGTGGGCCGGATGCAGTAGCGCTCCTCCAGCTTCTCGCTGCCGCCCATGGTGACCCAGGCGCACTCGGGGGCAAAGCCCTCCACATGGTCCTTCTCCTTTTGGAGCAGGGACTCGGGGATGAGCATGGGCAGATACACGTTCTGGTGGCCGGTCTCCTTGAACTTCTTGTCCAGCTCGGCCTGGATGTTCTCCCAGATGGCGTAGCCATAGGGGCGGTAGATAAACATACCCTTGATGGAGGAGTAGTCAATGAGCTCCGCCTTCTTGCACACGTCGGTGTACCACTGGGCGAAGTCCACCTCCATATCGGTGATCTGCTCCACCTGCTTCTTGTTGGGGTTCTGAGCCATATCGTTTCAGTCCTTTATCTCAATATAGAATGGATTGGAAAACTCGTATTCTTTATTGTATGAATCCAGAGGGAAAAAGTCAAGGTTTCCCGCCAAGTTCCCGAAAAAAGCCCGTCTTTCCCCGTTGCCCGGCGGAGTTTCCCGTGGTATACTGGCGTCATGACAAGTCACTTGACAAAAGGAGGGAGTACCATGGACGCCCAGCAACGCAGACAGGCGGTGGCCCGGCGGCTGGAGGGAGCGGAGGGCCCAGTGAGTGCGGCTACCCTGGCCCGGGAGCACTCGGTCAGCCGACAGATCATCGTGGGAGATATTGCTCTGCTCCGGGCGGGCGGGCTGGACATCGCCGCCACCCCCCGGGGCTATATGATCCAGCGCTCTCCCTCTGGTCTAGTGCGGCAGGTGGCGGTGCGCCACGACGGCCCCGCCATGGAAGCTGAACTCAACACCATGGTGGACCAGGGCTGCACCGTTCTGGACGTGATCGTGGAGCACCCCATCTACGGCCAACTCACCGGTCCCCTACAGCTGTCCAACCGCTATCAGGTCAGTCAGTTCATCGCCCGGTGCCGGTCGGAGGATGCCGCCCCCCTGTCCCAGCTCACCGAGGGCATCCATCTCCACACCCTCTCCTGCCCCGATCAGGAATCCTACCAGCGGGTATGCCAAGCTCTGGAGGAGCTGGGCATCCTGCTCAGAGAGGATTTCGCCCCTTAGCCGCTCTATCCCGCCGCCTCCCTATAAAAATTACTTGACAAATTCTCCAATCGGGTTAAAATGATGTTTACATATGTCTTGACACCTGTAAACATCATTTCATTTTACAAAGGGACAAGTGGGTGGATTCCTATGAAAGAATTTCTGGCGCGGAAAAACATCGTCTTTTCCGCCAAGCGCTACGGCATTGACGCTCTGGGAGCCATGGCCCAGGGCCTGTTCTGCTCTCTGCTCATCGGCACCATTCTGGATACCCTGGGGGACCAGCTGGGCATCCCCTTCCTGGTGACTATGGGAGGGTACGCCTCGGCTATGAGCGGGGCGGCCATGGCGGTGGCCATCGGCTATGCCCTCCAGGCCACCCCCCTGGTGCTCTTCTCCCTGGTCACCGTGGGCTACGCCGCCAACGCCCTGGGCTCTACTACCCTGGACGGGGGCAAAGGGGCCGGCGGACCGCTGGCGGTGCTGTTTATCGCCATCATCGCCGCCGAAGTGGGCAAGGCGGTGTCCAAGGAGACCAAGGTGGACATCCTGGTGACCCCCCTGGTGACCATCTTCACCGGAGTGGTGCTGTCGGCCTGGTGGGCCCCCGCCATCGGCACCGCCGCCTCCGCCGTGGGCGACTTCGTCAAGTGGGCCACCGTGCTCCAGCCCTTCTGGATGGGGATCCTGGTGTCGGTGGTCATCGGGGTGGCCCTCACTCTACCCATCTCCTCGGCGGCCATCTGCGCGGCCATCGGCCTGACCGGCCTGGCCGGCGGGGCAGCTGTGGCAGGCTGCTGCGCCAATATGGTGGGCTTTGCCGTCATGTCCTTCCGGGAGAACAAGTGGGGCGGCCTGGTGAGCCAGGGGGTGGGTACCTCCATGCTCCAGATGCCAAACATTGTGAAGAACCCCAAGATCTGGCTGCCCGCCATCCTCACCTCCGCCATCACCGGCCCCCTGGCCACCTGTGTATTCCACCTGGAAATGAACGATCCCTCCGGCGGTGTGGCCTCGGGTATGGGAACATGCGGCTTCGTCGGCCAGATCGGCGTCTACGCCGGCTGGGTCAACGACGTGGCCATGGGGGTCAAGGATTCCATTACCTCCTTCGACTGGGCAGGTCTCATTCTCATTTCCTTTGTCCTCCCCGCCATCCTCTGCTGGGCCTTCGGCCTGTTCTTCCGCAGGATTGGCTGGATTAAGGAGGGCGACCTGACCCTGCCCCAATAAGATTCCCTCTCCGGGAGGCGTCCTTTTTCTGGGACGCCCCCGTTTTTTTCCTGTTTTGAAAAAAAGAAGTCAGATTTTCCTTGACATTTTCCCTGTTTCCGGTATAATAATTAAGCCTGTCTTCCTATGCAAGCAGGCAACATCCTTGTTCCCGGCTTAGTGTTCCGGGGACCATATGTCCATAAGGAGGTGCAAAACATGGCAAAGATTAACGCGAACTACGAGGCGGTTTACATTCTGGATCCCTCTCTGAACGAGGAGCAGATCGCCGCCCTGGTGGCGAAGTTTAAGGCCGTGGTCGAGGCGAACGGTACTGTCTCCGAGATCGACGAGTGGGGCAAGCGCCGTCTGGCCTATCCCATCAACGATCTGATGGAAGGCTACTATGTCCTGATGACCTTTACCGCCGCCGCCGCTATCCCCGCTGAGCTGGATCGTATCTTCCGGATCACTGATGGCGTCATGCGTTCCATGATCGTCTGCAAGGATCAGTAAGGGGGAGCAAAAATGCTCAATCGAATTATCATCATGGGCCGTCTGGCCCGTGACCCCGAGCTCCGGCGCACCCAGACCGGGACCCCTGTGGCGTCTTTCCGTCTGGCGGTAGACCGGGACTTTAAGGACAAGTCCACCGGCGAGAAGGCCACCGACTGGATTGATGTGGTGGCGTGGCGTTCCACCGCCGAGTTTGTCAGCCGTTTCTTCACCAAGGGCCGTATGGCTGTGGTGGAAGGCCGGTTGCAGATGCGGGACTGGACCGACAAGGACGGCAACAAGCGCACCAGCGCCGAGGTGGTTGCCGACAACGTATATTTCGGCGATTCCAAGCGGGATGGCGAAGGCGGCGGATATTCCGGCGGCTACAGCCAGGGAGGTTACTCCGGCGGTTATTCCGCCCCCGCGGCACCCTCCGGCTATGGGGCCCCTCCCGCGGACGGGGACCAGTTTGCCGAGCTTTCTGATGATGACGGCGAGCTGCCGTTCTAACTTTGACCGTATATGGTCGTAAAAGGAGGTTAAATCCATGGCTATGGAACGTGATAACAAAGCCCCCCGCGGCCGCAAGCGCCGTAAGGTCTGCGCCTTCTGCGTGGACAAGGTGGAGCAGATCGATTACAAGGATGCCGCCAAGCTGCGCCGGTTCACTTCCGAGCGGGCGAAGATCCTTCCCCGCCGCACCACCGGCACCTGCGCCATGCATCAGCGCCAGCTGACCGAGGCCATCAAGCGTGCCCGTCAGATCGCCCTGCTGCCCTATGTGACCGACTAATTCGGAACACAAACCTTAAAAGCCTGTCCTTCCTTGGGAAGAACAGGCTTTTTCTTTTCCACCTTTGCCAGGATAAACGGCAAAAACGCCCGGTCTCTTACAAAAGAGACCGGGCGTTTTGTTTGGGGACCTGTGGGCCTTACAGCACACCGATCTCCTTATAATACTTCTCTGCGCCGGGATGGAGGGGCAGGTTGGCAATGTCCTGCACCGCGGCCTCAGGGGTCAGGCCCTTCAGGTTGCCCTGAGACTCGCCCAGAGAGTCGATGTTCTCCCAGAACACCTTTGTCAGCTCATAGACGGTCTCCTCATCCAGGTCGCCCCGGCAGAACATCACCATCTTAATGGCAGAGGTCTGCACATCCTCGTCCTGGTTGGGATAGGTGCCGGCGGGGATGGTGTAGGGGGCGTACCAGGGGTAGTCCTGCTGCAGGGTGGAGATGACCTCGTCGCTGATGTTCAGCAGCTTGCAGCCGGAGGACAGGGCCTGGGACACGGCAGCGGCGGGAGCGCCGGACATGATCCAGGCGCCGTCGATGGTGCCGTTGGAGAGCATGTCGGCGGCATCGCTGAAGGCGATGTACTCCACCTGGATGTCATCGGGGTAGTTCAGGCCGGCGGCGGTGAAATGGTTGCGGCACTCGCCCTCCACAGAGGAGCCGGCGGCGGCCACGGCGAAGTGCTTGCCCTTCACGCCAGCCAGGTCAGCGATGCCGGAGGACTCGGTGACCACCACCTGGTTGGGGTTGAAGTACAATCCAGCAATGACCTTCAGGTCGTCGTAGGCGTAGCCCTCAAAGCTGTTCTGGCCGTTGAGGCACTCGTAGCAGTTGGAGGAGATGGCGATGGACACCTGGGCCTCTCCCTCGGAGACCTGGGTCAGGTTGTCAATACCGCCGTTGGAGGCCTGGCTGGAGGCGTTGACAAAGTCAATCTCCGTGTCCCACAGGTTGGTAATGGCGGCGCCTACGGCGTACAGAGCGCCGGAAGCGTCGGCAGTGGGGAAGTTGATGGTCACGGTCTCATGGCTTCCCCCGCTCTGGGCAGAGGAGCCGGTGGAAGAGCCGGCAGCGGAGGACGTTCCGGCCGAAGAGCTGCTCCCCTTGGAGCCACAGCCGGCCAGAGCGCTCACCGCCAAAGCGGCGCACAGGGCCAAAGACAGAACTTTTTTCACAATAATCTCTCCTTTTCAAATGGATGAAATGCTATGTCAGGCGTTCCCCAACGCAGGGGACGCGGGACGACGGGTCAGCCACTGGAAGACAATGACGGCAATCAGCACGCCAAGGCCCACCAGGTCGGTGAGAGCGCCGGGGTAAAGCATTAGGGGAGCCACCGCAATGAGGACCAGCCGCTCCCCCCAGTTGCACCGGCGGATAAACCAGCCCTCCAGTCCACCCACCAGGGCCACCGTGCCGATGGAGGCGGTGATCATGGCCCAAATACTCTCCCAGACGGTAAAGCTGGGGTCGGCCCCGATGAGGAGCACCGGGTTATCCAGGAAGAAGAAGGGAATCAAAAAGCCGATGAGACCCAGCCGCACGGACAACAGGCCGGTTTTGGTCTGGTTGGACCCGGCAATGCCAGCGGCCACATAGCTGCTCATGGCCACCGGCGGGGTGATATTGGACAGGCATGCGTAGATGAGGCAGAACATATGAGCGGAGATATCCAGCACCCCTACCTCGATGAGGACGGGGACAGCCACCGCCTGGACAATGACGTAGGCGGCCACGCCGGGCACGCCCATGCCCAGGATGGTGGACATGATCATCACCAGCAGGCCGGTAATGTAGATGTTGCTGTTGTCCACGATGGCCAAAATGAGGTAGCCCATGTTCAGGCCCAGGCTAGTGAGGGTAACGGTGCCGATGATCACGCCGATGATCACGCAGCACACACCCACAGAGATGGCCCCCCGGGCTCCCTCCACAGTGGCGGCCACGATTTTGTCCCAGGTCATGCGGGTGTCCTTCTGCAGCCAGCTGGCGCCGATGGTGGCGAAAATGGCGATAACAGCGGCGTAGAGGGGGGTGTAGCCCACGCACATCAGGGCGATGAGCACCACCAGGGGAATGATCAGGTGGCCCTGCTCCTTAAGGACCTTCATGGCGTTGGGGATATTTTCCTTGGACAGGCCCGACAGCCCCAGCCGTTTGGCCTCAAAGTGGACGGCAAACAGCAGACCCAGGTAGTACAAAAAGGCGGGAATAATGGCCGCCAGCATGACAGCAGTATAGCTCAGGCTGAGAAACTCCGCCATGACAAAGCCCACCGCTCCCATGATGGGGGGACAGAACTGTCCGCCTGTGGAGGCCACCGCCTCCACCGCCCCGGCAAACTCCTTCTTGTAGCCGGTCTGCTTCATCAGGGGGATGGTGATGGTACCAGTGGTGGCCACGTTGGCAATGGCGGAGCCGTTAATCATGCCCATGAGGGCGGAGGCCAGCACCGCCACCTTGGCCGGACCGCCGGGGGTGCGTCCCACCAGGGTCAGGGAGAAGTCGTTGATAAACTTGGAAAATCCGCTGTACTTCAAAAAGGCGCCAAAGACCACAAACAGGAAGATGTAGGTGGCCGACACCCCGATACCGGTGCCCAGCAGGCCCTGGGTGCCCCAGAACTGGGTCACCAGCACCCGTTTAAGGGTAAAGCCATTGTGGCCCAGCCGGCCGGGTAGATACTGGCCAAACCAGTTGTAGGCCAGGAAAATGAGGGCCAGGATGGCCAGGTTGCCGGAGGCCCGCCGGGCCGCCTCAAAGGCCAGCACCAGAGCCACACCGGCAAGAATCAGCTCGAAATCTGTCACCCGCCCGCCGTTTTGGGCAATACGGGTGTAGTTGAGAATCAGATAGCCAAAGGCCCCGATGGTCAGCACCACCAAAGCTAGATCCCACACCGGGGGTAAACTGCGCCTGCGGCGCTCCTTCTTATAGGTGGGGTAGAGCAAAAAGGTAAAGCACAGCAAGAAAATACAGTGGAAGGCCCGGAGATTGACCGCGCTGATCACGCCGAAGGTGTTAAAGTACAGCTGGAACAGGGTCCAGAAGCACAATAGAATGGTAATCAGGGTACCCATGGGCCCGGAATAGGTTCGGGTCCGAGACTCGGAATCCTTCTCCTCCAATAGTTTTTGCGCTTTCTTTTCCAGCTCCTCCTGTTCCTGCTGGGAAAGCAGCTTGTGTTCTTCCATAAGGATTCCTCCTATGTTCCGCTTTATCGATTAAAAGTGTTGAAGTACAACGCTAACTGTTTTACCACATTCAAAGTAGAAAGTCAACCCTAACCTTTCCTCCTCCCAGCAAAAAACTACCCGGCAGCTTCTGCTGCCGGGCGGGTACTGAGGATCATTGCCCGGCACCCACACGGACTGGTCGGGACTGCTGGGCCTGTTGGATTTGCTCGGGCTGGTTGGGGTAGAGCTTGCGCAGCCGGGCGATGCAGGCCACACAGGCGGGAACCAGAAACAGGTCCGCGCAGATCCAGGCCGCCGGGGAGGCAAAACAGGCGGCGGTATAGCCGAACACCGGCACCAGCAGGCAGCCCACCCCGGTACGGGCCCCCATCTCCAGCACGCCCGCCAAAATAGCAAAGACACTGTAGCCCATGCCCTGGATGGAGAACCGGACAATATTCACCAAGGCCAGGGGGAAGAAAAAGGCGGTGAGGGTGCGGATATACTGGCTGGTCAGCCCCACCAACAGCTCCAGCTGGGGCTCCTTGGGGTCCAGAAAGAGCATGGCGCACTGGGGTGCCAGCAGGAGCATGGCGGCAAAGGCCAGCACCGCATAGCCCAGCCCCAGCAGGGAGCAGGCTCGCACGCCCTGGCCCAGGCGGTCCAGCTTACAGGCCCCCACATTTTGACCGCAATAGGTGGCCATAGCCGCTCCCATGGCGTCATAAGGGCAGGCCAGCAGCTGAAAGAGCTTGGAGCCCGCCGCTACCGCCGCCACATAGGTGCTGCCCAGGGTGTTAACGGCCGACTGTAGGACGATGGAGCCGATGGCGGTGATGGAATACTGCAGCCCCATGGGGATACCCATGGTACAAAGCACCTTGCAGGTGTGGCCGTCCAGCCGCCGCTCGGCTGGGGAGGCGTGGAGGATGGGAAACTTTTTCCGCATATAGAGCAGGCAGGCCAAGCCGGACACCCCCTGGGAAATCACCGTGGCAATAGCCGCCCCGGCCACCCCCGCGTGGGCGTAGAGAATGAGGGTGAAGTCCAGCACGATATTCAATCCCGAGGATAGGGCCAAAAAGTACACCGGAGTTTTGCTGTCCCCCAGGGAACGCATGATTCCCGCCAGCAGATTATAGAGGAAGGTGGTGGGGATACCCATAAAGATGACGAAAATATAGGCGTAGGAGTCGGCAAAAATGTCCTCTGGGGTGCGCATCAGGGTCAAAATGCCCCGGCACCCCAGGCCGGTGGCCACTGTGAGCACCAGAGCGAACAGGGCGGAGAGATAGGCGGCATTGCATACGTACCGGCGCATCTTTCCATGCTCCCCCGCCCCCAGGCGCTGGGCCACAGGGATGGCAAAGCCGCTGCACACCCCCATGCAAAAGCCGATGACAAAAAAGTTGATGGAGCCTGTGGCCCCCACCGCAGCCAGGGCTTTGGCCCCCAGCAGCTTGCCCACGATCATGGTATCCACCAAATTATATACCTGCTGAAACAGCATCCCCAACAGGGTGGGCAGGGTAAAGCTCACCAGCAAGCCCATGGGATTTCCCCTGGTCAGATCCTTGGTCACCGGATCACCGCTCCTTTCCTATGTTTCCATACCTTAGTCTCTTCGGGTTCCATTTGGAATACCGAATTATTATAGTCATCCTCCCCTCCTCTGCATAGATGTGTTTTGCACAATTTTAACCGCTTTTTCCCGGGACCTCCCTTGTGAGAACGGCAAAGCCCGAAAAGCAGCAGATGGACCTGTCCCCTTTGACGGACAGGCCCATCTGTGGTAGTGCGTATTTTATCCCCGGCTGGCCATACGGCGGCAGGCCAGGGCGGTGGCCAGGAAGTAGCCTCCATACACGGCCAGCAGCAGAGCCGCTGCGGCCAGGCTGCTGCCCACGCTATCCACCTTGCCCGCCGTAGCGATGAGATCGTTGGCCGCCTTCATCCCCACCGCGGAGTGGATCACGGCCAGCACCAGGGGCAGCAGAAAGGCCAGGGCCACCTGCTGGGTGGCCGACCGGCGCACCAGCTTCTCCTCCGCCCCCAGGCGGCGCAGGACGGCATACCGCCCGGCGTTGTCCGCCGCCTGACTCAGCTGCTGCAGGGCCAGCACCGCCGCCGCAGCCAGCAGGAAGGTAAAGCCCAAGTACAGCCCTAAAAACAGAGCCAGAATCTTGTTTCCCATAATGTCGGAGTAGCGCATGAGACGGCTGTCGGCAAACAGGGAGTAATCTTCTTGCCCCTCCTCCACAGCGGCCAGAATCTTTGCCTCCACCTGCTCCTTATCCCCGGCATAGTCGGCGCTCCACACCTGGCGGCGCACCTCCAGCTCTCCAGCCATCTCGTCGGGAATGACCAGACAGGTCATGCCCAGCCGTCCGGTGAGGGGAATTTCCTCCTGGTCCAGCACGGCAGGTAGCACACCGGAATACGCCGGCAGTCCCGCCCGCAGCCGCAGCTCATCCAAATCGGAGACCTTCACCGCCCCTCGGGCGTCTTCGATTCCTGTCACCGCAGGGTCGTTATAATAAAATATGGTGTCCTTCTGCCACTCCAGCTCCTCCGCTGACACCCCATGCTCGGCCAGCAGAGCATCAAAATCTACCGTTCCAGCCACATCAGCAGACTGGTTTTGGATGGTGATATCAAAGGACGTATTTTCATTGGCGGCGTTCTCCAGGGTCTGGTTGAGCCCCACACAGCTGGCCGTGATGCCGATGGCCAGCAGCAGGAGAATACACACCACCGTCTGGGACAGGTAGGTGGTGTGCACCTTGCTGAGCCACTGCCGGAGGGTAAACAGGTTCAGGTTGCGGAAATAGAGCTTGGGCCGGTTCTGGACGAATTTCATCACAAACCCGGACAGAGAGCGGAAGATCAGCAGGGTGCCCAGAGTGCCCAGAGCCAGCATGGGGATGCAGATGGGCAGCACCGCCACGGCGATGGCCATACCAACCGTCAAAAGGATGGCATAGGCCGCCCCCAGACACACCGCCCCCAGCACAAACTGCACGGCTGCCACCGTCAGCGAGCGCTGGCGGAGCACCTCGTTTTTCCGCTCCCCCTGGATGAGGTCAATGAGCTTGGCCCGGGAAACCTCCAGCCCGCTGAACACCATCACCAGCAGGAAAATCAGGCCGAAGTACACCACTGTCTTGCCCGCCGCTTTCAGGGAGAAGGACAGCCCCAGCAGGCCGGATACGTCTACCTCAAACAGGGACAACGTCCACGCTGATAAGCCCTGGGAGGCCACCACACCCAGTCCCAGGCCCACCACCAGGGACACCAGCCCCACCAGGCCCGTCTCTAAAAACAGCAGCCGGGACACCTGTCCCTGGCTCATTCCCAGCAGCAGATAGGTGCCCAGCTCCCGCTTGCGCCGGCGCAGGAGAAACCGGTTGGCGTATAAAATCAGGCAGGCCAGCACCACTGCCACAAAGACGGAGAAGATGTCAATGAGCATGAGGATGGGCTCCACCATGGGATTTCCATTCCGGGCCAGATAGACCATGGCCCCCTGGCCCTCCACCGAGTTAAAGGTATAAAACAGGCATACACCGAAGGTGAGGGTGAGCAGGTACACCCCGTAGTCCCGGAAGGAGCGGCGGACATTGCGCCAAGCCAGCTTAGAGAACATCGGCCATCTCTCCTCCCATCCGGGTCACCACCTGGATGATTTTTTGGAAAAAGTTCCGGCGGTCCTCCTCCCCCCGGCGCAGCTCCTGGAAAATCTGCCCGTCCTGGAGAAATACCACCCGCCGGCAGCAGCTGGCGGTGAAGGCGTCGTGGGTGACCATGAGGATGGTGGTCCCCAGGTCCCGGTTCAGCTCCTCCAGCCGGTCCAGCAGCATCCGGGCCGACCGGGAATCCAGGGCTCCTGTGGGCTCGTCGGCCAGCACCAGGGCGGGCTTGGTGATGATGGCCCGGGCGGCGGCACAGCGCTGCTGCTGGCCGCCCGACATCTGGTAGGGGTATTTGTTCAGACAGTCGCTGATCCCCAGCAGCTGGGCGGTATCCTTTACCCGCTTTTCAATTCCCCCTGCCGGCGCGTGAACGATAGACAGGGCCAGGGCAATATTCTCAAAGGCGGTAAGGGTGTCCAGCAGGTTGCAGTCCTGAAAAATAAATCCCAGCCGCTCCCGGCGAAATTTGGCCAGCGCCCGGCCCCGCAGTCGGGTCAGCTCCTGGCCGTCAATCACGATGGACCCCGCGGTGGGCCGGTCAATGGTGGAGATACAGTTGAGCAGCGTAGTCTTTCCCGACCCCGACGGTCCCATCACCGCCACGTATTCCCCCGGCTGGAGGGACAGGGACACCCCGTCCAGGGCCCGGGTCACCCCGCCCCCTTTTCCGTAAACCCGGGTCAGCTCCCGGACAGTTAAAATTTCTTCCATAGCGATCCTCCTTTGGTACTACCTCGCAGTTTGGGCAGCTGTGAACTGTATGAAAGCATACCATACAGTTTAAAAAATGTTTTAAAGGTCCTGTGAGGATTTTCTTAAACTTCCCTTAAATTCTTTTAAAGGTCCACAGGCAAAAAAAGCACTCCGGCAGCAGCCGGAGTGCCAAGAAAAAATAAGGAGGAATCGATGAAGACACGGACGGCTCAGGCCCGCAGGCCGAAGCGCGCCATCCAGGTATTGAGCTGCAGCAAATAGGCCATTAGTTCCAGCTGCTCCAGCTCCCAGCCTCCTGCCAGCCAACTGCTTTGCAGGGCAGGGCCATCCACCAGGTCATGGATGGGGGCGGTGGGATCATCCAACAAGGCTGCCAGCCGAGAGCGCACCAGCTGCCGGTATAGGCCATCACAGTTCCCCGGCTTTTTCCGCCGGGGCGGGCGGCCCGGTGGCGGGAGTAGTCCCTCCGCCGCGTCCCACAAAAGCTGCTGAGGGTGTCCGTTGAGCATCTTCATGGAGTGGGGAATATTCCAGGTGTATTCCACTAGGGCGCTGTCACATAGGGGCAGCTTTACGTCCACCCCAACCGCCTGCTTCATGGCCTCCGCCTGCTCCATCACCTCGGGGAGCCACCAGGTAAGGGCCAGCCAGGCCGCCTGACGGCGGCGGCGCTCCCACTCCGGCTCTCCCTCCAAAACAGGACAGCCATCCAGCGTGTTTTGCAGCTGCTCTTGGACATAGGACTCCACTTCCAGCGCATGCCACACCTCTGTCCGGAACACACTGCGCCGTTTTTCCAGAGCTGGGCACCTGGGGAAGGTGGGCATGGCCCCCTCCCACCCCTCTGACCAGGGCAGATTTTCAAAAATCACCTGGGCTCCCCCTCCGGAGAGCACCCTCTTGCCCTTTCCCAGCTCCTGGCAGGCATACAGCAGGGCGGCATCCCCACATCCCAGCCCGGGCACATCCCGGGCCAGCTGAACCTGCTCCATCCGGGCGGGCAGGGCGGTCAGATCCCACTCCACCTCCCGGTGGCGGACATGAAAGGCTTGCGCCACTGTTTGCCCATAGGTTATGGCAGGCGACTGGCTGCCATTGCCGGACTGGGCGGGACAGTGGAAGGTGACCGCTTGCAGCGGGGGGCTCCCACTGTCAGTATATGCACAGGCAGCCAGTCCGGTGACCAGAGAGGAGGCCACCCCCCCGGACAGCAGCACCTGCTCCTCCCCGGTCAGCCGGGTCTTTACACTGCGGCGGATAAGCTCCCCCACCTGAGCCGCCGTTTCCCGGTAGTCCTGCTGGTGCAGGCGCCCCTCTAAACGCCAGTAGCGGTGACAGCGGCTGCCCTGGTCATCCACCATCAGGCAGCACCCCCCTGGCAGCTCCTCCACCCCTCGGAACAGCCCCACCTCAGGCCCGCGGACCGAGCCAAGGCCCAGGAGGTGGCAGATTCCCTCCCGGTCCAAGGCGGGGGTGAGCTCCGGATAGGCAAACAGGGCGCTGGGCCGAGAGGCAAAGACAAAGGTGTCCTTTCGCCAGGCGTAGCAGAGGGGCTTTCGTCCCAGCTTATCTCGGGCACACAGCAACCGCCTGCCTCCGCCGTCCCAAAAGGCCAGGGCAAATTCTCCCTCCAGCCGGCACAGCGCCCCCTCCCCCCAGGCGATCAGGGCCCACAGCAGGGCGCGCCCGGCCTGCTCCCCCTCCAGGGGCATGCCGCTCTCCCGGACCTGATGGCACAGCTGGGACAAATCAAACAGCTGCCCCTCCCACACCAGCGCATACTCCACCCCGTTCCACCGCTGGGTCAGCGGCTGGCCGTCCTCCACTCCCCGGCGGACCAGAAGGCAGTGGTCATTCTGCCACAGGCCCTTGTACTCCCCGTTGTCTGAGCCCAGGGCCAATCCCATTTGGCTGCCCACATCCCGCCAGGCCAGGGTGCTGTTATTCTGATGAACGCTGCAGAATCCTCCGATTCCAGACATAAGTACAATTCTCCTTTTCTTCCTCCGTTTTGTTCCTGTCCGGGGGACGGCACAGGCTGAGCTTCTTGCGCGCTTACCATCCTATGCCGTCCGCCCCCATAAGTCACAGCAGAAGCAGCCAGATGCTCCAGCCCGCCGAGGCCAGCACCGCTCCCAGCGCGCCCCACGCCAGACCCGGCAGCCGCTCCAGCCGCCGGTTCCAGGCCCGCCCCTGCTTCAGGTATCCGTCCGCCGCCTGCCTTGCCTCCTTGAGCACCCGGTCGGCGCTGACCCCCTCCCGGGCCAAAGCCTCCTCCTTGACAATAAAAATGGCCTCCTCAAACAGCTTGGGGTCGGGAGATTTTACCAGGATGACCTGGCGGGTGATGCCTTTCACCATAGCTATGTCACATCCTTTCAGGGACGGTTGTGTTCCCAGTATTTACTCTTAGTCTGTCCTCTTTTCTTCCGGTATATTCCTGCCTGTCCCGCCCGTACACTATTCCTGCCGGGAGAAAAGGAGGGATGTCCGTGGCGGATTCATGGCAGTCACGCCTGGCCGGACTGGCCATTGTCTATGTGACCAACATTGCGGTCATTCT
The DNA here is from genome assembly GCF_002161175.1 of Flavonifractor sp. An100. Classification (GTDB taxonomy): domain Bacteria; phylum Bacillota; class Clostridia; order Oscillospirales; family Oscillospiraceae; genus Lawsonibacter. Next base: position 192 of record NZ_NFMA01000027.1, on the reverse strand, counting down.
GTTGTTTCAGGGGGCGGGGGGTTGAAATCCCCGCCCCCTGTCTGTTGGTCTTGTCTTAGCTCGCCTGCTCCGGCGGGCGGCGCTTCTAGCTGTCACGCCTTCCCGCCCTCGCGCCCGGCTCCCTAAGTCCTCCGACTCCGCCGCCAAACGCTCGGGCCTGCGGCCCTCCCTGGTTTGCCGACCTGCGCTCCG
>NZ_NFMA01000026.1 GCF_002161175.1 Flavonifractor sp. An100 | reverse complement strand
GTGGCGTCGGGGTGGGTGGGACAGGCCAGACCGTCCAGCTCCCCGATGAGGGCCACGTTGGGGCCCTCCCCGGCGCCAATGGCCGCCTTCACACCGGTGATAGCCAGGCCCTCCCGGGTCTGAAGCCCCAGTTCCTTTAAAAAGTCCGCCACCAGCTTGGCGGTGCGGTACTCGTGGTAACCCTGTTCAGCGTGGTGGAAGATGTCGTCGGCCAGAGTTTGAAGGCGGTCAGCGTTGGCATCCAGGATGGATAGAATTTTTTCTTCTATGCGGTCCATAGGACTCAACTCCTTATATGTAGTAATAGTCCAAAACCTGGGCTTATAGCCCGGACAAAACGGTGGCAGCGGTGTCCAGGAAGGGAATCAGCAGCACGCAGGCCAGCACACCGCAGGCCAGAATGAGTAGAATCTCCCGGGTGGAGAAGGGGGACTTGTCCCGAAGCCGGGGACAGGCGATGCGGGCAATGAAGTACAGGGCTACTGCCGAAAAGGTGGGAGGGTAAGGTGCGGCTCCCTGAGGAAACAGCCGAAGCAGGGCGTCCAGGACGGCAAGGACTGCCGCCAGGAGAAGCAGACTGTTTTCCAGCTGGATCTGAGTGAAGGGGGGCTTGGAGCGGCGGCGGTCCTCCTGGGCGTGGGTAAGAAGGGAACAGACCAGGGCCCAACTGAGCAGCACCCGCCACAGAACACCCCAGACGGCATGCCCCGGAGCCCCAAACAGGGCCGCCAGGGCGGCTGCCGTCCCCAGCAGCAGACACAGCAGGGTCAAGGAGAACCAAAACAGCTTGGGGTCCTCCTTGTGGGAGCGCAGTCCCAAGGTCTCCTTTAAGGACATGGCGCCGCCCCCACGCATTTCTGATAAGCGATCCGAGGGGTGCCGTCCTCAATCCAAATGCGGCCGCATTTGGTAAAGCCGTTTTTCTCCAAAACCCGCTGCATAGGCAGGTTGTCATCGTGGGTGTCAATGCGGATGTTGCCCGCCTGAGCCAGGCACCAATCCAGAAGCTGGGTGGCCATCCCCTTGACCTCGCCCCGGCTGGCCACCCGGTGGACGGCGCAGTAGGGGGCGTCGTTGAGCCAGGCCCCCTCAATGACCTGGTAGGTGGGGTCCTCTCCGGGAATCATGGCAAAGACGGCTTGGAGACGGCCGTCCACCTCGCAGACATAGCTGTGGCCCAGACGGATGTCCTCCCGAAGCAGGTCTTCCGGTGGAAAGTGATCCCCCCACTGGGTTGGGTTGCCTGACTGCTTCATAAATCGGCGGGCGTTGGCGTAGATGTCCAAAATATCCTGCCAGTCGGCAGGCTGCGTTTTCCGAATCAAAGGTCTCACGCTCCGTTGGTTCAATTCCGGCGGAAGGGCCGGTGGTTCAGCCTGTATTATACTCCCTTTCTCCCGGTCCGTACAGTCAATACGGGAAATTTTCCCCCGGTCCGGCCTTGCCGCTTTACCGGGGGAACGGCTTGTGCTATACTAAATAATGACTGAGTATGTGCCCTGGCACGTGGAAATAAGGAGGAATGAACTCGATGGATCTGACGGAACATACCGTAGAGAGCAAGACCATCTTTGAGGGGAAAATCGTAAAGCTGAACCTGGACCAGGCCCGGCTGCCCAACGGTACCCTGGCCAGCCGGGAGGTGGTCTACCACCCCGGTGGGGTGGCGGTGCTGGCTCTGGACGAAGATAATACGGTGACGCTGGTGCGGCAGTACCGCTATCCCATTGGACAGGAGCTGGTGGAGCTGCCTGCGGGCAAGCTGGACCACGGGGCGGAGGAGGACCGGCTGCTGGGAGCCAAACGGGAACTGAGCGAAGAGACGGGACTGGAGGCAGAGGAGTGGACCTATCTGGGGTATACCCTGGCCTCCCCGGGCTTTTGCAACGAGGCGCTGCACATGTATTTGGCCAGGGGGCTGAGCCGTTGCCAGCAGCACCCGGACGAGGATGAATTTTTGGATGTGATCACCATGCCCTTTGCCCAGTTGGTGGAGCAGGTGATGGACGGAACCATTACAGACGCGAAGACGGTGGCGACCACGCTGAAGGTGAAGGTGCTGCTGGGTCTGTGATCTCCAATGGATGGAAAAGGAGGAATACGCCGTGGGAAAGACCATTCTGATCGTGGAGGATGAGCAGAATATCGTGGATATTCTGTCCTTCAATCTCAGCCGGGAGGGTTATGACACCCTGGAGGCCTATGATGGCCCCTCCGGCCTGCAGCTGGCACTGGAGCAGAACCCCGATCTGATTTTGCTGGATCTGATGCTGCCGGGCATGAATGGGTTTGACGTGTGTAAAAAGGTGCGCCAGTCCGGGTCCTCCACCCCGATTTTGATGCTGACCGCTCGGGAGGAGGAGGCAGACAAGGTGCTGGGCCTGGAGCTGGGGGCGGATGACTATATCACAAAGCCCTTTTCTATGCGGGAGCTACTGGCCCGGGTAAAGGCCAACATCCGGCGGGTGTCCATGGCCCCGTCCGCCCCTGCCGCCGTTCAGGAGGAGGGGGAGCATGTGCTGCGGTTGGGCCGGGTCACCATCGACCAGGAGAAGGCGGTGGTCACCAAGGACGGCCAGCCCCTAGATCTGACTCAGCGGGAGTACGACCTCATCCGCTTTTTGGCGGCCCAGCCGGGAAAGGTGTTTTCCCGGGAGGCCCTGATGGAGCATGTGTGGAACTACGAAGGGTACGTAGGAGACGTGCGGGCGGTGGATGTGGCGGTGCGGCGGCTGCGGGAAAAAATTGAGGATGACCCGGCCGCTCCCAAGTTTATCGTCACTAAGCGGGGAATGGGCTATTTGTTCGGGGGTTGACGGCTCCCACGCAGTTTCATCCAACAAGCGGAGGAAGAGACACAGTGAAAAACGAAAATCCCCCCGGGGCTGAGAGAGAGGAGGTGTCCCCATGCGCAGCTTACACATGAAACTGGTTATGATTATGGTGCTGCTTATTTTGTCCCTGATGGCGGTGGTGGGGGCCTTCCTCATCAATTCGGTAACCGCCTTTTATCTGGAGGACTTTTACAGCCAGATGTCCGATGCCTTTGCCGACCCGGATATGTACCGGGACCTGACCACCCAGACGGAGGAGGAACTGGCGGGGGAAGCGGACGGAGCGGAGATGATCTACGACGTGCTCAAGGCCTATGTGGGCGAGCTGGGTGTGGACGGACGCAACCGGAAGCTGTACATTTTGGACAGCAGTGGCGTGTGCCTGATCCGCCCGGACGGAGATACGACTCCGCTGGAGTACACCTATAACCTCTCCTTCGCCCTGACCACGGGGATTGAGACGGGCCAGGCGGGGGACGAGAGCAACCTGGCGGTGGACTATATGGACGTGGCCATCCCCATTGAGCGGGGAGGGACCTCCTATGTCATTTACATCCTGGACAACAAGGCCACGGCCAACGACCTGACCGATCAGATGTTTGTGTTTATCATGGAGTCGCTGGTCTTTGGCCTGGTGATCTCCATTTTGCTCTCCTTCCTGCTGTCCAAGACTATGGTTACCCCCATTCAGCGCCTGACGGAGGGAGCCATGCGGGTAGCCGAGGGGGATTTTTCCCGAAAAATCGAGGTAGCGTCCCGGGACGAGATCGGAGTGCTGACGGACACCTTTAATGACATGGCTGACCAGCTCCAGGACACGCTTCGCCAGGTGGAAAACGAGCGCAACAAGCTGGACACCCTGTTTTTGCATATGACCGACGGCGTGGTGGCCTTTTCCCACCAGGGCCAGGTGATTCATTCCAACCCCGCTGCGGCCCGCATGCTCCACCGCTTCATCGGGCCCAATACCACCTACGATCAGCTCTTTGGCCAGGCGGCCAGCCTGGAAGAGGTACTCCAGGCACCGGACCATCTGGAGGGAGAGCTCCAGGTCCAGGACAGCTTTTTGCAGCTGCTGATGGCCCCCTTTGACCGGGGACGGGAGGGCGGCGGCGCCCTGGTGGTCATTCACGACGTCACGGAGCAGCGGAAGAATCAGGAGATGCAGCGGGAGTTTGTGGCCAATGTCTCTCACGAGCTGCGCACCCCCCTGACCAATATCCGCTCCTATGCCGAGACCCTCACGGAAAACGCCGGAGAGCTGCCCCAGGCCATGGAGAAGAAGTTTTTGGGGGTCATTCTCAACGAAAGTGACCGCATGACTCACATTGTCCAGGATCTGCTCACCCTGTCCCGGTTCGATTCCGGGCGGGATGATTTGAAGTTGACCCGGTTTTCCTTTGAGGCGGCGGTGCAGGACCTGTATAACGCAGTATACATGGAGGCCCAGCGCCATGGACACTCCCTGACGCTGAACACAGAGGAAGCCATTCCCAGCATTGTGGCTGACCGGGAACGGATTGTTCAGGTCATGATGAATATTGTATCCAACTCCATTAAATACACGCCGGACGGGGGCCATATCGCCATTTCCGCCGGGCACAGTGAGGACTGGGTGTGGCTGGAGGTGGATGACGACGGAATCGGCATTCCGGCAGAGGACCGGCCGCGGATTTTCGAGCGGTTTTATCGGGTGGATAAGGCGCGCTCCCGCCAGTCGGGCGGTACCGGCCTTGGCCTGTCCATCGCTAAGGAGATCGTGGACCGGCACCAGGGGCGGCTGACCCTGCTGAATAAGACGGGGCCGGGCTTGACGGTACGCCTGGAGCTGAAGATTGAGGGACCCGACCATGGATAGAAAAGCAAAACAGCGCCGGGTTGTGGAACTGGCAAAGGATGTTGTGATTGTGGCTCTGGTGTGCTCCGCGTTGTTCCTGGCCTCCCGGATTCAGCTTTTGGACGAGTTGGGAGGAGCCCCAGCCGGGGAGGAGCAGCAGAGCGGCGTGGTACAGACGCCGGAGGGTTCCCGTGCGGACGCGGCCCGGCCTCTGCGTCTGGTCGCCAATCTCACCGGAGCGGGAAGCCCTGTGCGCTATGGAGTTCAGTACGACACTCAGCAGTCCGATCTGCTCTTCCAGCAGGTGGCCAGCCTGCTGGCCGAGGCGCTGTCCAGCGCGGGAGAACCGACACAGGTCAGCCGCCAGGAGTGGGAACAGGCCCTGGCAAATGCGCCGGGCGTGGCCTTTGATTTTCAGGGGACCATCCCTCTGCCTGTGCTGGTGGGCTGGCTGTCCGGAGAGAATACGGCTCTGGACGGCTCTGTACGCAGATTGGTGTTGACCACCTATGAAAATCAGGTGGCGGTGTACTATCGGGATGAGGAGAGCCAGCGCTATTACCGCTGCCTGTCGGCCATGGCCAACCAGCTCCACTTGACGGAGGCACTGGGAAATTTGGGAGAAAACGGGGCTCAGTATGCCTTTGAGACCGAGAGCTACCCGATGTTGGACCCGGATACCCTGATCTCAGCGGATACTCCCGTCCCTGTGGTTTACACGGCAGCCAATCCGGCTTCCGGAGGACAGGCGGATCTGGAGACGATTTTAAATGAATTGGGCTTTGCCTCCTCCAACGGCAGCTTCTACACCTCGGTGGACGGCCAGGTGGCCCGCATTGGAAGCGACACGCTGCGTCTATATGACCAGGGCGTGGTGGAGTACCAAGCGGGAGAGGAGGGGGCCGGCTTTTTCCAAATCTCGGCCCGGGATGAGGAGAGCTTTCTCTTTGAAGCGGTGGAGATGTGCCGGCAGCTGACGGCCGCCACACTGGGGACCCGGAGTGGTGCAGCCCGGTTTTATCTATCTCAGGTTCGTCAGGCGGAGGACGGGCTGGAGGTGAGTTTTAACTACTGCCTCAACGGCTCTGTGGTGCGCTTGGAGGGAGGAGAGGCGGCGGAATTTTCCATCCAAAATGGCCAGATTGCCTCCTTCCGGCTGGTCCTGCGCAGCTATACCGACAGTGGAAAGACCTCCGTGGTCATGCCGGTGCTCCAGGCAGCAGCGGCCATGGAGGCGCAGGGCCTGAAAGGGAAAGAGCTGCTGCTGATGTATACAGATACCGGCTCCGACACCGTGACAGCCGGCTGGATGGCAGCGGACAGCGGACAGGAGGATTGAAGATGGAAGTACCCAAGCTAAAAAATATTGCCATCCTCATCCTGGTGATCACCAACCTCTGTCTGCTGGGCCTGGTGCTGCAACGGGAGCTACAGGACCGGTATTTTCGTTGGCAGGCCCGGGAAAATGCCATCCAGCTGTTGGTCCAGAGAAAAGGAGTGAAGCTGGATGAGCAGGAGGTGCCGGAGGAAATCCAGCTGCTGCCCCAGACCGTGACCCGGGATCTGGAGCAGGAAGGGGTCCTGACAGCCCAGCTGCTGGGCGACGGAGTTCAAACGGAGAACCGGGGGGCGGGCGTGTACCGCTACTTTAATGACAAAGGTTCCCTGCAATTTCACAGTGATGGTACCTTTTCCGGCCAGTTCCATCCGGGATTCTTCCCTGTGGGGGAGAACTGGGAGCAGGGCTGCCGGTCGGTGCTGGAACAGATGGGGTTTCAGAGCGAGTGGTTGGAAACCAAGGGAAACGCTCTCATCTTCCGCCAATGGTGGGGAGAGGCGCCCCTGTTCAATCAGCAGGTCACCCTTGAAATTTCCGACGGGTGTGTCACTGCCATGACGGGGGGACGGCGCCTGATCGGCGAGCCGGTGGAGGATACCACCCGGCACACCGTTTCCCCGGCCACCGCCTTGATTGAAGCCTATAATGGGATCAATGCGCTGGGGTATGTGTGCAGCCGGATTGACCATATCACCCAGGGCTATATCAGTTCCACGGCGCTGAACGGCCCCATGATGCTTACTCCGGTGTGGCGGGTGAGTGCTGACACGGGAGAATACCAGCTCAACCTGGTCACCGGAGAGCTAACCCGGGTATCCTGAGGCTAAAATTTCTCGTGCGGGAAAGATTCGGCTTTACCCGCCCGGGGAGCTGTGGTAAGATAGCCGGGTATGGGGAGCGGGCGCAGAAGCCCGCCGTTTACCCAGGGAGAGGGAGCGAGAGCGTATGTTTCATCGGAAAAGCCCAATCGGTGTTCTGGATTCCGGAATTGGCGGCTTTAGTGTGGCCCGAAGAGTCCAGCAGCTGCTGCCTGGGGAGGATCTCATTTACTTTGGAGATGGGGCCCATATTCCATATGGAAACCACTCAGAGCAGACCATTGTAGCCATGGCCCGGTACATGTTTCACTTTATGGAGGAGCAGGGGGTAAAGGCGCTGCTGGTGGCCTGTAACACCATTTCCTGCGTCATCGACCAGTGCCTGGATGCGGTGTCCTGCCCCACCTTTAACGCAGTTCAGGCGGGGGCGGATGCGGTATCTGCCCTGGAGCTGGAGAAGGTAGGAGTGATTTCCACTGTCTTTACCCACAACTCCCGGTGCTATCCCCAAAAGATATTGGCCCAGAGCCCCAAAAAGTTGGTGGTGCTCAGCTGCGGCTGCCCCGATTTGGCCCGCCTGGTGGAGCACAACCTGGGGGACCCTTCCGGTATGGCGGAGGTGGAGCGGGAGCTGCGCAAGGAGCTGGACGGCATGGTATATGAGGAGCATATCCAGTGCTGCGTGCTAGGCTGCACCCACTACCCCCTGGTGGAGGATAGCATTCGGGGGCTCTATCCCGGTCTGCCCCTCATCGACCCGGCGGAGGAGATGGCCCGGCAGCTGCGGGAGGACCTGTCCAGCCGGGACCTGCTGCGGGAGGAAGGACATACAGGTGGGCTGGAAATTTATACCACAGGAGATGTGGAGGAGTACGCATTGCGGGCGGCACAGGTGGGGCTGCAGCGGGTGCGGGGCGTGCACGCATATCCCCCCATGGAGCTGACCTGCGGCGTTTGATGCCGGTGCAGGCGGACGTCGGAACGTCCCCACGGGCCCGCTGGAGACAGCGGGCTTTTTTGTGAAGAGGATGTCCGGTGAAGGAGAAAGAGAGAAAGTGGAGGTGCTACACACATGGGGGAGCTGACCTTTGGGGTGCCCACCCTGTTTGGATTGGAGAGCCTATGCGCCGATGAGATGCGGCGTCTGGGGCTAGAGGAAGTAAAGGCGGAAAACGGACGGGTGTTGTGCCGGGGCGGTTTGGCGGATTTGCCCCGTTTGAATGTGAATCTCCGTACTGGGGAGCGGGTGCTGCTGATTATGGGTACCTTCCCCGCCGAGAACTTCGACGCTTTGTTTGAGGGGACCCGGGCGCTGCCCTGGGAACGGTTTATTCCCCAGGAGGGGCAGTTCCCTGTGAAGGGACACAGCCTCAATTCAGCCCTCCACTCCGTGCCGGCCTGCCAGTCCATTGTGAAAAAGGCGGTGGCGGCCCGGCTGGGGAGCTGCTATGGGCTAAACACCCTGCCTGAGACCGGGGCCCTCTATCAGATCCAGTTTTCCATCATGAAGGACACCGCTGTGCTGATGCTGGATACCAGTGGGGCGGGCCTGCATAAGCGGGGCTACCGGGCCCAGGGGGTGGACGCCCCCCTGCGGGAAACTTTGGCGGCGGCCATGGTGATGCTGTCCCGGTACCGGGGAAAGGACCCTCTGTGCGATCCCTTCTGCGGCAGCGGAACCATTCCCATTGAGGCGGCGCTGATTGCGAAAAACCGGGCGCCCGGCTTGAACCGCAGCTTTTCTGCCCAACGGTGGAGATGCCTGGACAAAAAGCTGTGGATGGAGGCTGCGGACGAGGCCATGGACCGGGAGTTTGACGGCGACTATGAGATCTGGGGGGGCGACCTGGACCCTAAAGCGGTGGAGCTGGCCCGGCATAACGCCCAATTGGCGGAGGTGGAGGACCTGGTCCGGTTTGATGTGGACGACGCCCGCACATTCCACTGGGGCGGACTGCGGGGGCGGGTGGTTACCAACCCGCCCTATGGAGAGCGGATCATGGAGCGCAGAGAGGCCGAGGAGCTCTACCGGGCTTTTGGGAAGGCGTGGCAAAAGTTCCCGGAGGGCTGGAAGCTCTTTCTCCTGTCCTCCCACACGGAATTTGAACGCACCTTTGGCCAAAAAGCGGACAAAAAGCGCAAGCTCTACAATGGCATGCTCAAGTGCGATCTGTTTATGTACGGGCTGTAAGGCGGGGGAGGAATTGGTGAGGTATGCGTCACCTGTTTATCATCAACCCCGCCGCGGGACGGAAGGGAAGTACCGCCCATCTAGAAGGTCTTCTGTCGGAGCTGTCGGTCCCCCATGAGAAGATCTACACAAAGGGGGCCGGGGATGCCCGGGAGATTGCCCGCCAGGCAGCAGCCACAGGGGAAGAGGTGCGGCTATACGCCTGCGGAGGAGACGGGACCCTCAATGAGGTGGTCAACGGGGCGGCAGGGTTTCCCAATGCTGCGGTGACCTGCGTGCCCAAGGGCACGGGCAATGACTTTCTAAAACTGTTTGGGCCGGAATACCGACAGCTGTTTTACGATTTGGAGGGGCTGGCCGTGGGTCCCCAGACCCCCTTTGATCTGATGGACTGTAACGGTCACCTGGGACTGGATGTGGTGTGTGCGGGGGTGGACGCCCGCATTGCCGCCGGGGTCCACCGCTATAAGGACCTGCCGGGGGTGTCCGGGAAGGGGGCCTATGTGCTCTCTTTGTTGGAGCAGGTGCTGCTGCGGGGGATTGCCTGCCCCATGGAGGTGGAGGTGGACGGGAAACGTTGGCAAGGGGAGACGGCTGTCCTGTGTGTATGCAACGGCCGGCATTACGGAGGCGGCTTTATGCCGGTGCCCGAAGCCATGCCCGATGACGGAATCCTGGATGTGCTGTTGATTCCCAAGGTAAGTCTGCTCACCTTCGCCCGCCTGGTGGGAAAGTACGCCAAAGGCCGCTATCGGGACTACCTCCAACTTATACAGGACTTCCACACCACACAAATTACTTACCGCTCTCGGGAGGAACTGGTTACCGTGGTGGATGGAGAGGTGCTGCGGGATACTCAATTTACCCTGCGCCTGTCGGAGAAAAAAGTGAATTTCTTCTACCCCGCCCAAGCCCGCTATCGTTGAAATTTAGCACTCCGAAGAACCAATTGTGAACGAAACGTAAATTTCTCAAAATCAACCCCTAATTTTTTTAAATTAGGGGTTGATTTTTTGCGGGAAAGCGGGTATTATCATAGTCAGAGTTAGCACTTAGATAAAAAGAGTGCTAAAACCCGAGAGAGAGGTTCCTCTCAAGCCGGAAAATAGCCGGGGAGAGGAGGGGACGCTCTTCCTAATCATTGTTAATACCAATATTTATCCTATAAGGAGGAACCCAATTATGAAACTCAAGCCTTTGTCTGACCGTGTCATTGTAAAGCTGGTAGAGGCGGAGGAGACCACCAAGGGCGGTATCATCCTCACCGGCGCTGCCAAGGAGAAGCCCGAGGTGGCTGAGGTCATCGCTGTGGGTCCCGGCGGCATGGTAGACGGGAAGGAAGTCGTTATGACCGTGAAGGTGGGCGACAAGGTTATCACCAGCAAGTATGCCGGCACCCAGGTGAAGCTGGACGGCGAAGAGGTCACCATCGTCCGTCAGAATGACATTCTGGCGGTAGTCGAGTAAGAAAAACGTCTAGATCGTTTGGAGGTAATGCGTTATGGCTAAAATTATTTGCTACGGCGAAGAGGCCCGCAAGGCCCTGGAGAAGGGTGTTAATCAGCTGGCTGATACCGTGAAGATCACTCTGGGCCCCAAGGGCCGCAACGTGGTGCTGGACAAGAAGTTCGGCGCCCCCCTGATCACCAATGACGGTGTAACCATCGCCAAGGAGATCGAGCTGGAGGACCCCTTTGAGAACATGGGCGCTCAGCTGGTGAAGGAGGTCTCCACCAAGACCAACGATGTGGCTGGTGACGGTACCACCACCGCCACCCTGCTGGCTCAGGCCATTGTTCATGAGGGCCTGAAGAATTTGGCTGCCGGTGCCAATCCCATGATCATGAAGAAGGGCATTGCCAAGGCCACTTCCGCTGCCATCGAGGCTATGAAGGCCAACAGCCAGAAGGTCAACGGCAGCGCGGATATCGCCCGCGTGGGTGCTGTCTCCTCCGGCGACGAGAGCATCGGTAAGCTGATTGCCGAGGCCATGGAGAAGGTGGGCCATGACGGCGTCATCACCATCGAGGAGTCCAAGACCGCTGAGACCTACTCTGAGGTCGTGGAAGGCATGCAGTTTGACCGGGGCTACATTACCCCCTACATGGTCACCGACACCGAGAAGATGGAGGCCAACCTGGACGACGCCCTCATCCTCATCACTGATAAGAAGATCTCCAACATCCAGGAGCTGCTGCCCATTTTGGAGCAGGTGGTTCAGTCCGGCAAGAAGCTGCTGATCGTTGCTGAGGATGTGGAAGGCGACGCTCTGTCCACTCTGATCGTCAACCGTCTGCGCGGCACCCTGAATGTGGTGTGCGTGAAGGCCCCCGGCTTCGGTGACCGCCGCAAGGAGATGCTCCAGGATATCGCCATCCTCACTGGCGGCCAGGTGATTTCCGCTGATGTGGGTCTGGAGCTGAAGGAAGCTCAGATGGATATGTTGGGCCAGGCTCGCCAGGTCAAGGTGACCAAGGAGAATACCACCATTGTCAATGGCGCCGGCAAGTCTGAGGACATCAAGGCTCGCGTGGCCCAGATCAAGAGCCAGATCGAGGTTACCACCTCCGATTATGACAAGGAGAAGCTGCAGGAGCGCCTGGCCAAGCTGGCCGGCGGTGTGGCTGTCATCAAGGTTGGCGCTGCCACCGAGGTGGAGATGAAGGAGAAGAAGCTGCGCATTGAGGACGCTCTGAACGCCACCCGCGCCGCTGTGGAAGAGGGCATTGTGGCTGGCGGCGGTACCGCTTACCTCAACGCGATCCCCGCTGTGGAGAAGCTGCTGGCTGACGCCGAGGGCGACGAGAAGACCGGCGTGCAGATCATTGCCCGCGCTCTGACCGCTCCCGTCAAGCAGATCGCTGCCAATGCCGGCATCGACGGCTCCGTGGTGCTGGAGAAGATCAAGGAGTCCGGCAAGACCGGCTATGGCTTCGACGCCTACAACGAGACCTACGTGGATATGATTTCCGCCGGTATCGTGGATCCCACCAAGGTCAGCCGTTCCGCTCTGGAGAACGCCGCCTCCATCGCCAGCACTCTGCTGACTACCGAGGCTCTGGTGGCCGACAAGCCTCAGCCCCCCGCACCTGCCGCTCCCGCTGCCCCCGACATGGGCGGCATGTACTAAGCGGTCTCGCCAAAAAGAAAGAAGGCCGGCACACATCATTGATGTGTGCCGGCCCTTTGTCATTTTTATATAAAATGCCCCCGTCCAAACACAGTCGGAAAACCTCACCCGAAGGGGGAGAGTCACCTGGGCACACACAAACCCAAGCCGGAATGTGTTGGAATGGGGGCATATGTCACTGGTCAATTGTGCCGGTCAGCCGGCGTGTTGTGGTCCAAAAAGTGCAGAGAAATTAAAACTCCACGCAACCAGTCTCGGTCTCGTTTACCACGTAATAGGCCTTTTTCTCCTCGGGCTTCACGTAAACCGTGAGCTTCTTGATGGCGGAGATCTTGTGTCCATCGGCCACATAGGTGTCCTTGATCTTGTCGGCCAGATCGGTTATCTTCCACTCATGGCCGGCGAATTGGATATAGATATCCTCCTCACACTTGGTAACGGTTCGGGCCACTGTCTTCTTAACCTGGGACACAGAGGTGTCTTTTGCCTTGACAGTTCTGGTCATAAAAAATTCCTCCCTTAATATCAATATCTTCTTTGGTTAGAGTATATGCTGTAATGATATTTTATGATATTTTATACCACATATGCTATATTTTCAAGTGGTAAGGTGCTTAGAAATCCTTGAATTTGGAAGGATTTGGTATGGCAAAAAAACGGATTATATTGGAAACCCGGTAATGATTGCTTCAAAATGGGAAAAGAGAATGAAATACTACAAGAATACTCAAAGATTCAGATTAAATGAGCGCCTTTTCTTCGTGGAAAATCAATTGATCGTTAATTTCGGGGAGGGAGAGGTGATGAATCAGTCCATAGTAAATAATAGCGTCCCGTTTATGCCTGAGGTATAATTGGGCGTAGCCTGCCTGTTTGAGCAGGGTTTGTGTTTCCTCAGAAGAGGCCTGTAGACCAATGCAAATGCACAGCAGGCGGTCTCGGGAGGGAATCCTACGTCCAGAAAATACTTGGTGGAGGTAAACTTCGCTGATGTTGGCGCACCGGGCCAGAGAGGCTTTGGAAATATTTTTTTTCTCGTAAAGCCGGGACAGAAGCTCAGATATGTCCCAATCAAAAAAGCTAGTCTGATTGCTTTTTAAATATTTATCCAGATTTGGTTGACTCAGTAACTCTGAGCCCAGGTCATCGGTATTCTTGAAGACCATTCCTGTCCTCCCTTTCCCGCAAGATCTCATTACCGTAACTTTACAGGATTTTGAACAGGGAAACAATATGCTGTTTGCATAGTGGCAAGGGAAGGAAGAACTGAAGCAAAGGAGCTTCCAGATTTTTGGGGGAGTGGCTATGAAATCTAGTGGTAATCAGAATGAAGTTATGATATGATAAAGAAAAACTTTGGTGTACCCAACTGAGAAGTGCGGGAAATAGAAAGGAGTCGCTATGCTGCCGAGTGCGATTTGGTTGATTGCGTTGATCGTATTGATTGTGGGAGAAGTGCTGACGGTAGGCCTAACCTTTATCTGGTTTGCAGTGGGAGCGCTGGGCGGATTGATTGTTGCGGTAATGGGCGGTGGGATCTGGCTACAGATAGTCGTATTTCTCCTGCTGTCTGCCTTGTCTCTGGTGCTGATTCGGCCAGCGGCGGCCCGTTTTATGAAAAACAGCCGGTCTCCTACTAATGCTGACCGAGTGATTGGGCAGACCGCTGTGGTGACAGAGGCGATTGACAACATTGAAGGAAAGGGGCAGGTAAATATTGCCGGACAAATTTGGTCGGCCCGAAGCCAGGAGGGAGTGGCCGTCCCGGTGGGAACGGAAGTAAAGGTGCTCCGGATTGAAGGAGTCAAAGTATTTGTGGCGTTGAAATGAGAGTGGACATCAATACAGATATGGAGGAGAACCTATGCTAAAATGGATTATTTTGGGAATCATTGTTCTGTTTGTTTTAATCCTTTTGGGGTCTTGTATCAAGATTGTTCCCCAGTCCCGAGCATTTGTGATTGAGCGTCTGGGTGCGTTCCGCACGGTTTGGGAAGTGGGCTTTCATGTGAAGGTACCCATTTTTGAGCAAGTGGCCAAAAATGTTTCCCTGAAGGAGCAGGTGGTGGATTTCCCGCCCCAGCCTGTGATTACCAAGGATAATGTGACCATGCAGATCGACACGGTGATCTACTTCCAGATTACCGATCCAAAGTTGTACACCTACGGGGTAGAAAATCCCATGTCCGCCATTGAGAACCTTACTGCAACCACCCTGCGTAATATTATTGGCGACCTGGAGCTGGATCAGTCTCTGACTAGCCGGGATCACATCAACAGTCAGATGCGCGCCATCCTGGACGAGGCCACGGACAACTGGGGTATTAAGGTCAACCGGGTGGAGTTGAAGAACATTATGCCGCCGCGGGACATTCAGGAGTCCATGGAGAAGCAAATGCGGGCGGAGCGGGAGCGCCGGGAGGCCATTCTGCAAGCAGAAGGCCAGAAACAGTCCCAAATCCTGGTGGCGGAAGGCGAAAAGCAGTCGGCCATTCTGCGGGCCGATGCAGCCAAGCAGGCGGCTATTCTCCAGGCGGAAGGTGCCAAGCAGGCTAAGATTCTGGAGGCTGAGGCCGAGGCCGAGGCGATTATGAAAGTACAGCAGGCCACTGCTGATGCAATTAAGCTCATCAATGAGGCACAACCAGGAGAGGGCGTCATTAAAATTAAGGCCTTGGAGGCCTTTGAGGCGGCCGCCAATGGAAAGGCCACTAAGATTATTATTCCCAGCGAAATTCAGGGACTGGCTGGACTGGCAGCTGCCGCCAAGACCGTCTTTGATACGGAGGACCCGAAAGCCTCGGCTGTGAAGCCTGGGACGAAGGGCTGATTGAAATTCATTTTATTTCCGGCGCCCCCACTGAAAAGAACCGGTCGGGGGCGCCGGTTTTTGTATGTAGGTCTGGAACGAAAACTAACAAAAACTGTGAGGCAACAAACGGATTCTCTTGGCGCATACTGTCCATGAATGACATGGAAAGGGGCGGAAGGGAATTTGAAAGGGAAATGGCCCAAGCGTCTGCTGTTAATGGTCCTTTCAGCTGGACTGGCGCTGGCGGGAGGAGAGAATGCGTATCCCCTTCCGGTGGGAGGAGAAGCTCAGGTGGAGCTACCGACGGGACCTGCGCCGTTGGTGGCGCTGACCTTTGATGATGGCCCCCGAAATTCCACCACTGGCCGCCTGTTGGAAGGGCTGGAGCTGCGGGAGGTATGTTCCACCTTTTTTCTTGTAGGCTCACGGATTGAAGGCAGTGAGGCGCTGATTCAGGAGATGGCGGCTGCTGGACACCAAATAGGGATCCATACCTATGACCATGTAATGATCACGGATCTGTCCCGGCAGGACTTTGACCTCCAGGTGGGGAAGACCCGAGCTCTGCTGTCAGAGATTTTGGGACCGGGGGATTATTGGCTTCGTCCGCCCTATGGGATTGTGGATCGGTCAGTGGTAAAATGGGCGGATGGACCTTTGGTCCTGTGGTCGGTGGACCCGGAAGACTGGAAGGACAACGATACCGGGCGGATTGTGGCGGCAGTGACAGAACATGTTTCGGATGGAGATATTATTTTGATGCATGACATCTATGACAGCTCGGTGGATGCGGCCTTGAATATTGTGGATATCCTTTTGGATCGGGGCTATTGTTTTGTAACGGTGGAGCAGCTCATCACCCTGCGGGGACTGCAAGCAGAAAAGGGGAGATTGTATACCGCTTTGCGTCCGGCAGAGGATTGAGAGGAAATAGGTCTATTAAATTTTGAAAAATGATTGTAATTTTCTTCGCTATCATGTAAACTAGGAGCAACAATTGAAAAGCGAAGGAGGAGCAAGTCTATGAAAGTTGCCCGTTTTGTGCTGAAGATTGTCGCATTGTCTCTGGGGGCGGCGGCCGTGATCTGTGCCCTGATTGCCTATTGGGACAAACTGGCCGAGCTGGGAGATTGCGCGAAGGGAAAGATTCAGCGTGGTGCCTGCGCCTCGGAGTATGACGACTACGAAGAGTAAAAGATAACCGCCGGTTTACCGGCGGTTATCTTTTTTGGACTCAGGAGGCATACCAACGCAGGCAGCCTCGGTCTCCGGTTTTTCGCAGCAGAGCTGCGGAGACCAGAGAATCGGTCAGCAGGGTGGCAAAGGCCAGCCAAGAGATGGAGAGGGGCACTGCTTCCAACCAGGGAGATAAAGCTGGGTGCAGGCCGTAGACAAGGGGAAGAGTCAGTACCCCCCAAATCAGAGAAAAGGGGAGGCAGACCCGGCCGTGGAGATTTCCGGGCAGCCCTTGATAATTCCAGAAAGAGACCTGAAAGGCCCATTCATAAAAAAGCGCTACCCCATATTCCACCGCCGTAGCGATTAACCCGCCAAAGAGGAAGAGGAGCAGTGGATGGCTGGTTATCTCAGGGGGGAGGAGTAGAATGGCGCAGGCTCCCAGGCCATAGACAGGACAGAGGGGCAATACCAGCAGGCATTTGCGTCCCCCACTGCCATTTGTGGCTTTTGAATAGATTACTTCGAGGATAAATCCAATAAAACTATACAGAATAAAATACCAAACCCAGATCAAAAAACCAATCCCTCCTATTCCTCCTTAGGGTGACAAGAAACCCCGGGTTCATGCGGGGGAAATTTTGTAAGAGAGCACAAAGGGAGAATAGGGGGAAAATAGGTGGGATCGCTTGCGGAACAGGTCGGATTGTGGTAGGATATTTGGAAGAAAATTTGATGAAGGAAGAGGAGTGAGCGCGTCTATGCGGCACTTGATTGATTTTGGAGATCTGGCCCGCGAAGAGTGGGACGCCCTATATGCCCGGGCCAGCCAGATCATAGATGATCCCAGCCGATTCATTGATGTATGCCGGGGTAAGGTGTCCGCCAATCTGTTTTATGAACCCTCAACGCGGACGAATTTTTCTTTCCAGACGGCGATGCTGCGTCTGGGAGGCACGGTGTTTGGCTTTGCTGACCCCAATTCTTCTTCCGTAGCCAAAGGTGAGACGCTGAAAGATACTATTAAAATGGTGTCCGGGTATGCGGATGTGATTGTAATGCGTACGCCTTGGGAAGGAGCGGCTAAAGCTGCGTCGCTGTATTCCCATGTGCCGGTGATCAATGCGGGAGACGGCGGACATATGCATCCCACCCAGACCATGGCCGATCTCACCACTATGACCCGCCTGCTGGGGGGAGTGGACGGATTGTCCCTGGGACTGTGTGGTGACTTGAAAAATGGGCGCACGGTGCATTCCCTGATCAAGGCGATGGCCAAGTTTAAGAACATTCAATTTTTCCTCATTTCTCCGCGGGAGTTGGCGGTTCCGGAGTATATGCGAGTATTTATGAAGGAAAATGGCATGCGGTTTACTGAAGTGACCGGGCTAGAGGCGGTGATCCCCCAGCTGGATGTGCTGTACATGACCCGGATCCAGAAGGAGCGCTTTGTAGATCCCCTGGAATATGAGCGAAATAAGGGAATTTATGTTCTTACCCGGCGTAAGCTGGATCGGGCGAAAAAGGATATGCTGGTGATGCATCCATTGCCCAGAGTGGATGAGATTACGGTGGATGTGGACGACGATCCTCGGGCAGTTTATTTCCAGCAGGCCCGATACGGAATGTTTGCCCGGATGGCGTTGCTGGAACACCTGGCTTTACAGCCCAGGGAGGAGCAGGTACCGTCTGTGGAGATCGGGACCAAACCAGTTTGTTCTAATCCTCGTTGCATTACTCAAACACAGCCCTATTTGCCGCCCCTGGTTAAAAAAGTGGGAAATATAGATTGCTGTGGCTTCTGCGATGCCGCCCTCCGATAGGAGGGGGCCGCAGAAGCGGCTTTAATTTTTTAAAGTGACGGAAAAAAAGTGGAAAAGGGATTGACAAATAGGGGTAATCTATGATAACATCTTGTGGCTGACACAAGGGACGCGCCAACTATGCGGGTGTAGTTCAATGGTAGAATCCCAGCCTTCCAAGCTGGTCGCGTGGGTTCGATTCCCATCACCCGCTCCATATGCGCCTGTAGCTCAGGTGGATAGAGCAACTGCCTTCTAAGCAGTGGGTCAGGGGTTCGAGTCCCTTCAGGCGTGCCATCCATTTTTGTTTGGCAGGCGCAGTTCCCGAGGTACCGTTATGATATGGTGGGTGTAGCTCAGTTGGTTAGAGCACCGGATTGTGGTTCCGGGTGTCGAGGGTTCGAGTCCCTTTACCCACCCCATACGTTAGGCGGAAGGGCCGGAGCTTCGGCTCCGGCCCTTCGCTTTTTCCTTTTGATTTAGGGGTGTAGCCAAGTGGTAAGGCAAGGGACTTTGACTCCCTCACTCGCTGGTTCGAGTCCAGCCATCCCTGCCACGGCATAGAGGTAGGAGTTGATTCTGCCTTACCCCTGTCCAAACCGTGACCCTAGGAGTTGGTTGCGGTTTGGCCTGCCGTTTTATGACCCAGTAGCTCAGTCGGCAGAGCACCTGCCTTTTAAGCAGGGTGTCCGGAGTTCGAATCTCCGCTGGGTCACCAAGACGCGCAAATACGAACACTCATAGTCGTGAGAAATGTATTTGCCGTAATAGTAAAAATAGAGCCAAGGTCGTAAGACCTTGGCTCTATTTTCAGTCTGTCAAAGAACCTCGCCACAGGCGGGGTTCTTCTGTTATAATAGAAGAAAAAAGGGGGGCGCAAGATGGAGAACTGGAAAAAAGATTCTCGGAAAGATATCGTAATGGTTGATGTAGATAGAACTACCTGACCACCAGTAATCCCCGGCCACCCGATGATGCGCTGTCTGTTTGAGCTGATCAAGTTCATTTTTGAGAGCAGTCAGTGCCTCAGCATCTTGGGTGCAGTTTTTACTCTCATATTGCAAGGCCTTGTTGCGCTGAATATCATAGTCAACATAGTAGTCATCTACATAGTTACCAAAATCATTGTCGGATTTGTGATTTTCGAAAAAAGCCAATATTATAACATGCTCGTATATGTTTCTCGTAAGTGACAATGCTCCATCCGGGTAACCGAAAGCAGATAAGTGAATAATTTCCCTCATACTGACAATGGATTTTCCAGCCGTACGCAGTATAATATTAGTATAGTCGTGACCTGTTTGAATTTGTTGCTGCGTAATTGCCGCTTCGATTTCATTTTCCATAGAATCGATTATTTTGTCCAACTCATCCAGCCTCCACTGTAAGCTACAGGGAGTTTGAATGCATAGTGCCACAGATACCGCCTCCACACAGAATACTTGTTGTTTTATATTATCACAAACATATTATCTTGCAACATCCGTATCAAAGTCAATGCGATTAAGGTGGCAACTTCTGCATCTATAGTGTTGCGATGTTCCACGTCGGAGCATGCGACATATCGCGTGCTCCGACTTTTTTATAAAAGTCAGAGCGCGCTCATTTTGCTCCTCCTCCTTTCCAAACCGGACCTGCTTGCGCTGGGCTCCGGTTTGGGGGTGGGTGCAGACCTAGGGGATTGTCCTGGAAACCGTTCACCCGTTTCATATGAATGAGGGTCGACTTTTGAAACAGATTTTTTGATCTGTCCCAAAAGCCGGCCCTCGTTTTTTATGAAAAAATATTGGCAGCACAAGGAATTACAATGAGCAGGGTTGTCGAGAAAATCTGGACATCCAAAACTGCTTAACGGTCAAATCAAAGACCTGTTTAACGCCCTTTTGGGAACGTTGGCGTTCAAGAGGAGCGCTGTTTTTTCAAAGGCAGCAGGAAAGACAAAATTTGATGGAATAAATTTGAAAATTGCACCCAACAAAAAAATAATGAAGAAAGGACAAAGAAAGTTTTCGTTATTTTGACATTTATTACAAAATACTTTTCTCTTTATTTTTGGCAATTTAATGCTATCTTTATAAACATATGAATATCTTTTTAACTTTTTATTAATACTTGCAAAATGATCTTGTAATATTTGAAAGAGATGCTATGATAGTTCAGCATAAGAAAATGAGTATAACTTTGTGCAAGAAACGAAAAGGTGATTGTCATGGATACAATACGTTTGGTAGAGGCATTCAACTTGTTGTTGGCCGCACTTTTTACCGTTCTCTATTTTTATCAGCTTGTCTATTTAGTTTTGGGACTGATTCACCGCCGCGAGACGAAAAAAGCGGATGGTGTGAGGATTCATCGCTATGCGGCCGTGATCTCGGCCAGAAATGAAGCAGGAGTAATCGGAGATTTGATCCGATGTTTAAAGGGACAGAATTATCCAACCGGTTACCTGGATATCTATGTAGTGGCGGATAACTGTACCGATCGCACCGCACAGGTGGCCCGTCAGGCTGGAGCCTGTGTGTATGAGCGGTTCAATCAGGTGCAGAAGGGGAAAGGATATGCGCTGGATTATCTCTTCCATGTGTTGGAGAAAGAGGGCCGGGATAAATACGACGGCTACCTGATCTTTGACGCGGATAATCTGGTGGATCCTAATTTCACAGCAGAAATGAATAAGGTGTTTGATAAAGGAAACTATGCGGCCATTACCTGTTACCGCAACTCTAAAAACTTTGGCTCCAACTGGATTTCTGCTGGGTATGCCATCTGGTTTTTGCGGGAGGCGCGGTTCCTCAATCGCCCCCGGATGCTGTTAGGCTCCAATTGCCACGTCTCCGGTACCGGATTTTTGGTGTCCGCTGATGTCATACGCCGCAACGGAGGCTGGCCCTTCCACCTGCTCACCGAGGACATTGAGTTTTCTGTGGACTGTGCCATTAAGGGTCAGCGGATCGGTTATTGTGAAAAAGCAATCATTTATGATGAACAGCCCACCTCCTTCCAACAGTCCTGGAATCAGCGGATGCGGTGGTCCAAAGGCTTTTACCAGGTGGACCGGAATTATAGCCATGGGTTGCTAAAGGGAATTTTCCGCCGCCCAGGGCGGGGAAGCTGGTCGTGCTACGATATGTTCATGACAGTGGCGCCTGGCATGCTTCTGACATTGGCGCTGATCGCGTTTAATTTGCTGATCTGTCTAATCTGTTGGGGGGCTCCCGCTTACATAGCAAACCGGGTGCTGAACATTGCCGGAGGATTCATGTTCTCTACGGTTATCAATTTCTATGTGGGGCTGTTCCTGTTCGGTCTGTTGACGGTGCTGTGTGAGTGGCGAAAGATTGCCATTCCCGCCCACCGGAAATTGCTTTACACCTTTCTGTTCCCCATCTTTATGTTTACATATATTCCCATCTCTTTAGCTGCTCTGGTCAAAAAGGTGGAGTGGACCCCCATTTACCACTCCAGCAGCCAAAATGCGCTGCGCAAGGCTTAATGGAAACGGTGGGTTTTTCGGAGCCGGTCCCTACTGGGACCGGCTCCTTTTCGTCACTGCCCCCTTTCTTTTTTAACCAAAAGGTGGTATGATATAAATTGATTCACTTTGTAAAGGTTGGGAGCAGCTGTTTGGATAATATTGTACTGATTGGTATGCCGGGCTCCGGGAAAAGTACGGTCGGTGTGTTGCTGGCTAAGGCCCTGGGATACGATTTTTTAGATGTGGATTTGGTCATTCAGAACCGGGAAGGGGCTCTGCTGCAGCAAATTTTGGATACCAGGGGCACCCAGGCTTTTTTAGAGGCGGAGGAACGGGCTGTTTGCTCCCTTTCCTGTACCCGTACCATTATTGCGCCGGGAGGCAGTGCTATCTGCCGGGAGAAGGCCGCAGACCATCTTCGCTCCCTGGGGGCGGTGGTCTATTTGAATGTCCCCCTACAGGAGCTGGAGCAGCGGATCCAGAATCTTTCCAGTCGTGGGATTGCCATGGAGCCGGGACAGACCCTGGCCGATGTGATGGCCTACCGGGATCCGCTCTATCGTCGGTATGCCGACCTCATTGTGGACTGCTCCGGCAGCCAGCCCTTGGCGCAGACTGTCCATCTGGTGCTGCAACGGCTGAAGGAAGAGGGGATTCCCCGCCTGTAACTCCCTAGCCCACAGGGTTACCGTGGGCCGGGCGGTCCATGTTGGACGGCCTTGGAATTTGTAAAGGATGTATTGCATGACATTTCGTGACCTGGGGCTGTCCGCCCCAATTTTACGGGCTCTGGAGGAGCAGGGGTACCAGTCTCCGTCGCCCATCCAGGCCAAAGCCATTCCGCCTGCGCTGATTGGGAGGGATGTGCTGGGCTGCGCCCAGACCGGTACAGGAAAGACCTGTGCCTTTGCCGCCCCGATTTTGCAGCGGCTATCCGGATTTCGGTTGGGGGCGTCCGCCCGGCCTATCCGGGCCCTGATTTTGACCCCTACCCGGGAGTTAGCGATCCAAATTGACGAGAGCTTTGCTGCCTATGGGAAATATTTGAAGCTGCGTCATACCGTTATCTTCGGAGGAGTGGGTCAGACGCCCCAGGTGGAGGCCCTGGGCCGTGGAGTGGATATTTTGGTGGCGACTCCGGGACGGCTGATGGACCTCCATGACCAGGGGTATGTGTCCCTGGACCATCTGGAGATCTTTGTACTGGACGAGGCAGACCGTATGCTGGATATGGGCTTTATCCACGATGTGAAGAAAATTCTCAAGTGGCTGCCCGCTCAAAAGCAGACCCTGTTTTTTTCGGCCACCATGCCGCCGGAGATCACCGAGCTGGTAAACTCCCTGCTCCACAATCCGGCGAAGGTAGCGGTCAATCCCATCTCTTCTCCGGTGGAATCCATCCAGCAGTGGGTCTATCCGGTGGATAAGGGAAACAAAACCAAGCTGCTGGCCTATCTGATTCAGACCAAAGAGATAAAAAACGCGCTGGTGTTTACCCGGACCAAGCACGGGGCGAACAAGGTGGCACGGGACTTGGAGAAAGCGGGGATTTCCGCCGCTGCCATCCACGGCAATAAAAGTCAAACCGCCCGGCAGCAGGCCCTGAACGACTTCAAGGCGGGAAAGCTGCGCTGCCTGGTGGCCACCGATATTGCCGCCCGGGGACTGGACATTGAGGAACTGTCCCACGTATTCAACTACAATCTCCCGGAGGTGCCGGAGACCTATGTCCACCGGATTGGCCGTACCGGCCGGGCAGGCCGGGGTGGAGAAGCCATTGCCTTCTGTGATTTTGCTGAGCAGCCGCTGCTGAAGGAAATTCAGCGTCTGACCGGACGGACCATTCCCGTGGTGGAGGACCACCCCTACCCCATGGTGATCAACGAGGAGGACGCAGAGGCGCGCTCTGCGGCCAAGGAGCTGCGCCGGCAGCGGGAACAGTCCCGGCAGGCGGCCAAGGAGAAGAAGGAGGCTCAACCTCTCCAGGTGGAGGAACAGGTCGAGAAAGCAGTGGCCCAGGAGGGGGAGAAGCCCCGCAAGCGCTCCCGCCGCCGGAAGAAGGGCGGGCAGCAGGCGGCTGTGCTGTCCCCTGTCCGGGAGACGCTGGAGCAGGAGAAGACCCCGGTTACCCGCCCGGAGCGGCCGAAGATGACCCGGTCCGGCAAGCTGATGGATACCGGGGATTCCATGCCCCGGACCGACTTTCAGCGCCCCAACCCTCTGGACAGCGACATCGTGCTGGATGCCACCGCCCGCCTGCTGGCACCCCGGACACTCACCCTTACCCCTGCCCGGGAGCAGCGTAGGGAGGGGCAGCGTCCGGCAAAGAAGACGGTGCCCAAGCCGCACAGCGGAAGTGGGGAGGGGCGCAAGGCCCGCAGCCCGGAAACGAAGGCTCAGAGCCAGCGGCCCCCCAAGCCCCCAAAACCAGGAAAAGGAGATCGTAGGGGGGGACAGAACGAGGAGCGCCGGCGCGTGGCGCCCAGTTCCAAGAAACGGGACCAGGGCGGCCGCCGTGGGGCTGGTTCGGAGCCCCATAGCTCCAAGCCCAAGGACTCCACCGAGCAGCCCAGCTTAATGAAACCCTATTACTTGGATATTGGCCGGTGACCGGCCTTGTACCCCGGATATTTTAGAAAAACGTGACGGAGGCAAATGAGATGGATTATCAGAAGATGTATCAAGAGAAGCTGACCACAGCCCAGGAGGCAGTCAAGGTAGTCAAGTCGGGGGACTGGGTGGACTACGGCTGGTGTACCAACCATCCTGTGGCTCTGGACAAGGCTCTGGCGGCCCGGAAGGACGAGCTGTTTGATGTAAAGGTGCGGGGCGGCGTGACCATGTGGATGCCTGAGATCGCCAAGGCGGAGGATGCCGGCGACCACTTCACCTGGAACTCCTGGCACTGCAGCGGCATCGACCGTAAGATCATGACCAAGGGTATGGGCTTTTTCAGCCCCATGCGCTATTCCGAGCTGCCCCGGTTCTATCGGGAGAACGTGGAGGTAGACGTGGCCATGCTCCAGGTTACCCCCATGGACAGCCACGGAAACTTCAGCTACGCCCTGGCCGCCTCCCACCTGGCGGACATGCTGGACAAGGCCAAGGTGATTATTCTGGAGGTCAACAAGAACCTGCCCTGGGTCTATGGCCTGACCGGCTGCGAGATCAACATTAAAGATGTGGACTACGTGGTGGAGGGAGATAACCCCGAGGTGGCCCAGCTGGGCGGGGGCGGAGAGCCCACCGCCGTGGACAAGGCGGTTGCCGAGCTGATCGTGCCCCAGATCCCCAACGGTGCCTGCCTGCAGCTGGGCATCGGCGGTATGCCCAACACCATCGGCGCTATGATTGCCCAGTCTGATCTGAAGGATCTGGGCGTACACACCGAGATGTATGTGGACGGCTTTGTGGATATGGCTATGGCGGGCAAGATTACCGGCCGGAACAAGGCCCTGGACAAGGGCCGTCAAGTCTACGCCTTCGCCGCCGGTTCCAAGAAGCTGTATGACTACGTGGACCGCAACCCGGAGGTCATGGCCGCTCCCGTGGATTATACCAACGATGTCCGGGTGCTGGCCCAGCTGGACAACTTCATCTCCATCAATAACGCCATTGACTTGGACCTCTTCGGCCAGGTTAACGCTGAGTCTGCCGGACTGAAGCACATCTCCGGCACCGGCGGTCAGCTGGACTTTGTGATGGGCGCCTACCTGTCCAAGGGCGGCAAGAGTTTTATCTGCCTGTCCTCCACCGTCACCGGAAAGGACGGCAGCGTGAAGAGCCGCATCGTCCCCACCCTGACGCCCGGTTCCATCGCCACCGATCCCCGGTCCTGCGTGCATTATATTGTCACGGAGTACGGCATGGTCAACCTGAAGGGCCTGTCCACCTGGCAGCGGGCGGAGGCGCTGATCTCCATTGCCCACCCCGATTTCCGGGAGCAGCTGATTCAGGACGCGGAGAAGATGCACATTTGGCGCCGCACCAACAAGTAAGTTTAAATAAAAAATCCCCTGTGCCATAGGCACAGGGGATTTTTTATTCATCCAGCAGTTCCCACTGAAACTGTTCCAGCTTCAGCCGGCTGCCCACCGTGGTTCCCTCAGGCAGGAGAAACATGGTGATGGAGTGGGGTTGGCCCTGGCCGGAGATCAAATCGGCGTAGTCCCCGTTGATCCCAGTCACCGTGTAATAGATGGGGCCCAAATTACAGCACCTCCTTGGAGCGGGTCTTGACGGTCCAGAGGAGGGCCGCCACGTATCCGATTACGTCTGCCACAAAGATAAACTGGGAGACAATGGCCCACACCAGACCCTTTTGTCCCAGACGGCCGGCCCGATGGGCCCAATACAGGGCGGCTAGGGAGTAGGCGGAGCCGGTCAGCAGCACACCATAGGCGAAGGCGACCGCCACAAAAACGGAGAGCAGGAAAATCTGCAGACCGGGGATCACCAAAAAAGCGGCGGAGAGCAGCGTCCAGGAGGACAGGTGGAGAAGGAAAAAGGGGATGGTGAGCAGCTTCAGCGCCAGGGCGGTGCGGGTCAACCGGCGGGTGAGTCTCTCGTTCCCCACGGCCCGTACGGCTCCGGCAATGGCCAGACCAATTCCCACTGCGGTCAGCAGGAGGATGGACAGAGTCAGCCCGGCGAACAGACCCAGGGAAAGAAATACTCCCTCACATACAACAGGGGCCACCACAGTAAACTGCAGGGCGTATAAAGCCACCAGGTACAAAGCACACCACAAATACATCGGGCATCCTTCCTTTATTGTCCGTTTTATTGGACTGTTTATGAATTAAAATAGGGCCATAATCCCAAACAGGAAAGGAGCAAAACAGATGGATTACAGCATTGTATGGGTACGGGGACACGTGGAAGTGTACGACTGGGCGGGGCGGTTTTGCTTCTCTGCCGATAACGAGCGGGAGGCCCGGGAGGAGCTGGAGCTCACCGCATAAGAAACAGCCGGGGCGCAGCTGTGCCCCGGCATTCCGTTAAGAGTCGATGAAGCTGCGGATGCGCAGCTTGACGCCCAGGTCGGCAGCGATCTGCTTGCAGTGCTCCACCTCCTGAGGGGTCTTATCCTTGTCCACAATGGTGAGCACCACATGGGGGACAAAGTGCTTGGCCTCTCCGGCAAAGTCCAGCATGGCCTGGTAAGCCGTCTCCCCCTGGATGGGGTGACACAGGGCGGCGTAGTCAGCGGCATTGTCCGAATTGAGGGAGATAGACAGGGTGTCGATGCGGCCCTTCAGCTCGGGGCATACGTCCCGGCCCAGAATCAGGTTGGCGTGGCCGTTGGTGTTGATGCGCACGGGGGGCAGCTTGTCTCCAAAGCGCTCCTTCAGCTGGTCCACCAGCCAAAGGATGTCATCCAGACGGTAGGTGGGCTCTCCGTAGCCGCAGAAGACGATCTCCCGGTAGGAGCACACGTCCCGGCTCAAAAAGCTGTCCATAGCCTCCTGACGGGTGGGCTCCCGCTCCAGCCACAGGGAGTCCTCGGTATAGATGGAGCCCTGGGCCTTGCCGTGACGCAGGCAAAATTCGCAGTTGCAGTTGCACTTGTTGGTGAGGTTGACGTAGAGCGCCCCCTCGTATTCATAGGTGATGGTCATAGCCTTCACGCCTCCTTAAATTTGAAAAAACCGCTTGCCGTTTTCCAACGTAATGCGGGCCACTTCATCCGCCTGCACGCCCTTGACTCGGGCGATGGTTTCTGCCACTAGGTGGACCTTGCCGGAGTCGTTGCGCTTGCCCCGGAAGGGCTCAGGGGTAAGGTAGGGGGAATCGGTCTCGATCATGATGCGGTCCATGGGGAGCCAGTCGATGACCTCCAGGGCCTTTCGGGCATTTTTGTAGGTAATTACTCCGGTAAAGGAGAGCATCCACCCCAGCTTAACCAGCACCTTGGCGTCCTCCAGGCTGCCGGAGTAGCAGTGGTACACCCCACGGACCTGGGGATAGTCCCGAACGATGGACAGGCAGTCCTGATGGGCCTCCCGGTCGTGGATAATCACAGGCAGACCCAAATCTTGGGCCAGCTCCATCTGGCGGCGAAATACCGTCTGCTGCAGGGGGCGGGGGGGATTGTCCTTCCAGTAGTAGTCCAGACCGATTTCCCCGATGGCCCGGACCTTGGGGTGGGCGACCAGGGAGCGCAGCTGTTCCAGCCACTGGTCGGTCCACTCCCCGCAGTCGGAGGGGTGGACCCCCACGGCGGCGTAGACAAAGGGGAATTGCTCGGCCAACTCCACGGCAGTGCGGGAGGTCTCCAGGTCGCAGCCGGGGTTCAAAATCAAGTCCACACCCTGCTCGGGCATGGAGGCCAAAACCTCCATGCGGTCGGCGTTGAAGGCGCCGGAGTCGTAATGGGCGTGGGTGTCAAATACACGCATCCAATCACCTCGTTTTGGGGCAGCAGAGCAACAACACTCAGGCCTCTGTCAGGTCAAACCATACCTGATAGCGGTCCCCGATGGAGTAGCCCGTCTCGCTCTCGCTGTCCACATAGTATTCCTCAAATACCAAGGCAGCCCGATCTGTGGTTTCGGGCACCTCAAAAACCAGATCTCCCTCCTGACTCTCTCCCGGCTCCAGGTTATAGGTATCCTCCAGCTGCCGGTTAGAGAATTTGGGCAGGGCATAGGTCCCGGCCATCTCTTCCTCCTCTGAGCTGGTGTCGCCGGAGGCAAGGGACCACAGGAGGAAGAAGTCGGTTTGGGACATAGAAATGGCCTCATCGAAGGTGTTTTTCAGGGAAAGGCGGCATGCCACCAGCTGATTGCCGCTGGCGGGGCGGTAGCCGTCGTAGCTGTCAATCACATCCACCGTATCCAACGAAAAATCAAACCAGTAGGTGGATATGGTGTCGCCGGGGGCATAATCCCCCGTCCCTTTATTCTGCCCCCAGCTGCAGCCGGATACAGATGTCAAGATCGCTGCCAACAGCAGCAGGGACCACCATCGCCTCACCGCTCACCCTCCTATTCCAAGCATGGCCTTCTGGGGAAAGATCGAAATCGATTATAGGGCATCTGGGCGGAAAAAGCAAGGGGCGGGAGGGGCGGTAGAAAAAAGGAAGGACGGCTTAGCCGTCCTTCCTGGGAGTAATGAAATCAGCACATCTTGGCTCCGGCGGGGATTTTGTCATCCAGCATGAGCAGATTGAGCTTCTCCTCTCCGTGCTCGGTGTGGGTGGCAGAGATGAGCATGCCGTTGGACTCCAGACCCATCATCTTTCTAGGAGGCAGGTTGACAATGGCCATAAGGGTCTTGCCGATGAGCTCCTCGGGCTTATACCACTTGGCAATGCCGGAGAGGATCTGACGGTCGGTGCCGGTGCCGTCGTCCAGGGTGAAGCGGAGAAGTTTTTCGCTCTTCTTCACGTTCTGGCAGTCCTTTACTTTCACGGCCCGGAAGTCGCTTTTGCAGAAGGTGTCAAAGTCCACCTTCTCGGTGAGCTGGGGCTCCACCTCCAAAGCGGGGAGGGCAGCCTTTTTGGCCTGGGCGGCAATCTCCTCCAGAGCGGCCAGCTCTTTGTCCAGGTCGATGCGGGGGAAGAGGTTCTCACCCCGCTGCACGGTGACATCGGCCCGGAGGGAGCCCCACTGTCCGGCGCTCTCCCAGGTCTGGCAGGCCTCGCAGGCGCCGATCTGTCGCAAAATCTCGGCGGAGGACTGGGGAATGAAGGGGGTGAGGAGGACAGCGCTGATGCGCAGCACCTCCAGCAGATTGTACATCACCCCGGCCAGGCGGGGACCGTTGGCCTCCATATCCCGGGCCAGCACCCAGGGGGTGTTCTCGTCGATATACTTGTTGGCCCGGCCAATGACCTTGAAAATTTCCGCCAGGGCATTCTGGAAGGCGAAGTGCTCCATCTGATCCTCGTAGCGGCTGCGGAGGGTGGAGACCAGCTCCACCAGCTCCCGGTCCTTCTCCGGGTCCTCGGCCTGCTGCTGGGGCAGGGTGCCGCCAAAGTATTTGCCTACCATGGACACGGTGCGGGAGAGCAGGTTGCCCAGATCGTTGGCCAGGTCCACGTTGATGGTGTTGATGAGGGCCTCGTTGGAGAAGTTGCCGTCAGAACCGAAGGGGAAGGTGCGCAGCAGGAAGAAGCGCAGGGCGTCTACGCCGAAGCGCTGGGCCAGCAGATAGGGGTCTACCACGTTGCCCTTGGACTTGGACATCTTGCCGCCGTCCAGCAGCAGCCAGCCGTGGCCAAACACCTTCTTGGGCAGGGGCATACCCATGCTCATGAGCATGGCGGGCCAGATGATGGAGTGGAAGCGGACAATTTCCTTGCCCACAAAGTGGACGTCGGCGGGCCAGAACTTGTCGTAGTCATCGTACTTGTCGTTCATAAAGCCCAGGGCGGTGGTGTAGTTGAACAGGGCATCTACCCAGACATAGACCACGTGACCGGGGTCAAAGTCCACGGGCACACCCCAAGTGAAGGAGGTGCGGGAGACACACAGGTCCTCCAGGCCGGGCTTGATGAAGTTGTTGACCATCTCGTTGACCCGGGAGCGGGGCTCCAGGAAATCGGTGTCCTCCAGCAGGTGCTGGATGCGGTCGGCGTACTTGGACAGACGGAAGAAGTAGGCCTCCTCCTCGGCGTCCTGGACCTCCCGGCCGCAGTCCGGACACTTGCCGTCCACCAGCTGACTCTCGGTCCAGAAGGACTCACAGGGCTTGCAGTATTTGCCTACGTACTTGCCCTTGTAGATGTCCCCGTTCTCGTACATCTTCTTAAAAATTTTCTGGATAGCGGCCACGTGGTAGTCGTCGGTGGTGCGGATGAAGCGGTCGTTGGAGATGTTCATCAGCTTCCACAGGTCCAGTACGCCCTTCTCCCCGGTGACGATCCGGTCCACAAACTCCTTGGGGGTGACGCCGGCCTCCTTGGCCTTGTCCTCGATTTTCTGGCCGTGCTCATCGGTGCCGGTGAGGAAGAGAACGTCGTAGCCGGTCAGGCGCTTGTAGCGGGCCATGGCGTCGGTGGCCACGGTGCAATAGGTGTGGCCGATGTGGAGCTTATCGCTGGGGTAGTAGATGGGGGTGGTAATATAAAACCGTTTTTTATTCTCCATGGTGTAATTTCTCCCTTACATAAAGTATCATGAAACGGACCCCTCGTTGGGGTGGGCAGTGTCCTTCGGCTCAGCCCCAGAGGGCATTCGCTCGTGGAGCAGTCGTTTGGGCCAGTGGGGGCCCATTGTGTTGCGTAGAAGGGCCCAGCTCTGGGAGAGGGATGCCAGCAGGAAGGACACCATCAGCACCAGGAAGAAGGGCTCCGGCAGATCGGCCAAGGAGATCAGGGCGAGGTATGTTCCCATCAGCAAGAAAAACAAGGCCCTGCGGGGATGGGGCCGGCCGTGGAAAAAGGCGGCGCACTCATACTGAGCCAGTAAGAGGAATACCACAGCCGCCAGCGTGATGCCGTAGCCCATCAAAACGGGGTCGGTGCCGTGGTCCAGATGAAAGCTGAACAGCCAGGCCAGGGCGGCCATGGGGGGAAAAACGGCCAGCAGGGAGCAGGATTCCCCCAAAGTTTCCCGATAGGCGCTCCGGCCCAGGGTAAGCTGGGCGGGTCCGGCCAGAAAACAGAGAAAGGCGCAGATGAAAATGGCGATGGGATAGGTAATTAAATAGGATTCCGGGTCCATTTTCCAGGCGGACAGCTGTCCCATTCCGTCCAGCAGGCCCAAAACGCCGGCTCCCAGCAGCAGTAGGCCGGAGGCGGCCATCCCCGTCATGTATCCGCTGTTGGGGCAGCGAAAGGCGGGTAAGAAATCCTCCGGTCCCTTAGCTGTGCGGATGGAGAGTAAAAAAAGCAGCGCCAGCACCGCGGTCAACAGGAGTAGAGCGTAGCTGGCGGGGTGGCCATGGACAAAGAGCTGGGTTTGGGGGTCGTACCCGGTGGTCAGCTGCCACCGGCGCAGCCCAAAACCCACCCCGCCGCCCACCACGGCCAGAGTCGGCAGCAGGATATCATATCGCTTCATAGAGGAACGCTCCTTAAAATGTATAGAGATAGCGGGGTAACAGCCCATATCATATACCAAAACCAGGGAAAAATCAAGGGAAGGCCAGGCCGGTGCGGATTACATGGGCCAGGAGCCGCCGTCCCGTTTTTTTCCAAACTGGAAGTAGAGGGCCAACACCAGAAGAACAATTCCAACTAAAGTGGCCAGTCCGGAAACAAGCTCAGAGAGCATGCCCTGGGTATACAGCAGCTGGCAGGCGGCCAAAAACACCAGGTCGCCAAAAAGCAGGTTTCGAGCCACCGGATGCATGCGTTTGCGGGCCCGGTCCTTCTCGTCGGCCAATTTGGCCTGGTTGGCCTGGCGTTTGGCATCCATCACAGCTTGGGAGTGGCGTTTTTTGTGTTTTTTCTGGCTCATATTGGTTAGAGCCCTCCTTTCCAAATGGTAGCGCCCCCCACCACCACGTCGCCATCGTAAAAGACGACGGCCTGGCCGGGGGTAATGGCCCGCTGCGGGGCGTCGAAGCGGACGAGAACGGTGTCCGAGTCTGTCTGTTCCACGGTGCAGGGCTGTTCTGCCATGCGGTAGCGAATCTTGGCCCGCAGGCGCATAGGGGAGTTTAGACGGTCAAAGGGGATAAAATTGGGCTCCCGGGCGGTGAGAACGCTGGAGAACAAGCTCTGGTTCTCGCACAAAATCACGGCGTTTTCCTCCGGGCGCAGCTCCTTGACGTAGAGGCGGCCGTGGTTGGAGGAAACCCCAAGGCCCCGGCGCTGGCCCACCGTGTAGTTGACGATCCCCTGGTGCTCTCCCAGCACATGCCCAGCTTCGTCCAGAAATGGGCCGCAGGGGTAGGTCCGGCCGGTATGCCGGCGCAGAAAGGCGGGGTAGTCGCCGTCTGGGATAAAGCAGATATCCTGGCTCTCCCCCTTGCGGGCGCTGGCCAGGCCCTGTTCCAGGGCGATGGAGCGCACCTCCTCCTTGGATAGTTCCCCCAGGGGAAAGCGGCTGTGGGAGAGCTGGTCCTGGGTAAGGGAGTAGAGCACATAGCTCTGGTCCTTTTCCAGGTGGGCGGCCTTTTTTAATAGGTAGCGCCCACTGCCCTTGTCCTGCTCCAGGCGGACATAGTGTCCGGTGGCCAGGGCGTCCGCCCCCAGTTCCTGGCAGCTGCGAAGCAAAGCGCCGAATTTTAAGCGGCGGTTGCACTGGATGCAGGGGTTGGGGGTCTGTCCGGCCTCATAGCAGCGGATGAAGGGCTCAATGACCTCCGCCTGAAACAGCTGGGACAGCTCCAGCGTGTGGTGGGGGAACCCCAACTGACCGGCCACCGCCTGCGAATCCCGTACCGCCTGGCTGGAATCTCCCTCGTTGGAGAGGTCCATGGTGACCCCCATCAGCTCATAGCCCTGCTGCCCAAGCAGCCAGGCAGCTGCGGAGCTGTCCACGCCGCCGCTCATGGCCACTGCCACGGTCTGACCCATCCAAGCAACCTCCTTGATTTTGAACATACAACTGAAAGTATACCACACTTTACGCCCCGGAGCAACCAAAATGGCGGGAAAGGCACCAAAAGCTCCGGTTTTCTCCAAAGTTTGACAGAGAAAATACATCTTGTATATGGAAACATAAAATTGAAATTAAAACACAAGATATGGTGGACAAAAGAGGGTCACTATGCTATAATTCCATCCTGAAGTGTCACGGCGCTCCGGCGCTGTTGAAATAGAAATAGCCTGAGCGAGAAGGGAGAACGACTATGAAAGTGATTAAGCGCGATGGGACCATCGTGGATTATGACCGCAGCAAGATCGTCACCGCCATTGAAAAGGCCAACGCCGAGGTGCCTGGAGAGGAGCGGCTGGGCCGAGATCGGATTGACGCCATCATCGACCGCATCGAGGAGTTGAAGCGGCCCCGGATGCTGGTGGAGGACATCCAGGATCTGGTGGAGCAGGGGCTGGTGGCGGAAAACAAGTTCCACCTGGCCAAGACCTATATCATCTACCGATACAACCGTGCCCTGGTGCGCAAGGCCAACACCACCGACGAGTCCATTCTCTCCCTGCTGCGCAACGAAAACCAAGAACTGGCGGAGGAAAACTCCAACAAAAATACCATGATCGCTGCCACCCAGCGGGACTATATCGCTGGAGAGGTGAGCCGGGACCTGACCCGGCGCATCCTGCTCCCCGAGCCCATCTCCAAGGCCCACGACGAGGGGGCCATCCACTTCCACGACGCCGACTACTTTATCCAGCCCATCTTCAACTGCTGCCTCATCAACATCGGGGATATGCTGGACAACGGCACCGTGATGAACGGCAAGCTCATCGAGTCCCCCAAGAGCTTCCAGGTGGCCTGCACCGTCATGACCCAGATCATCGCCTGCGTGGCCTCCAACCAGTATGGCGGCCAGAGCGTGGATCTGAGCCATCTGGGAAAGTATCTGCGGCGCAGCCGGGAAAAATTCAAAAAGCACATTTCCTACGAGTGCGCTGGCCAGGTGGATGAGGCCACTCTGGAGCGCCTGGTGGACGACCGCCTGAAGGACGAACTGAAGAGCGGCGTGCAGACCATCCAGTACCAGATCAACACCCTCATGACCACCAACGGCCAGTCTCCCTTTGTCACCCTCTTCCTCAATCTCCAAGAGGGGGACCCCTACCTGGAGGAGAATGCCATGATCGTGGAGGAGGTGCTGCGCCAGCGCCTGGAGGGCATCAAGAACGAGAAGGGGGTCTACATCACCCCCGCCTTCCCCAAGCTGGTCTATGTGTTGGACGAACACAACTGCCTAAAAGGCGGCAAGTACGACTATATCACTGAGCTGGCCGTGAAGTGTTCGGCCAAGCGGATGTACCCCGACTACATCTCCGCCAAGAAAATGCGGGAGAACTACGAGGGGAACGTCTTCTCTCCCATGGGCTGTCGCTCCTTCCTGGCCCCCTGGAAGGACGAGAACGGCAACTACAAGTTTGAGGGCCGGTTCAACCAGGGTGTGGTCTCCCTGAACCTGCCCCAGATCGGCATCCTGGCCCGGGGGGACGAGGAGAAGTTCTGGTCCTTGCTGGAAGAGCGGCTGGAGCTGTGCTTCCAGGCCATCATGTGCCGGCACAACGCCCTGAAAAACGTCAAGTCCGACTCCTCGCCTATCCACTGGCAGTACGGAGCCATCGCCCGCCTGCCTAAGGGAGCCCCCATTGAGCCCCTGCTCTACGGAGGCTACTCCTCCATCTCCCTGGGCTATATCGGCCTGTATGAGGTGACCAAACTCATGCGGGGGGTAAGCCATACCCAGCCGGAGGGGACGGAGTTTGCCCTGAAGGTGATGAACCGGCTGCGCAAAGCCTGTGACGACTGGAAGAAGGAGACCAACATCGGCTTTGCCCTCTACGGCACACCGGCGGAATCTCTGTGCTACCGCTTTGCCCGTATCGACAAGGAGCGCTTTGGGACGATACCGGATGTAACGGATAAGGGATATTATACCAACAGCTATCATGTGGACGTGCGGGAGCACATCGACGCCTTCGAAAAGTTCACCTTCGAGTCCCAGTTCCAGAAGATCTCCACCGGCGGCTGCATCTCCTATGTGGAGGTGCCCAACATGCGCCACAACCTGGAGGCCATGAAGGAGGTTGTCCGGTTCATTTACGACAACATCCAGTATGCCGAGTTCAATACCAAGAGCGACTACTGCCAGGTCTGCGGCTACGACGGGGAGATCATGATCAACGACGACAACCAGTGGGAGTGCCCCTGCTGCCACAACACCGACCGTTCCAAGATGAATGTTACCCGCCGCACCTGCGGCTACCTGGGTGAGAACTATTGGAACGTGGGCAAGACCAAGGAGATCAAGGCCCGGGTGCTCCACCTGTAAGATAGAAAGGAGCGCCCCATGAACTACGGCGATATCCGGCCCATCGATGTGGCCAACGGCCCCGGCGTGCGGGTCTCTCTCTTCGTCTCCGGCTGCACCCACTGCTGCGAGGGCTGCTTCAATCCCGAAACCTGGGACTTTCAGTATGGCAAGCCCTTCGGCCCGGAGCAGGAGACGGAGATTCTGAAGCATCTGTCCAAGCCCTATATCAAGGGGCTGTCCCTGCTGGGGGGCGAGCCCTTCCATCCCAAAAACCAGCAGGCGGTGCTGGAACTGGTGGAGAAGGTCCGCGCCGCTTACCCCCAAAAGGATATCTGGTGCTACACCGGCTACCTCTTTGAGGAGCTGGCTGCGGGAAGAGTGGGGGAGCAGAGCCGGGCGCTGCTGGAGGAGTTGGACGTACTGGTGGACGGCCCCTTTGTGCTGGCCCAAAAGAGCCTGTCCCTGCGCTTCCGGGGCTCAGAGAATCAGCGGCTCATCCAGGTTGCCCCCTCCCTGGAGCGGGGAGAAGTGGTCCTGTGGGATGAAAAAGAGTAATAAGCACCCCGAATATTCCAAGCTGTATTGGAATATTCGGGGTGTTTTGTTATATAAGAGTCAGAGGCGGGCCGTTCAGGAGGAGAACCCGGTCGGCCAGGGCCAGAATGGCGGGCTCGTGGCTGACCAGGAGAATGGGCAGAGCAAGCTCCTTCAGCCGGCCCATGATCCGCGCTGCCCGCTCCGGGTCCACCCCGGCGAAGGGCTCGTCCAGCAGATAGAGTCGTCCCCCCAGAGCCAGACACCGCCCCAGGGCCAGACGCCTGGCCATGCCTCCAGACAGGGTGGAGGGGTGGGCATCCTCCTCTCCCGTCAGCTCCACCACCTCCAGCCACCGTTGGGCTTCCTCGTGGCGGGAACGGGGCAGTACGTCGGTGATCTGCTGCCGGACCGTCCGCCAGGGGAGCAGGCGGTTTTCCTGAAAAAGAACGGCGGTTTCCTGGGGGGATAGCCCCAGCACCCGTCCGCTCCGGGGCCGCTCCAGACCGGAGAGCACCCGCAGCAGGGTGGTCTTGCCGCAGCCCGAGGGGCCCTGCAGGGCGGTGATCCCTTCCAGGGGCAGGGAGAGGGAGAAGTGGTCTAGCACCTGCTTGTCTCCAAAGCCCACACAGATCTCCTGCAGTTCAACCACGGTCCACACCTCCCTTTGCTCGATGCAATGCCCACCGCAGCAGCCGCTCCAACATTAGGGACAGGGCCACCACCACCGCCGTCCAGGCAAACAGGTCGGGGATTTCCAGGTAGAGCTTGCTGTTGTAGATCTCAGTCCCCATGCCTGGGCGGGGCAGACACAGCACCTCGGCCGCCACCCCCGATTTCCAGGCCAGTCCCATGGAGGTGGTGATGGCGGAGAGAAAGTAGGGGCGCAGCGAGGGCAGGTAAATGAGCCGCAGGGTTTTCCCACGGGAGAACCGGTAGGCCCGGGCCAGCTCCAAAAGCTGCCCGTCCGTCTCCCCCAGACCGCGGCAGAGATTTTCCCATACCACGGGGAGAACCATCAGCCCGGCGATGATGGCGGGAACGGTGCCCCGATGGGTCCATAGCAGAAGCAGCAGAATGAAGGAGGCCACGGGAGTGGCCCGGATGACCCGGATGGCGGGGGAGAGCAGTCGGTCGGCCCAGGACCAGCGGCAGGTCAGAGGGGCCAGGAGGCTGCCCAGCAGGGTGCCCACGGCCATGCCCGCCAAAATTCGGCCCAGGGTGGCGAAAATGGTCCCCCAGAAGGCGGGCTCTCCGGCCAGAGTCAGCAGAGCGGCCAGAACGGTGGCGGGATAGGGGAGGAGCAGCTCATTGCCCCGCCCCTCCACATGTAGCTCCACCAAAT
Organism: Flavonifractor sp. An100; assembly: GCF_002161175.1. Taxonomy (GTDB): domain Bacteria; phylum Bacillota; class Clostridia; order Oscillospirales; family Oscillospiraceae; genus Lawsonibacter. Next base: position 11,827 of record NZ_NFMA01000026.1, on the reverse strand, counting down.
AGGCCCCAAGCTGCCAAGCCCCCAGCCAAATGGCCGGGGGCAGCAGAACAGAAATCAGTTGTTTGAGTCTCTTACTCCACTCCATAGTAGAAGGAGTCGTAGGGCAGACCGCCGCCGATGGAAGCGGGGTTGGCCTGGAAGAGGACCTGGTAATAGTTTTCCAGAACCAGCTTCATATCCGCGCCGGTGAGGAAGGTGAGGTTGCACTGAGGGATAGCGGCGGCAGCCACCTTGGCGTTGGGAGTGATCTCATACTGGGCCACCAGCTGGGCAGCATCCTCCAGATTATTGGGATCAGACATGTAGGCGATGGACTCCTCATAAGCGCTGAGGAAGGCTTCCACGCCCTGGGGATTCTCCTCCACATAGTCGGTGCGGGCCACCACGCAGCCCATGGGCAGCTCGCCTTGCTCCAGCTTGGCCCACTCGTCAGAGAGGGACAGGGCCTGGCGCACACCGGTGTCCTGAATCATCAGGGCGGTGGCAGCGGGGACGGGGAGCATGCAGATGCCGTCCTCAGAGGAGGCCATCTTGGCGGAAACCTCCTGGGCGGTCAGCCACTGGATGTCCACCTGAGAGGGGTCCACACCGGACTGAGTGAGCAGGTAATTGAGAATATATTCGGGATTGGCGCCCTGGCCGGTGGCATATACCGTCTTGCCCGCCAGGTCGGCCATGGACTGGACGGTGTCTCCCTTCTCCAGGATGTACAGAACGCCCAGCGTGTTGACAGCCAGTACCTGGATGGCTCCCTCCGACTTGGCGCTTAAGGTGGCGGCCACATTGGTGGCGATGGCGGCGATGTCCGCATCCCCGTTGATGAGGGCGTCGTTGACCTGCTGGTTATCCGCCACTACCATGGGGTCCTGGGCAATGGGGCAGGGCTTCCCATCTGCGGTCTTGCCGCCGTTTTCCCAGGCAGATTCCGCGTCGGCCATCAGCTTGGCAGCGCCCACGCCGGTGGGGCCGGAGAGAACCATAAACTTGGGCAGGGTGTAGTCGGCCGAGGTGCTGCTGTCGCTGGAGGAGGCAGAGGAGGCATCCCCGCCGGAACTGGAAGCAGAGCTGGAGGTGCCGGTGTTTTTGGGGCCGCAGCCGGAGAGCAGCGAGAGGGCAAGAGCGGCGGTCAGGAGCAGAGAGAGTGCGCGTTTCATACAATCATCCTTTCCAAATAAACCAATTTCATGGGTTATAATACATGCTCCAATGCAGAGGGGTTGGGAATAAGAATGGTCTTTCCCTGGCGCAGGATCAGGCCGCTTTTTTCCAAGGCGTCGAAGGCGCGGTACAGGCTGGCCCGGCTGACACCCAGCCGGCGTGCCAGTTGGGCGGCGGGGCAGGTGACACTGCCGGCTTGGCCATTGGCCAGCAGGTAACGGGCCAGACGGCCTTCCACCCCAGGCTGGGCCAGAGACTGCATGCGGCTTGACAAGAAGCGGATGCGTCCGGTGAGATAGCGCAGGTAGTTTTCCCGGATCAGGGGCTGTGCGGCAATGAGCTCATCCACCAGCTCCTGGCCGAGCAGCAGGCACCGGCCCGAGCGCTTGGCGGTAATGGTGGTGGCAAATTCCGGGGCATCAGAATAGAGAGCGGCAGCGCCAAACAGCTCCCCCGGTTCCAACAGGCTGACCGCAAGGGTCCCCTTGGTAACCTGAAGCTGGCCGGAGAGGAGTACGCCCAGACAGCGGCGAAACTGCCGGGGGCTGTATACCACCTGACCGGCGGAGAAGGAAAAAAGCTCAGTGCCGTCACGGGACAGAATCTGGCGCAGAAGATCTTCCTCCGCCCCCCGCAGCAGGGGACAGCGGGCCAACAGCTCCAGTTCCATCTGACCAAGCTCCAAAGCCGTACCACCCACCCCCTAAATGTGTATTATTTGAGACAGTTGAGATGATAGCACACAGGAAGAAAAAGGTCAACCCCTAGGAAAAAGAGATAAAAAGCGCCGGGAGCGGGAGTCCCGCTTCCGGCGCTGGAGAAACAAAGAGAAGAAAAAGCATCAAGTTCAGGGCTTTTCTGGGTCCAGACGGTCCTTAAAATACCCATCGGCGCAGTAAATGGCGGCGGCGGGGTTATGGCCGGTGGCCCGGTCTTTGGCCACCAGGGTGGTGACGGGGGCCTTAGAATATTTGTAGAAGAGAGAGTCGTGGCCCACGCACAGCCCCAAGCAGATATTGAACTGGGTTTCGGCCCGGTTGAGCAGCTCGGCCTGGGCGATGGGGTTGCACATGGCCTCCCGGGTGCCGGGACGTAGAAGCATGTCTGGGGAGTAGCCCAGGTCTACCTTTGGAATGTTCCCGGTCTTGCAGGCCACGGAGACCACCTCAAAGCCCTGCTTGCGCAGCACTCGGTCCACAATGGCGGCCTCCTTGTGCAGTCCTACACAGAAGCCCATCCCCAGCCGGGTGTAGCCCATGCGTTTGGCAAACTCTGCGACCTCCCGCAGCCGGGGCCAGCGGCAGTAGCCCAGATACTCGATGGCGGTGCTGGTGAGGAAAAAATCGTGGTTTTCCTCCTTGAAATATTCCTGAACCACCTGGTCGAAAAAGGCCCGGTCCTGCATGGGACAGTTTTTGGGCATCTGGTCCAGCTGACCGGATTTACAGGCCAGGATGGTACAGCTAGCGCAGGTAAACATGGGGCGTCCTCCTTTTTTGTGGAATCAGCGGCTGGCCTGGGCCAGATAAGCGGCTGGGCCGGACTGGTACAGGTCTCCACCCTGGGGGTCCAGAATGACGGTGAGGGGGAAGTTCTCCACCTCCAGCTTCCGCACCGCTTCGCAGCCCAGGTCCTCCCAACAAATGATCTCCAAAGATTTCACACTCTCCGCCATCAGGGCTCCTGCTCCGCCTAGGGCGGCCAGGTAGACCGCTCCGTTTCGTACCACAGCGTCCTTGACCGCCTGGTTCCGGGCCCCTTTGCCGATCATAATGGAGAGCCCCAGATCCAGCAGACGGGGGGAGTAGGCGTCCATCCGGCCGCTGGTGGTGGGACCGGCGGAGCCGATGACCTGTCCGGGCCGCTCAGGGGTGGGGCCCACATAGTAGACGGCGGCGCCTTCCAGGGGGAAGGGGAGGGGTTCTCCCTTGTCCAGCCGCTCCATCATGCGCTTGTGGGCGGCGTCCCGGGCGGTGTAAACAGTGCCGGAGAGGAGTACCGTGTCCCCGGCACGCAGGGGGGCCAGATCCGCCTGGGTCACAGGGGTAGTGAGCTTATATTGCATGACACACAGCCTCCTTTTACAGTTCTGCGGTGGCCCGGCGGGTGACGTGACAGCTGACGTTGACCGCAACGGGCAGTCCAGCCACATGGGTGGGGGCGGTCTCGATGGACAGCCCCAAACAGGTGGTCTTCCCGCCGAAGCCCTGGGGACCAACGCCCAGAGCGTTGACCGCCTCCAGCAGTTCCCCCTCCAAAGCGGCGTAGAAGGGGTCGGGGTTGGGCTGGTCAATGGGCCGCAGCAGGGCGTGCTTGGCCAGGTAGGCCACCTTGTCGAAGGAACCGCCGATGCCGATGCCAAGCACAATGGGCGGGCAGGGGTTGGAACCGGCCAGACGGACGGTGTCTACCACGAAGGCCTTCACGCCCTCCACTCCGTCTGCGGGTTTGAGCATCCCCAGACGGCTCATGTTTTCGCTGCCAAAGCCCTTGGGGGCCACGGTGATGCGGCAGCTGTCCCCGGGGACCAGACGCAGGGTGATGGCGGCGGGGGTGTTGTCCTCGGTGTTGACCCGGCGCAGGGGGTCGCCCACAATGGATTTGCGCAGGTAGCCCTCCCCGTAGCCGCGTCGGACTCCCTGGTGGATGGCCTCCTCAAAGGGGCCGTCAATGTGGACCTCCTGGCCCAGCTCCACGAAGACACAGGCCATTCCGGTGTCCTGGCAGATGGGGAGGTCCTTGCTCTGGGCCAGCTCCAGGTTGTCCCACAGCAGACCCAAGGTCTCCTTGGCCAGAGGCCAGGGCTCCTCCTGACGGGTGCGGTCCAGGGCGGCCACAATGTCGTCAGGCAAGTGGGTATTGGCTTGGATGCACAGCTGAGCCACTGCGTCCGTGATGGCAGCGGCGGAAATGGTTCTCATAGGGGCATGTCCTCCTCCCGGTCCTGCCCAGGGGCGGGACGGTTTTTGTCTCATTTTACCACCCGGGAGCGGGGGATGCAAGGAAATGTCAAAAGGTCCGGCAGCTTGGCTGCCGGACCTGAGGGGCCATGGTTATTCCTTGGTGTGGCGGGATCAGTCTGGGAGGTAGAACTCAAAGGTGGCCCAGGCGGTTTCGATGGCGCCGTGGTGGCCGGCATCCCGCTGTCCGCCCAGATCGGAGATGGAGGCGAAGGGGTAGTGGAGCAGGGAGGACTGGTGGCGGAGGAACAGGTAGGTGAGGTCACCGAAGCCCCCATTCACCACTCCGCTCTGGCTCTGCTGGGGGTGGACGGTGTAGGCCAGCCAGCCCCGCAGATCCTCCGCCCCGGCGGGGATGGAGAAGTTGAACCAGGGGGAGAAGTGGCGGCGGCCGAAGGCGTCAAACTCGAACTGGTAGATCCAGGCGGTGAGCTCCGGCACCTGGTCCTCCGTCTCGCCTCCCCCCAGTTGGAGGGAAATCTGGGCGGCGTAGGGGTCCCCATTCCGGTCCCAGAGCAGCCCCCCGGCAAAGTCGTCTGTATAGAAGTAGCCCGAGGGGTCTATGGAGAACTGGTCCTGGAGGCGGAGGGAGGGGAGGACGGTATAGCGGAAGAAATGGAGAACCCGCGCCGACCCGTCTGGAAGCCGGATGGCCCATACGGACAGCTCCGCTTCTCCATCCCCCAGGTGAACCGGAACGGGTGATCCTTCGGGGGCAGGCTGCTCCGGGTCATAGCCGCTCACATCCTTAGGCTGGCCCTGGATGACCTGTTGAGCTCCGGCGTACCGCTCCAGCTCCGCCCCGTCCAGACAGTTGGCCAGCTCCTCCGGAAGTCCCAGGGCAATGAGACGCTGCCGGACGGCAGCCTGATCTGAGGTGAGGGAGCGGGAGACTTCCGCCGCAGGCAGGGTGGGCAGACGGCTGCTGACAAAGAGGGCGGCGGGGATGGCCAGCAGGACTACACCGAAGACCAGGAGGGTAAAGCGCCTGCCCGGCAGACGCACGGGAGCGGGGACAATGTCGTATCCACGCCCCGCCAGGGCTTCACTCTGGAGTAGGATGCACCGAAGCAGGTAAATTTCCAGGGCGATAAACAGCGCCGGCCGACCGTAGTAGAGCCAGTCGTTGGTGATGGAAATGCCCATCATCGCCTGATCATAGGCTGGGACTAGCTCCGACCAGAGGGCCAGGGCGATGCAGAGCAGGTAGACGGCCAGTCCCCGGCCCAGCCAGTCCTTGGGGCTGGATTCTCCCCGGCGGGTAAAGGCCCGCCGAATGCCTGCCCGCAGGGAAAAGAGGAGCAGGAACATGATGGCGGACAGGATACCGGCCAGGGTGTGATCTAGTCGGGGTTGGTCTGTGATCCACTGGACGACAGGGGTGGCGGTGAGGATGTCCACCCCCATGTGCAGCACCAGCAGGAGGGCGGACAGTGCCCAGCACAGGCGGAACCAGGGGTCGCTTTTACGCAGAGAGCGGCAGCCCAGGTACAGCAGAACGGCCCCCAGCAGGGGGAGAAGATACTGTAGGTAAAAAAACTCCAAGCGAAAGACGTTCAGGGCCATGCCAAGCATCATGCTGCGGATGGCGGTCTGCCAGGGGGTATAGTCGGTTAAGGAACTGGGGTCGGGAGGCAGCTGGGACATCTCTTCCATCAGAATCCGGTCAAAGGAATCCTCCTTCATTTCCATTCACCTCCCAGTTGCTCCTGAAGTTTTTTGCGAATGCGGTATAGGCGGCCTTCCACTGCCCGCGGGGTGGTGCCCAGTTCATCTGCAATGCGCTGGGTGGACTGCAGATAGTAATATTTGCGGTAAAACAGCTGATAATCTCTGTGATTCAAGGCGTTAAGAGCCCTGCGCAGCGCCTGGGCGCGCTCTTTTTGCAGGAGTGTCTCCTCAGGACTGGGGGAGGGATCTGGTTGGAGGAGAGACAGCTCCTCTTCCTGGGGGCGGCGACGCAAGCGGCGCAGATGGTCAAAGGCGGTGTTGCGGCACACGGCGGTCAGCCAGGTGGCGGGGGTGGCCTTTTCTGGGTCATAGTGGTGCCGCCCCTCCCACAGCTTGGCCCGCACCTGGGCCAAACAGTCTTCCCGGTCCCCGGGGTCGGAGAGGATGCCGCCCACGATATAGTGCAGCATACCGTCAAAGTGCTGGAGTAGGGATTCCAGGGCGTCGGGGTCGTCCTGCCGCAGCCGGTCCATCCATTGGGCGGGGTCCATGGCGTCACCTCCTGAGCTTCTTCTAACTGTATATACGACACGGGGGTAAGAACCCCACGAAAAAGAAATAAATAAAAATGCGCCGGAGGGAACCGGCGCAGGAAAGAGATTATAGCACAACCGTGTAAACGGCACCGAATATCAGGGCGGGGAGCATATTGGCTACCCGGAACCGGCTGTCAAAGGCCAGATTCAGTCCGACACAGAAAATGAGGATAGAGCCCAGAAACGAGAGATTGTCCGTGACCGCCTGGGAGAAGATGGGGGACAAAAGTCCGGCGAAGAGAGTCACCGATCCCTGAAGGATTCCCACGGGCAGAGCGGAAAAGATTACTCCTTTCCCGTAGGTGGAGGCAAAGATCATGATAATCAGGCAGTCCAAAATGGATTTGGTAAACAGAGTGGAGGGATCGTGGGAAAGTCCGTCCTGAATGGAGCCTACGATGGCCATTGCTCCGATGCACACGGTGAGGGAGGCGGTGACAAAACCCTGGATGAACTGATTGTCTCCGCCGGAGCGGTCGGCCCGTGCCTTCAGCCAGGCACCCAGACGCTCCATTTTACCGTCCAGATCCAGCCACTCGCCCAAAAATGTGCCCAGGGCCAGGGAGAGAACCATGCCCAGGGTATCGCGTGTGGAGGCACCAACCAGACGTCCGTTTTCCATTTGGAGCATGCCCAACAGGGCGCCGCTGGCTCCAATAAACAGCACACATAGTCCAAGAGAACGGGTGACCGCTTGCTGATAGTGCTCTTTCAGTCCACCCTTGAAGATCAGACCGATCAGACCGCCAAGAACGATGGCCAGTACATTTACTACCGTGCCGATTCCGGCTGGGAACATGTTATCACCTGCTATGAGCCGGAAGACCGGCCTGGATTTTAGAGTAAGGAATTTTCTGGCTTTGGGGGACTGAGAGTAGGTTTGATTTATTATCGGGGAGGAAAAAGCCTGCTTTGGGAGGGGAGGTTATAGTGCATAGGTGGGGTCGTCGGGGGCAAGGTGGTCCTCCATATCAAAGGGACGGTCCCGGAAATAGCAGTCCCGCTCTTCGGGCCGGATCGTCCGGATGGGACGGCAGGGATTGCCGGCGGCCACTACGTTGTCAGGCAGATCTTTGCCCACCACACTTCCGGCGGCAATGACCACATTGTTTCCCACCGTCACGCCGGGGAGAAGGATGGCGCCTCCGCCGATCCAGACATTATGGCCGATTGTGATGCCAAAGCCGTACTCATAGCCGGAGTTGCGGGCCTGGGGGTGAATGGGGTGGCCGGCCGTAAAAATGGAGACGTTGGGGGCGATCATGCAGTTGTCTCCGATGCGTACCCAACCCGCATCCAGAATAGTGAGGTTGTAGTTGGCGTAAAAGTGCTCTCCCACCTCAATGTGATAGCCGTAGTCACAATGAAAGGGGGCTTCAATCCAGAAATCTTCGCCTGTGCGGCTAAACAGTTCCTTGAGGATGGACATGGACTGCTCCTGGCTTTGGGGAGGGGTATTGTTAAAGGCGTAAATTTTTTCCTTGGCTGTCTGACGAGCTTCAGCCAGACCGTCCAGCCAGGGCTTATAGGGCAAGCCTGCTTCCATGCGCTCCTGGTGATCCATTTGACGTTCACTCCTTATTGTTTTTGTTAAACCACGAAGAGCAGTATATCACAGCTGGAGGTTCAGGGAAAGAGCAGTGGGCAAGAAAATAAAATGAAAGTTTGATGAATCTAACCTTGCAAAAAAGGAAGACAAAAGATGGACAAGAAGTGGGATAATTCAACAAAAAAGGAGGGGGCAAGGGGAGAAAAATTGACACAATTTTCAACCGAAGATTGCAACGTGAAATAATTAACAAAATCGGACATTTTTCTTGCATATTTCTTGGGAGTATGGTATAATGAGGCAACCAAGAAAGGTGTGCTTCTGTAGATGCAGATGGGAGAGTTCAAGCAGGAAGTGCTGCGAATCAACAACAAGGTCAACATGGAAGTATTCCATCAAGGGCTGCTGTCTCAGCGTGTGGATGTACTGCGGGACAAGGTGCTGATTACAGCTAAGAACCGTCGTGTGAGCGTGTTATCCCTGGTGGACGAAACCGACAAAGGCACCACAGAAATTATGGACCGTGCGTTGATCGCACAATTTAAGCGGCTGTTCATTTTGGAGATGAAAGAAGAACTGGGAGTCAAGGTCCTGGCGCATTTGAAGGACTATGATCCAGGATTGGAAATCTCAGTTAGTCTGTCCATTTTTGAAAAGCCTGTGGAAGAATTGCTGCCGGAATTAAAGAGAGAGACGGGAAACAAATAACTTCAACAACAAAATAATTGTCGGGTAAGAACAGAGTTCCAATTCCCTGGTGAGGGCCAATGACGGTAGAATGATACTGCCAGCAGAGGCCAGCACAGAGGATGGAGCCTTGTGAAAGCTGTGATTGACCGCAAAATGCAAAGGAGCAAAGGCTCCTGGAGCATTTTGCGGTTTTTTTGACTTCTTCACTGGAATACTTTAATTTTTAGAGATAAAGGAGACAGAAAAGCATGGCAAAAGTAAAGGATGTATTGCAAGCCCTGGACGATCTGACCGGTGGCCGGTGCCTCAAGAGTTCCCATGACTGGGCCAGCGGGAAAAATCCCTGGGTCGTGATGAAATCCTCTGGCATCCCCGGAAAGGGGATCGTGGAGATGCCCGGCTTGATTTGGGGTGACGCGGAGCAGGAGGTCAAGAAGATCGCGGTATGCATGACGGTGACGGAGAGTGTTATCGAGCTGGCTGCGGCCACTGGTGTGGACGCCATCGTTTCCCACCACCCCATCGCCGATGCGGCCAATTCCGGCGGCGTGTTGATCAAGTATTACCTGGGCATCTACAACCTGGCTCATTTTGAACTGCACGAGGCCTTCCATGGTACCCATCCCGGTATTCCCTGGCTCCATGGCCATCGGCCCTTCTTCTCCTCCGTGAGCTATGGCGGCGTGCCTGGTAACGTGGTCAATGTGGGCAATGTGCTGCCTGAGATCGATACCATTGGTGATTTGATCGACCGGCTGAACATTCTGATGAACGCGAAGCTGGACGAGCATATGCTGGAGATCGAGCGCAAGGAGCGGGGCTGCGACAAGATCGAGGAGACGTCGGTGGCTGCCTGCGCCAAGATCCTGGTGGGCGACCGCAGCAATAAGGTGCGGACAGTGATCCACATGCATCCCCATTGCGGCTTTACTCCGGAGCATCTGGAGCAGTTGAAGCGGGACTATCCCGAGGCGGATACCGTGATCGCCTCCATCAGCCGGGTCTATCCGGGCCATCCGCTGGTGGCGAAGGCGGAGGAGCTGGGGATGAACTTCATCTGCGGCAACTCTCACGCGTTGGAAATCTTTGAAAACGGCGTGCCTCTGGCCCAGGCGCTGAAAAACCACCTGCCCGAGTGCGAAGTGGTTATTTTCCGGGAGCGTCAGACCAGTATCCCTCTGGAGGAAGTGGGGTCCCCTGAAATTCGGGATTACGGCACCAAGATTGCCGCCAAATATCTCCACCGCTGAGGGAAGGCAAGGAAACGGTTGATGAAATCAGCAGGCTCGTAAGGAACAAAAAAAGGGGAGGGAAGAAAAAGAGAGGGGACGATCCTGCTGAAAATTATATGTAAATGGGAGGTAACTTATGGATACGAAAGAAAAAAAGGCTGCAGTGGAAACCGCAGAAGAGCGTGCCAAATGGAAGCCCATTGAGTGGGTCGGTCTGATTTTGTTCATCGCGTTCTTGGTTTGTATCTTTGCAGCCCATGAGCAGTTCTCCGGGGCCTTTAATGCAATGTTTGCCAAGGCATACCAGATGTTTGAGTTCTACCTGTTTGGTTCCTCTATGCTGGGTGCCACCATCGTGGTCTCCATCATGACTGGCCGTATTCTGGAGCGGTTGGGCTTTACCGATGCTCTGATGCGTATTTTCCTGCCGATCATGAAGTATCTGAAGATCAACGCTGCTGTGTGTGTGGGCATTATCTACAACATTCTGGGCGACGTGAATGCGGCTGGCCGCATTGCCGGTCCTGTGGTTATGAAGGCTGGCTGTACCAGAGACGAGCAGAAAATCGCCATTGCTACTCTGACCAATGCGCCTGCGTCCTTCTCTATCATCGTGCTGGGTATCATCGCCCTGTCTACAGCTGGAATTAACCCCTTCCCTGTTATGATCGTGGGTATTTTCCTGCCCATCTTCCTGGTTCCGGCTTTCCTGCGCCTGTTCTGGCGGGATACCAAGGCGGCTGACATTCATGATCTGCCCCGCTTCACCCCCGACACCGGTGTAATGGACCTGATTTTCGGCTCTGCCCGTGAGGGTGTGACCACTGTTATCACTCTGATCCTGCCCGCTGGCTGCGCGGTGTTCGCAATTATCGGCCTGCTGGAGTACTTCGGAATTTGGGGCGTGATTACGGCTAGCTTGGGCGGAGTCCTTGAGGTGATGGGTATTGAGCCTACCACAGGTCTGCAGACCATCACTGTCGCCGGCACTCTGGCCATGAAGACTCTGGGCACCATGGTAACTCCCGCCACTGCTGACGCTGCTGCTGGTGCTCTGGTAGAGGTTCTGGCTGACCCCGCGGTGAAGAAGCTGCTGATTGGTTCCTTTGTCCTGGCCAACTCCTCCTGGCCCATCCAGGTGCCTCTGGGCCAGATCCCCGCTGTTTGGAGCGGTGTTGTTGATCTGAAGACCAGGGAGATCATGTTTGCTGCTATCGTGGGCTGTGTGATTCGTCTGGTCTATGCTGCTCTGTGTGCGCAGCTGTTTGGTCTGTTCCTGTAAGCAAGCGTAGCAACGATTATACATCTAGGGGGCGCGCCAGGATTAGGCGCGTCCCCATGCGCTTGACGTTAGTCATGAGTCTACAAGCAGAATATGTAATCACAAGGAAAACCTTAGGTTTCCATGTCGATATTTTGAGAAAGAAGGGTGTAACAGATGAAAGTTGTTGTAGTAGGCGGAGGATGGGCAGGTTCCGGAGCGGCCATCGCGGCGAAGAATGCCGGCGCAGAGGTAACAGTTCTGGAGCGTACCGACATGCTGCTGGGCACTGGCCTGGTTGGCGGTATCATGCGGAACAACGGCCGGTTTACCGCTACCGAGGAAGCGATTGCTCTGGGCGCCAATGAGATTTTTGAGACCATCGACGCCAATTGCCGGCACACCAACATTGAGTTCCCCGGCCACTCCCATGCCAGCCTGTATGACATCGCACTCATCGAGCCCGCCATCAAGGCTCTGCTGCAGAAGAAGGGCATCGAGGTCCGCACCTTGGCCCGCGTGAAGGACGTGGAGATGGATGGGGACAAGATGGTGTCCGTGATCCTGACCAACGACGAGAAGATCAGCGGTGATGTGTTTATCGACGCCACCGGCAGCGCGGGTCCCATGGTGAACTGCGGCAAGTACGGCAACGGCTGTGCGATGTGTGCGCTGCGGTGCCCCACCTTCGGCGGCCGTGTGAGCGTGGT
>NZ_NFMA01000025.1 GCF_002161175.1 Flavonifractor sp. An100 | reverse complement strand
CGCCACCCCCCAGGGCTTTGCCCACGCCTGCGGCCATTATGCCCAGATCGTGTGCATGCTGGGAGCCGCCCTGGCCCTCAGTGATCCGGAGGTGGCCGCCAGCCTGGGCGGCACTGCCACCATCTTCGCCGTCCCCGCCGAGGAGTTCCAGGACGCCTCCGTTCGGGAGGAGGTCCGCCGCACCCACGACGTCCACTGTGCCGGGGGCAAGTGTGAGCTACTGCGTCGGGGAGAGTTTGACAACGTGGATCTGGCCATCACCACCCACTCTCTCATGGTGGACCGGGACTCCGGGGCCGACCTGGTGTTGGGCAACAGCGCCTGCACCGGCTTTGTGGGTAAGACCGTCTACCTCCACGGCCGGGCCGCCCACGCCGCCGCTGCTCCCCATCTGGGAATCAACGCCCTCAATGCCGCCTGTCTGGGCATGTCCGCTCTGGGTATGATTCGGGAAACCTTCCAGGAGAAGGACTGTGTCCGGGTCCACCCCTATATCCGCAAGGGGGGCGAGGCCATCAATATCGTCCCCAGCGAGGCCATCGTGGACATGATGGTCCGCGCCAACAACCAGCCCGCCATTGAACGGGTGAGCCAACAGGTGGACAACTGCTTCCAGGGCGCTGCCATGGCCATCGGTTGTGAGGCGGAGATCGTCAATTCCCAGGGCTATATGCCCTGTCCCCAGCGCCTGCCTGACCAGGTGATGTGGGATGCCGCCGCCCTGTTGGGGGATCAGTACAAGGTGGTCTCCATCCCTGACGGGGCCTGCAACACCGCCAGCACTGACGTGGGTGACCTGTTCGCCGTGATGCCCGTTTTAAACTTCACCTTCGGCGGCAGCACCGGCGACCTACACTCCAAGGACTACAAGGTATCTAACCCCGACGTGGCCCATATTCTGCCCGCCAAGATGATGGCCCTGCTGACCTACCGCCTGCTGAAGGACGGCGGCGCTGAGGCTAAGAATATCGTGGCAGGGTATCAGGCCCCCTACACCAAGGAGAGCTATAAGGAGTATGTGAAAAAGATCAGCGGCTAATTGGGTGAAAATTAAAAAACAGGTCCCCCGGTATAACCGGGGGACCTGTTTTTCCCATTTTTAGTGGGTCTCTTCCAGGTAATCCATGGCAAACTGGGCGTAGATGCCGGCTCCGTAATAGAGCACCGACTCATCCACATCGAAGCTGGGATGGTGGGCGATGCACTCAATGCCCTTCTCCCGGTTCCGGATCCCCAGGTAGCCGTAAACGCCCGGGATGTGCTCCATATAAACGCTGAAGTCCTCAGCCCCCAAGGTCTTGACCGAGGGAACCAGACACCCCTCACCCATCACCTTCTCCGCTGCACCCTGGGACAGGCGGTTGAGCAGGTCGTTGTCGTTGATGAGGGGGCTGGGACCAAAGTAGTAGTCACACTCGGCGGTGCAGTTATAGCCCGCAACCACCTGCTCCACTACCTTCTGGATGCGCTGGGGCATGCTCTGGCGGAACTCCCGGTTAAAGGCCCGGACGGTACCCACCAGCTCCACGTGGTCACACAGGATGTTCTCCTTAGTACCGCCGTTCATCATACCCACGGTGACCACCAGGGAGTTGAGGGGGTCATTTTGCCGACTGGGGATGGACTGCAGGGCCATCACCGCCGCAGCGGCTGCCAGGATGGCGTCGTGGCCCAGGTGAGGAGCGCTGCCGTGGGACAGCTTACCCTTGATCTGGATGGTGAAGCGGTCGCTGCATGCCATCCGCTCCCCGGCCTCAAAGTTGGCGGTCCCCACATCCAGGGAGGGCCACACGTGCATACCGAAGATGGCGTCCACTCCCTCCAGAACGCCCCGCTTCACATATTCCTCCGACTTCCGACCGATCTCCTCGGCCATCTGGAAGATGAGCTTCACGGTGCCCTTGAGCTCCTGCCGGTGGGCCCACAAAATCCGGGCGGCCCCAAGGAGCATGGCGGTGTGACAGTCGTGGCCGCAGGCGTGCATGACTCCGGGATTCTGGCTGCAATACTCCTTGCCGGGGTTCTCCTGAATGGGCAAGGCGTCAATGTCCGCCCGGAGCATCACTGTTTTACCGGGCTGTCCGCCCTGGATGGTGGCCACACAGCCGGTGATCCCCTCAAAGGTCTGCACCGGGATGCCCTGTGCCTCCAGCTCCCCCACAATAAACCGGGTGGTCTCCACCTCATGCTCCCCTACCTCGGGGTGGGCGTGGAGGTGACGGCGGGTGTGAATGATATAGGCTTCCTGTTCCTTTGCCAGCTGCTGCATATTCATTTTCCCGCACCTCCCGCATGCTTGTCCAGATAGTCGGCGGCAAATTGGGCGTACTCCGCCGCACCCGCTGGCAGGATGTTCTCATTGATCTTAAACTTTTCATTGTGGACCGGATAGACGCACCCCGTCTCCTCGTCCCGGCAGCCCAGGAACACAAACATGGAGGAGGGAATCTTCTCCATAATATAGGAGAAGTCCTCACTGCCGGTGGCCAGGGCGGTGGAGCGGAGAACATCCTCACCATAGAGGGTCTTGGCCGCCTCGCGGGCAATTTTGTTCAATGCCAAATCGTCGTTGCGTACCGGGGGCTCCAGGTAATTGTACTCGATCTCGGCGGTACAGCCCATGGCCAGAGCGGTGGCGTCCACGATCCGGCGCATGTTCTCCTCCACCAAACTCCGGGCCTCGGTGGTATGGGCGCGGACCGTGCCCTCCATCACTGCGGTATCAGTGATAATATTGAACTGGGTGCCCGCCTTGATGGTACCCACCGACACCACCAGGGAATTGAGGGGGTCGTTGATTCGGCTGACGATGGTCTGCAAGTTGCAAATTATGGCGCTGGCCGCCACAATGGCATCCCGGCCGTTGTGGGGCTGGGAGCCGTGGGCGGAAACTCCGTGGACGGTGATTTTAAAGTTGTCACAGCTGGCCATCAGCGGACCGTCCTGGACACACAGCTTTCCGCTGTCCACGGTGGGCCAAACGTGCATGCCCATGGCGGCATCCACGTCAGACAGGTAACCCTTATCCCAGTAGTAATGGCTGCCCACAAAGACCTCCTCGGCGGCCTGGAAGAGCAGCTTTACAGTACCCTTGAGCTGTTCCCGCTGCTCCCACAGCAGTTGGGCTGCCCCCAGAAGCATGGAGGCATGGCAGTCGTGGCCGCAGGCATGCATGATCCCGGGGTGGATGCTCTCAAACTCCACTCCACTGTTCTCCTGGATGGGCAGGGCGTCAATATCCGCCCGGAGCAGCACTGTCTTGCCCGGCTGCCATCCCTGAATGGTGGCAATACAGCCGGTATAGTCATCAAAGGACTGCACCGGAATCCCCAGCTTGGTCAACTGTTCCACCAGATAAGCGGTGGTCTCCTTCTCCTGGAAGGAGAGCTCCGCATGCTGATGCAGATAGTGGCGGTGGGCAATGATTGCTTCTTTCAGCTCCGCCGCGCGTGTGGCAAAATTCATAGCGGTCTCCTTTTCTTGTTTTCATATGAGCAGCGGCCCGAATCCTTACAAATTCGGGCCGCTGGTGGTTTATTTATCCCAGAAATACGGCCTTTTTCGGCTGGCAGATCAGGCAACCGGGAGATAGATGCCGCCGCCAGGGCCCAGAGGCAGGTTCAGGGACACCCAGACGATGACCTGGATGATCCACACGATGGCGAAGGTCACCGAGAAGGGCAACATGTTGGCAATCACGGTGCCCAGACCCACGTTCTTATCATACTTGCGGGCAAAGCCCAGCAGGACGGGGGTGTAAGTAAACAGAGGGGACAGGGGGTTGGTGATGGAGTCACCGATGCGGTAAACCGCCTGGGTGATAGCCGGGTCGTAGCCCATGAACATCATCATGGGGACGAACACGGGGGCCAGGATGGCCCACTTGGCGCTAGCGGAACCGATGAACAGGTTGACAAAGCTGGCCACAAAGATCAGGCCGATCATCAGAGGCACGCCCTCAAAGCCAATGGCCTTCAGACCGTTGGCGCCGTTGATGGCCAGGATGGTACCCAGGTTGGACACGGAGAAGAAGTTGGTGAAGATGGAGATGAAGAAGCACATGAATACGTAGTTACCCATCTCCGCAAAGCCCTGGCTAATATCAGCCCAGATATCCTTATCGTTCTTGTACTTGCCGATGGCAATACCGTAAGCGATACCGGGGATCATGAGGGCCAGAGTGACGGTGAACACGATACCTTTGGTGAAGGGGGCGGCAGAGTTGGTGATGGAGCCGGTCTCATCTGCCAGAATGGCGGTGGGACCAAAGATGGGCAGGGACAGCACCAGGATCAGGATCACATACACCAGCTCGGCGATACCAGCCACTACTAGCCCCTTCTTCTGTACCGCAGAGAGATTGGAGGACTCTACATCAAAGTCATACTGAGCCAGAGACTCCGGAGTCATGGGGAAGCGGTGGACCAGTACCTTCTCCACCAGAATAGTACCAGCAATGGTGAGGATGATACAAGAAACAATGAGGAAATACCAGTTAATGGCGATAGAAGCGGAATAGCTGGGGTCCACCATCTTGGCAGCCGCCTCGGTAAATCCGTAGGCCAGGGCGTCAGACAGGCCCAACAGGACATTGGCACAGAAGCCGGCAGCCACAGAGGCAAAGCCCACATACATACCCAGCAGAGGGCTACGGCCGATGGACATATACAGGATGGCGGCCAAGGGGGGCAGAACGATAAATCCGGCATCACCGGCAATGTTCAGGTTGATGCCCAGGAAGATGATGACCAGGGATACAACCCAGCCCTTAGCTCCGCCCAGGAAGCGGTGCATCAGAGCCACCAGGAAACCGCTCTTCTCCGCCACAGAGGAGCCGATGACGGCCACCAGCACCATGCCCAGAGGGGCAAAACCGGAGAAGTTGGTGATGATGTTGGACCACAGATACTGAATACCCCACACGGAGAACAGGTTCTGGGTTACCACCATCTCATTGGTGGCAGGATTGAGCGCCTGAACACCCAGAGCACTGCACAGCCAGGACACCAGCGCCACAATGATTGCCAGGCCCAAAAACAGGGTGATGGGGTCAGGGAGCTTGTTGCCCACCCGCTCAATGGCGTCCAGCATTCGGTCTAATAGACCCTTTTTCGCCTTTTCTTCCGTCATACATACTCCTTTCTTGCGCTGGGCACTTCCAGCGCAGACACCCTGGCCTGATCTCTCCCATTTGCCAAGGCTCCGAGGCCAAAACAGGGTTCTTTCGAAAAAGCCCCCTGGGGGCACAACTCGGACCTGCGCCCTTTTCTCCTAATTCCGTTTCCCATATCTTCGCAAGAGCACTGCTCACTCCCGAGTATGAGTAGCAAAAAAGGGAGTTTCCTCCCCCCTTCTCTTTTGCGAAGTGCTGTGTTGATTATACTGGATTCTTGCTCCTATGACAATAGACGCCGCCATCTTTTTTCATAATTTATTCATATTTTACCCGCACGTCTTTCCTAAAAGGCCATTTTGTCGTCATTTGTCCTCGTGCTGAGAACATTTATGCAAGGCACCTCCTCGCACCCTGTAAATATACTACGGTTCCATTGCGAACAAAAAGTCGCCCGTCTTGGTCGACGGGCGACTTTTTATTGATTTTATTCTTCTGCCATGGCCTTGGCGGCGGCAATCGCCTTCTCCTGTGCCATGGGGGGACAATCCTCGTAGCGGACGAAGTGGAAGGTGTACGACCCTCTGGACTGGGTCATAGCCCGCAGGTCGATGGCATAGGAGGTCATCTCTGCCATGGGGACCTCGGCCTCGATGATCTGGTCGCCGTCTCCGGTGGGGGTCATGCCCATGACACGGCCGCGGCGTTTGTTCAAATCACCGATGACGTCGCCCATGTAGCTGTCAGGCACCGTGACCTTCAGCTCACCCACGGGCTCCAGCAGCACGGGGTTGGCCTCCGGCATGGCCGCCTTATAGGCCAGCTGGGCAGCGGTCTTGAAGGCGATTTCCGAAGAGTCCACGGGGTGATAGCTTCCGTCGTAGAGAACGGCCTTCAGATTTACCACCGGATAGCCGGCCAGCGGTCCGTGGACGCAGGCTTCCCGCAGTCCCTTTTCCACGGCCGGGAAGAAGTTCTTGGGGACGGAGCCGCCGAAGACTTCCTCGGCGAAGACCATCTGCTCCTCGTCGGGGTTGGGCTCGAAGCGGATCCACACGTCGCCAAACTGGCCGGAACCGCCGGTCTGCTTCTTGTGACGGCCCTGCTTCTGGACGGTCTTGCGGATCTTCTCCCGGTAGGGAACCCGGGGGGCCTTCAGCTCGGCCTCCACGTTGAAGCGACTCTTCAGCTTGGACACCAACACATCCACCTGGATGTCGCCGGCGGCGTAAATGACCATCTGGTGGGTCTCGGCGTTGTTCACCACATAGAAGGAGGGATCCTCCTCGTTGAGGCGGTTCAGGCCCTGGGCCACCTTGTCCTCCTGGCCGCGGGTCTTGGGAGAGATGGCCACGGAGTAGCAGGGCTCGGCGAAGGGGATCTGCTTGAGGGCCACCACCTTACGGGGATCACACAGGGTGTCGCCGGTCTTGACCTTTTCCATCTTGCCGATGGCACCGATATCACCGCAGGACAGCTCCTTGACCTCCTCGGCCTTCTTGCCCTTCATCACATATAGCCGGCCCAGCTTCTCGCTGCTGCCTGTCCGGGAGTTGACCAGGGACAGGTCGGAGGTAATGACACCGGAGAGCACCTTGATGTAGGAATACTTTCCGTACTGGTCAGAGACGGTCTTGAACACAAAGGCCGTGGGCACGCCGCCGGGGGAGACCACGAACTCCTCCGTCTCGCCGTCCTGGCGGGTGGCCTTGTGGTAGTTGCCCTCCATGGGGTTGGGCAGCAGGTCCACGATGTCGTCCATCAGCATCAGAGAGCCCATGGTATTCACCGCCGAGCCGCACAGCACCGGGAACAGGGACAGCTCCCGCACGCCCTGGCGCAGGCCCTGAATCATCTCGGCATAGGTAAAGTCCTCGCCGGAGAAGAACTTGTCCATGAACTCCTCGCTGGTCTCCGCCACCGACTCCTTCAGCGCGTCGTTAAACTCGGTGATGACCTCTTCCTTCCCCTCGGGGATCTCGATCTCCACCCGCTTGCCGTTTTGCATCTCATAGGCACGCTTGTTGAGCACGTCGATGATGCCGGTTACCTTCTTGTTCTCGTCCCAGATGGGAACCACCAGGGGAGCAATCTTGTTGCCGTACTTGGCACGCAGGGCCTCAAAGGTGGCGTTATAGTCGGAGTTATCCTCGTCGGTCTTGGAGATATAGATGAAGCGGGGCATATTCCGCTCTTCGCAATACTTCCAGGCCTTCTCCAGACCCACGGACACGCCATCCTTGGCCGAACAGACAATAATGGCCGCGTCCGCCGCACGCAGGGCCTCCATCACTTCACCGGAAAAGTCGAAGCCGCCCGGAGTGTCCAGAACATTGATCTTACAGCCCTTGTACTCCAGAGGAGCCACGGACAGGGAGATGGAAATCTGACGCTTAACCTCCTCCGGGTCGTAATCGCACACGGTATTTCCGTCTACGCTCTTGCCCATGCGGTCAATGGCGCCAGTCATATAAAGCAGACTCTCCGCCAGGGCGGTCTTTCCGTTCCCACCGTGTCCCAGCAGGCAGACATTGCGGATGTTTTGTACAGAATAGCTCATATCTTGTTTCCACTCCTTACTGTTTGGACAGTTGCTCCGTCTTGGATTGGTCTACCATTCCAAAAGACGTTACACGCTGTTGGTTATTATACATTAAAAACCTAAGTATGACAACTCTTTTTTTGTCAGGTACGCAGCTTCCTCCGTCACTCCGCTCCTGTTTTTCTCCTGTTTTTTCGTGTAAAGTGCCCAATTTTGTGGAAAACACCGGAAAAGTGGCAAAAAGGCTGTAAACACAAAAAAATCGGCCCGGGCAAAAAGCCCGGGCCGATGCCCTTTGAATCAGTTTTTCTCGGTCACAATCAGAGCACACCGCTGCTCCGCCTCAATTCGATTGGTGGCCGCATGGGTCAGGTCCTGCCCCTCCTCCTGGGCCAGCGAAATCAGCTGCTCCATCTGTTGACCGGAAATCAGACACCAGCTGTCCCCCGCTTCATTCACCTGCCAGGAAATTTCCTCGCCCAGAACTTCCTGGGCTCCCTGGGGTAAAACCGTGAGCGTAAGAATGGCATCCACTGTCTCCTCGCCCACCTGGTAGGTTTCTCCCTGCGGCACGTCTCCCTGAATGGAATCGGACACAGGCTCCTGCTCGGGCTGCTCTGCCGCATCCACTCCGGTGTTAGGGTCCCCTGTGGTCTGTCCGACCTGATCCTCCGGAGGGAGCTCCTCCGTGGGCTGATCATCGGCTGTTCCGTCGGTGGTCTGCTGCGCAGCCCCTACTGTGGTTTGCGTAGACGGCTGTTCGCCGCCTCCTACTGCCCCCGCCACCGATACCTCGCCTTGTCCCTCGCTCTGGCTTTGACTTGCGGACTGTTCCTGAGAAGTGACACCGTAGGCCTTGCCAGTGCCTACCTGAGCGGTTCCTTCGCTTTGTTTGTCAGAATTCTGGGGCGTCTGGACCTTCTGAGACTGGGAGGAGGGCTCTTGTGTGGGCTGTACCGCTGGCTCCTGGTTGCTCTGCACGGTATCGCTGCTCGTCGCAGTCGATTCATCCGGCTCATTCTGGACCTCATCACTGCTCTGAAGTCGGGGGGCTCCGGTGACCTCCGGCTCCCCCTCTGTCTCCAGCAGCTCCTGTCCACCCTTCTGCTGGACCTGACTGCTGGCGTCCAGGGACGCGGTTTGGAAATTGCCCTGGCTTCCCGGCAGCCGGTTCAGCAGACCGGCCTGGTACACGCCCAGGCACAGCACCGCACAGGCTGCTAATCCTGCCAGCGCCCGTGCCTGGGGCCGGCGGAACATATGGATCACCTTGGTCTGCTTCTGGGAACTGGGAACTGCTTCCTCTGCCCGAATCCGGGCCATGACTCCCTGGGCAAAGCCCTCCGGAGCTGGAATATCTTCTAACTGGGTGAAGGCTCCATGGAGCCGTTCCAACTGCTCTGCAATCTCCCGGCAGTCCGAGCATTGCTCCAGGTGCTGGCTCAGCCACTGCTCCTCTTCCGCGGTCAATTCCCCGTCCAGGCGCAGGGAAAGTAGCTCCATACACCGTTCACATCGCTCCATGTCCTTCACCTCCTTTTTCTTCCTTCTGCTTGGTTAGACGGCGAAACCTCAAAAAGGTTCCCTTCTGTCAGCAAAATTTTTCGCAGGGCCAATCGTGCCCGGGCCAGCCTGGATTTTACCGTCCCTAAATCCAGCTCCAGCGCCTGTCCAATCTCCTGATAGCTCAGTCCGGACAGCTCCCGCATTATCAAAATCTTCCGCTGGTGTTCCGGCAGCGCCTCCAGCCCCCGCTCTACCGCTCGGCTCAGCTCGGCCCGCTCCAGATGACGCTGTGGGTCCTGCCGGAGATCCGCCGGTTCTGCCCAGGTGCGCTCCTCGTCATCCAGGGAAACCACCTGCTCCACTTCTCGGCGCCGGTTCTGCCGGCGCAGAAAGTCGATGCACACATTGGTGGCCAGCCGGTACACCCAGGTGGAAAAGCTGCTCTCCCCCTGGAAGGAGTCTAGACCCTGCCAGGCCTTGAAAAAGGCCTCCTGTGCCAGATCCGCTCCCTCCTCCCGGCTGCCCGTCAGGCGTACCGCCAGAGAGTAGATGCGATTTTGGTTGTCCAACACCAGCTGCTCAAAGGCGTCCTGGTCCCCGGCCTTGGCTCGGGCCACCAGTTCCCGCTCCGTCACAGCGCCTCACTTCCTTCCCCTTTCCTCCAGCTTTGCCGCCCGGTCGTGCTCAGCACAGGTCCCGCTTGATACCTGCCGTTACCCGATACACGTCCTCCAGAGTGGTGATCCGTACAATCTGCTCTTTATAATATCCGGCGTGGGGGACCCCCTTGAGATACCAGGCATAGTGCCGTCTGGCCTCCAGGCAGGCAATTTTTTCCCCCTTATTGGCTGCCGACAGCTCAAACTGCCGCACCGCTGTATCGCACCGCTCCGCAAGGGGCGGCATCTCCGGAATGGGTTTCCCTTCCAGCGCCGCCCGGCACTGAGCAAACAGCCAGGGATTCCCAAACACGCCCCGGCCGATCATGGCCAGATCTGCTCCCGTGTACTTTAAAATTCGGGGGGCATCGGTGGGTTTGAACACGTCACCGTTGGCAATCACCGGAATCTTTACCGCTCGTTTGACCTCCCGGATATAGTCCCAGTTGGCCGTTCCGGCATACATCTGGTTTCGGGTCCGGCCGTGGACGGCCACCGCCGCCACTCCAGCTTCCTCCATGGCCTGGGCAAATTCCACACAGTTGATGGATCCCTTATCCCAGCCCAGCCGAAACTTCACCGTCACCGGGCACCCCGCTCCCCGGATCACCGCCTGGGCCACCTTGACCGCCAAATCTGGGTTTCGCATCAAACCGGAGCCATCCCCGGAATTGGCCACCTTGGGCACTGGACATCCCATGTTAATATCAATGAAATCCGCCCCTGACACCTCATGGGCAATGGCAGCCGCCTCCTGCATACACACCGGATCACTGCCGAAAATCTGGGCCGCTGCCGGGTGCTCCCCCTCCCCCAGCTTCAGCAGAGGGATAGACTTCTTATCCTGGTAACACAGGGCCTTGGCGCTGACCATCTCCGTACAGGTCAGTCCCGCCCCCTGCTCCCGGCAGATGGTCCGGAAGGCCAGATCCGTCACCCCCGCCATGGGGGCCAGGGCCAGTGGGGTTTGGATGTGGATTCCTGCTATGGATACCATAATTACCTCTTCCCGCATTCTCACTTGTAATGTTCAGTGTGATATTCTACCACAGGCCTATCTGGTTGACAAGGGTGGCAAAACACTTTAAAATAAGGAAATCCACAGAACAAAAGAGAGGAATGGATATGAATTTTACCGCTGTGCGGATTGCCCTGTCTGGGATTTCCGCCTACCGTCCTTTGCTGGATGCCCCCATGCTCATCCAGGCCCGCCAGCTGCTGGACGCCTGTGACCGGCAGGCCGGAGAGGAGGCTCTCTCCCTCTACACCCAGCTGTTTTACGACCTGTGTGCCCAGGGCTTTTCCGGGTTGGGGGATTGGGTTTGGGAACAGCTGCGCTATACGCAGACGCCCTATGCTCTGCTTGCTGAGCGGGGAGACTCGGACCCCTGTTTGGAACAAGCTGCCTGCCGGGATATTTATGCGCTGACCACCCTTTGCCGGATTGACTGTGGGGACTATCTGACCGCCATGGAGGGCGCTCTATCTGCTGAATACAAGTCCATGATTTCCGGCCTGCCCCGCTGGTCCTCCCAGGTTCCCTTTGATTTCTCCACTCTCACCCAATTTTATAAGGACCACGGGTGCGGACTATACGCCCGGTACCGGGCCTTTTTGTGGGAGGATGGGCAGCTAATCCCCGTGGCTGACCCCGACTGTCCCAAGCCCCAGGACCTGCTGGGCTATGAACTGCAGCGGGGCCAGGTGGAGGCCAACACCCGTCAGCTTGTCCAGGGCCGGGAGGCCAACAATGTATTGCTCTTTGGCGACGGCGGGACAGGCAAGTCGGCCACCGTAAAATCCATGCTCTATTTGCCCGGCATGGAGGATTTACGCCTGATCGAAATTCAGAAGGAAAATCTGACCGGCCTACCCAGCCTCATGCGGTCTCTGGGAGGACGGCGGCATAAATTCATCCTGTTTATTGACGATTTGGCCTTTGATCAGGACGACAAGACCTATTCCTCCCTGAAAACGATTCTGGAGGGCAGCTTGGAAAAGCGACCGGCCAATGTGGCCATCTATGCCACCTCTAACCGCCGCCACCTGGTGCGGCAAAACTTCTCCGACCGGGGCAGCGACGAGGTGGATGCTGCGGAGACCATTTCGGAAAAGACCGCTCTGGCAGAGCGTTTTGGTCTTCGCATCCCCTACCTGACCATGAACAAGGCCGGTTATCTGGCCTTGGTGGACTATCTGGCTGACCAGGCTGGAATCCATATGGAGGCTCAGCAGCTTCACGCTCAGGCTATGACCTGGGAGATCCGCCACTCAGGACGTACTCCCCGCGTGGCCCGTCAATTCATTGCCAGCCTGCACCGGTAAATTCACAAAAAATCCCCAGGTCCCAATGTATGGGACCTGGGGATTTTTTCATTCAGTTTTCTCTGATTCCAATACCTGTTACCGCAATCCGCTGTGGGATCTTGGTTTTCTAGAATCAGAGCAACATGACTGCTACGACACAAGCGGTTGCCAATCCCGCAAAGGTTGGAACCAAGTTTTTTCTGCACACTTCTACTGCGTCTACATCACAGATTGCAGCAACCGGAATAACCGCCCAAGGCACCACGGTTCCGCCGCCAATCCAAACGCATCCCAGCTGACCAACCATGGCCAGAACCGCAATATTCATGTCCAGCGCAGTACCAAAAGCCAGAGCCAGAGACCCCATCAGAGGCAGTCCAGAGAACCCGGACCCTCCCAAACCGGTGAGGCCACCAATGATTGCCATCAAAATGACAACCGGGATCTCCGACATGGGCACCATATCAGATAGCCACCAGGCCCAATCCATCAGCAAGCCTTGGGCGTACTCACCAGGCAGGATGTTCGCCACTCCAGAACCGCCAATAAAGAAGAAGCCGCCAATAAACAGGGCTGAGGTAAAGGCCATGATACCAAATTCCATACCAGCCTGGGCATAACCCACAAACCGCTCCAGCGCTTCAACCACTCCGTACTGAAGAATCGCGCCTACCACAGTGACAATAACGCCCGTTCCAATGAGCATGTTTAACGCATCGCCTCCGGCCAGGCCTTCGACCAGAATGCCTCCAATGGCCAGAGCGAAACAAATGGGCGTAAAGATTGCCATGAACTTCGCCGCAGGATGAATGGCTTGTTCCTGCAGCTCCTCTTTGATCTCCACGTTCGGCTTACCCTGAGCTGCACAAACATTTCCTCTACGCTTCATGTCAATCTGGAACGCAATAAAAGAACATGTGAGAGCTACCACACCACAGGACAGCCATACCGGCCATCCAGTTGAAATCAGCTCAGCAACCGTGATGCCTGCCGTACCAGCCGTAATGCCTCCAGCGCCTTGGATTACCGGATCCAACGAGAACACAAGTCCATGTCCAAACATATTCATGGCTACGGCCGCCCAGATTGCGGGCATTCCAGCCCGAACCGCGATGGGGGTCAGCAGCCCGCCTACTAAAGCAACGCCAGAAGATGGCCATACCAGTGCAGTGATAATTGCCATAACTCCACCCAGTATAAAATAAGAAACACCGGGGTACTTAATAAATTTAGACAAAGGCTCAATCAAAAAACGATCCGTTCCCATATCGGCCATTTGTTTGGCCATGGCTACCATTACGCCAATGCCAAGAATGAGAGATCCAAATTCTCCCAGCGCAAACAACAAAGCATTTGCCTGAACCATCACCGCCCCGACCAGACTTCCCGAAGCAATCAGGCCAGTTAAAAGCGTGAACAGGATGCAGGGTACTACCACATTTTTGCGCATAATCATAGTGACTAAGATCACTACCATGCCGATTAGGTAAATCCAATGCAAGGCATTCAATGTAATATCCAAGGTCTGATCCTCCTCTTTTTATCAACACACGTCTTCTTTGTTGAGATGTAGGTATTCATTTCCTCCTTTCCTCTCCGTTTTTCCCTGGCATACACATATTTTCAGGGGCCTATGTAAGGCTAAGACGTATGCGTCTCCCGCAACGCCTGAAGGACAATCCCCCTCCACAGCTATGTGGTATAAAACCTGTCCTTCGTTAAACATCATCGCTTCTCTTTTATTGCCGCTTCTTAAAAAAGCTGTCGAATACAACCGAAACTTGCATAGGGCTGTCGAACCACTTTTTGTGTGTCTACCATGCCACTCTCCTCTTTGTCAATTAGTCAATTAAATATAGTATAAATTAACCAAATCTAAACTATTATATTGTGTGATTTTTAGAGATTATGAGAATTATTACTATTAGTACAAGCAATTTTTCCTATCTTTTTTCTTCCTTTTCGCCCCTATTTGGTCTCACTTTTTTTAAAATGCAATTTGATCCAAGTTTTTTTCAATTATTCTTATAAATTACTTTTTGGGAAGAGTAACACTTTAACCAGCACAGCACTTCACTCTCCGCTTGGTCCACCAATTCGCCGTCTGCCTGCACGGGTCACCCCGCTAAAAAACCCCGGATCCCACTTTATGGGATCCGGGGTTTCTATTCATTGTTCGCCTTGTTCGAAAACCAGTTGCTGCTCTTTGATGCGGTTATGTAGCTTACCAGAATCAGAGCATCATAACTGCCACAACACAGGCCACGGTCAAACCGATGAAGGTAGGAACCATGTTCTTGCGGCACAATTCCACTGCGTCCACGTCACACATGGCAGCCACAGGAATGACGGACCAAGGCACCACGGTGCCGCCGCCAATCCACACAGCGCCCAGCTGGCCAACCATGGCCAAAACCGCGATGTTCATGTCCAGCGCGCTGCCGAAGGCCAGAGCCAGGGAGCCCATCAGAGGCAGGCCGGAGAAGCCGGAGCCATCCAGACCGGTAATGCCGCCGATGATCATCAGCATAATGACAATGGGGATAGCGGACATGGGCACGCGAGCGGAGATCCACCAGGCCCAGTCCATCAGCACGCCCTGGGTGTACTCACCAACCAGGATGTTGGAGATACCGGAACCGCCGATGAAGAAGAAGCCGCCGATGAAGAGCACCGGAGTAAAGGCCATCATACCAAACTCCATACCCTCACGGGCATAGTCCACAAACTTAGACAAAGCATTGACCAGGCCGTGCTGGATGATGGAGCCCACAATGGTAACAATAACACCAGCACCAATGAGAACATACAGAGCATCGCTGCCGGTACGCTTGTCAACCAGGATCAAAACGATAGCCACCACGAAGGCAAGCACCGTGAAGCCGGCCATAAACTTGGCGCCGGGATGGAACTCCCGTTCCTCTTCCTGAGCCTCATCGGCCATCTTCTTTACCCGCAGAGCATAAGCCTCCTTGTTGCGCTTCATATCAATCTGGAACGCCACAAAGGAGCTGATCAGAGCAGCCACGCCGCAGGCCAGCCAGATGGGCCAACCAGTATTGATGAGCTCGGCAATGCTGATGCCCGCGGTACCAGCAGTGATACCTACAGCACCCTGAATCACGGGGTCCAGAGACATCACGAAGCCGTGGCCGCACATGTTCATAGCCGCAGCCGCCCAGATGGCGGGCATTCCGGCCCGAACCGCAATGGGGGTAAGCAGGCCGCCCACCAGAGCAATACCGGGAGAGGGCCAGAGCACGGCGGTGATCAGTCCCATCACCGCGCCCAAAATGATGTAGGAAATGCTGGGGTTCTTAACGATCTTGGCCACTGGAGTGATCAGGAACCGGTCTGTTCCCATGTCGGCCATCTGCTTGGACATCATGGTCATCAGACCAATGCCCACGATCAGCGCGCCAAACTCGCTCCAGGCAAACATCAGGGCCTTTGCCTGGGTTAACACTGCTTCACTGAAGCTACCGCCGGATGCGATAAAACCGGACACCATAGTGAAGACGGCACAGGGAACCACTACATCCTTGCGCATAATCATGGCGGCAAGGACAAACAGGACTCCCACCAGGTAGCACCAGTGCAATGCGGTTAATGTGATTTCCATGTAGGTTTTCCCCCTCGTTTTTTATCCACACGCTCCCCCCACTGTGAGAAGGATATTCACTTCCTCCTTTCCTCTCCGCTTTTCCCCTGGCATACACATATGTTCAGGGGCCAGGCAGGCTGAGACGTGTGTGTTTCCCGCAAAGCCGAAAGGACGATTTCACACCACACACAACTATGTGTTTCCCGTCCTTTTTCGGCGTGATCAGTTGCTCTTTCCATGCCTATACCAAACATTTATAAAAATAAGGGCAGACTCTACACCTGTGCGGTATAAAACCTGTCCTTCGTTGAACATCACCATTGCACCTCTTCATTGTTCCCTTCTTCAGGAAACTGTTGAACACAACAGAAACTTGCATAAATTGTCAGATTATATCTCCAGTTGCTTGGAGCCTTAGCTCTACTCTCCTTTGAGCGTTTGAGCTGTTTTTTGCAGTTTATCACATCATCCCCTTCTTTGTCAATTGAACATATAGTACGATGCATCTTAGTTTTAATGCATTAAAATTGTTATATTGCATAATTTTTTTGGGAATTGTAGGAATCATTATTATTAATGCAAGGATTCCGTCATATCTTACCCACTCTCATCCTCCTCTGTTCGGTATCACTTTATTTGCAATACAATTCAATCTATGCTGTTTTTTTTCAATTGTTCCTATGAATGATTCCTCTGGCAAAACACTTTCTGAGCCGCCTGAATGGAGCAGTAAAAAAGTCGAACCCTGTGTATGCATACACAGGGTTCGACTTTTTCAAACAGTTCATAGGTGCCGGGGCTTTTCAACATGCAGCCCCCATCGTTTTCAGCATACCTTGGTGATCCAGCCGTGGGTATCGGCCACCCGGCCCCACTGAATCCCGGTGAGCTCATCGTACAGCTTCTGGGTGACCGGGCCAATCTGATTATTGGAGACCGTGACCTTCTTGTCTCCCATGGCCAGCTCCCCGATGGGGGAAACCACAGCGGCAGTACCAGTGCCCCAGGCCTCCTCCAGAGTGCCCTGGGCAGCGGCCTCAAACAGCTCCTCAGCGGAGATGCGTCGCTCCTCCACCTCGTAGCCCCACTCCTTCAGCAGCTGGATACAGGAGCGGCGGGTGATGCCGGGCAGCACAGAGCCGTTGAGGTCGGGGGTAAGGATCTTACCGGCCACCTTGAACATCACGTTCATGGAGCCGACCTCCTCGATATACTTGCGGTGCACGCCGTCCAGCCACAGCACCTGGGAGTAGCCGTTCTTCTCTGCCCGGTCTCCGGCCCGCAGGGAGGCAGCGTAGTTGCCGCCGGTCTTGGCCATACCGGTTCCGCCCTTCACCGCGCGGACGTCTTGATCCTCCACGTAGATCTTAACAGGGTTAAGTCCTTCGGGATAATAGGCTCCCACCGGGCAGACAATGACAATGTACTGGCAGTGGTGGGAGGCATGTACACCCAGAGCGGCGTCCAGGCCGATCATAAAGGGCCGGATGTACAAGGAGGTGTCCTTCTCGCTGGGCACCCAGTCCTTCTCCATCTTTACCAGCTCGGTGATGCCGACCAGCGCCAGCTCCTCGGGGATGGTGGGCAGACACATACGCTCCGCAGAGTTGTTCATCCGCTCAATGTTATCCTTTACCCGGAACAGCTGAATGGTTCCGTCCGCGGTGCGATAGGCCTTCAGGCCCTCAAAAATCTCCTCCGCATAGTGCAGTACCTTAGCGGCTGGGTCGATCTGCAGCGGGCCGTAGGGGACGATGCGGGGATCATGCCAGCCCTGTCCCTCGTCGTAGTCCACCAAGAACATATGGTCCGTCATCGCCTTACCGAAAACCAGGGTGGAGGAATCAGGCTTCTCCTTCAGCGTAGCTGCACGGGTAATTTTGATCTCTTCCATAAAGAGTGCCTCCTAAAAAACTTGAAATATCCTTGCTTGCCTCTATATTCCACACACCTGCTCGGTCTGCAGCGTGTCCGTGGCGTCCAGAACGGGAATATCCGCCCCAGACGGGAGGGCCGTGCGGAATACGGCCGGTTTTTTTATTATAGCAGCCTTTTTCCTGGGGCGCAACGGGTCAGCCACCCCTTTTCCGAGATTTTTTCTCCCTTTCCCTCCTCCTTCCTCCGGTCCTTTCCTCTTGTTTTCCCTGCTGCAATCTGATATAATGATTTGAATTTGTTCGGGCATTGTGGCTGGAAAAACGATTCCATCCGCTTCCTGCCATTACCAAGTAAAGAAAGGGGGGCGATTTTTTGAATCGAAAGATCTCCAAGCTGCTTCAACCTAGCTTGCAGCTTTATTTTGTCTGTCTGATCGCCTTTGCCCTGCTCTCCGCCCTCTACTCCCTTCCCCTGTCAGTCGGAGAGCTGGCCGCCGTCGCCTGCCTGGGTTTATACAACCGGGAAAATACCCGGCGCCGGCGCAAGGAAATCACCAAGTATCTAGAGAATGTCACCGGCACTGTGGATACTGCCACCAAGGATACCATGGCCAACTCCCCTCTGCCCATGATCATTTTCCGCCCGGAGAGCAACGATATCATCTGGACCAACGACCGCTTTCTCCAGCTCACCGGTCAGCGGGAGCACCTCTTCGATGCCAAACTCTCCTCCCTCATCCCCGGCTTTGACACCCGCTGGCTCATGGAGGGCAAAAGCGAGTGCCCCACCGAGGTGGAATATGGCGCTCGGCGTTTTCTGGTCTTCGGCCACTTGGTGCGCACAGGGGGGCGCAGCGGCGGCTTTTTGGCCACCACCTACTGGGTAGACGTGACCGAGTTCTGCTCTGTTCGGGATCGGTATCGGGCCTCCCGTCCAGTGGCGGCGGTGCTGCTGCTGGACAACTACGACGACCTGATGAAAAACCTGACGGAGAACGAGCGCTCGGCCATTATTTCCGAGATCGACTCCCGTCTGGACTCTTGGGTGGCCGGTACTGGCGGACTGCTCCGCCGCCTGCAGCGGGAGCGCTATCTCTTCATCTTTGAGGAACAGTATCTGGGTCAGTTTGTGGAAAAGAAATTTGACATCCTGGACACCATCCACCAGGTGGTCAACCCCTCCGGTATCAACGCCTCTCTCTCCATCGGCATTGGCAAGGACGGGGAGAGCTTCCAGGAGCTTTTGCAATTTGCCAACCTGTCCATCGACATGGCTCTGTCCCGGGGAGGCGACCAGGCAGTCATTCGCAACAAGTTCACCTTTGAGTTCTATGGTGGCCGCTCTAAGGAGACGGAAAAGCGCACCAAGGTGAAAAGCCGGGTCATGGCCAACGCTCTGTCCGCTCTGATTTCCGACTCCTCCCAGGTCTTTATCATGGGCCACAAGTCCCCCGACAACGACGCCGTGGGCGCCGCGGCCGGTGTGTGTGCCCTGTGCCGCAAAAACGGGGTCCCCGCCCATATTCTCAAGGACCCCACCCCCCCTCCTGCCCAGGAGTTGATCGACAAGCTGTCTCAGCTGCCGGAATACCTGGACTGTTTCCTCTCCCCTCAGGAGGCCCTACTCATTGCCGATACCCGCTCCCTGGCGGTGGTCGTGGACACCAACCGCCCCGAACAGGTACAGGCCGTGGAACTGCTGGAGTCCTGCAACCGGGTGGCCGTCATTGACCACCACCGCCGGGCAGCTACCTACATCGAAGGGGCTGCCCTCAACTACCACGAGCCCTATGCCTCCTCCGCCTCGGAGCTGGTGACGGAGCTTCTTCAGTATGTGGTGGAGCCCAACCAGCTGCTGCGGGCTGAGGCCGAGGCCCTGCTGGCCGGCATCGTGCTGGATACCAAAAACTTTACTATGCGCACCGGCGGTCGCACCTTCGAAGCTGCCGCCTTCCTGCGCCGCTCCGGCGCCGACACCGGCGAGGTAAAGAAACTCTTCCAAAATGATCTGGCGGGCACTATTGCCAAGTATTCCATTATTCAAAACGCCAAGCTCTACCGGGAGCATATCGCCATTGCCGTCACCGACAAGGCGGTGGGCCGGGTCATTGCCGCCCAGGCTGCCGACGAGCTGCTGAACATCATCGGCATCGACACCTCCTTCGTTCTCTCCCAGGACGGCGACCGGGTGAACATCTCCGGCCGGTCCATGGGGGACACCAACGTCCAGGTCATTCTGGAACAGCTGGGCGGCGGCGGCAATGCCGCCTCTGCCGGCGGACAGGTGTCGGGTAAATCTCTGGAGGAAGTGACCATGGAGCTGGCCCGGGCCATCGACCGGTATCTGGACACCTGACCGGCCCCATCTTCCCCGCCTTTTGTGATCCCTTACTTAAATTGGGGCGCGTGCCGTTCCCTTGCGCATCCGCCACGCCCTTCAATAATTTCACCATGTGGAGGTATTGTACTATGAAAGTGATTTTGCAGCAGGACGTCCGTGGCCAGGGCAAGAAGGGCCAGCTGGTGGATGTATCCGACGGCTACGCCCGCAACTTCCTGCTTCCCAAGAAGCTGGCGGTCATCGCCACCCCCGAGAACCTGAACACTATGAAGCAGCAGGAGAAGGCCCGCAAGGCCCAGGAGGCTGCCGAGAAGGCTGAGGCCCAGGCCACCGCCAAAAAGCTGGAGGGCCTGATGGTCAAGATCCCCGCCAAGGCCGGCGAGGGCGGCCGTCTCTTCGGCGCTGTCACGGCAAAGGAGATCTCCGAGGCCCTCTCCGCCCAGCACGGGGTGGATATTGCCAAGACCAAACTGGTACTGGATGAGCCCATCAAGGCCTGTGGCGGCTATCAGGTCAAGGCCAAGTTGGGCTATGAGGTGGTAGGCACCGTCAACGTGATGGTCACCGAGGCCTGATTTTTCCCTAAAATTTCCGCTCATTTCACGGCAAAGGAGGTGTGTTCCATTGGCAATGGAGGAGGATGAGCTGCTGCTCAAGCAGCTGCCCCACAGTGTGGAGGCCGAACAAGCGGTACTGGGCTCCATGCTCATTGACCCCCGCTGCGTCCCTGAGGTCATCGACAAGCTGCGCCCCGACGACTTCTATCTACGGCAAAACCGGGAGATCTACGAGACCATCTACTCCATGTTTAACTACTCCCTCACCATCGACCCGGTGACGGTGCTGGAAAACATGAAGCAGAATGGCTACTACGACGAAAACCTCTCCCGGGGGTACATCCTCCAGCTCATGGACACCACCCCCACCGCCGCCAACGTCAAGGAATACATCGACATTCTCAAGGACAAAACCCTGCTGCGCCGGGTGGCCGAAACTGCCGGCGACCTGACCGCCATGATTCAGCAGGGCACCGACACCGGCCAGGATATTCTGGAGGCCGCTGAGCAGCGGATCTACGCCATCCGTCAGGGCCGGGCCGCCCGGGGACTCACCCCCATCTCCGACGTGCTGATCGATGTCTATGACCGGCTCAGTGAGCTGGCCGCCAGCGACAGCGCCATCCCGGGGCTGTCCACCGGCCTGCGGGATCTGGACCGGGCCATTTCCGGCCTGAACAAGTCTGACCTCATCCTCCTGGCCGCCCGTCCCGGCATGGGCAAGACCTCTATGGCCCTGAACATCCTGCTGGAGGCGGGGAAAAAATCAGGCAAAAACGTAGCCTTCTTCTCTTTGGAAATGAGCCGGGAGCAGTTGGCCCTGCGCCTGATTTCCAGCGAGTGCTTTGTGGACAACAAAAAACTGGTCACCGGCAAGCTCACGGAGGAGGACTGGGAAAAGGTGGCCGTGGCCGCCGACTCCCTCAACCGCTCAAAAATTTTAATTGATGACGACTCCTCCGTCTCGGTGGCCGACATCAACGCCAAGTGCCGCCGGGTAGAAAACCTGGGTCTGGTGGTCATCGACTACCTACAGCTGATGCAGTCTGCCGGGGGCAAGACCCGCTCTGGGGACAACCGCCAGCAGATCGTCTCTGATATCTCCCGCTCCTTGAAGATCATGGCCAAAGAGCTCAACGTACCTGTGTTGTGCCTCAGCCAGCTCTCCCGTGCCAACGAATCCCGCCAGGACAAGCGCCCCATGCTCTCCGACCTGCGGGAATCGGGCGCCATCGAGCAGGACGCCGATATCGTCATGTTCCTCTACCGGGAGGGCTACTACAATAAGGACACGGAAAATCCCAATCTGGCCGAGTGTATCGTGGCCAAAAACCGCCACGGCGAGACCCGCACGGTGGAGCTGCAATGGCTCCCCGACTTTACCACCTTCAGCGACATTGAGTGGCAGAGGCAGGAGTTCTAATTTCTCCTTTCCCGCTGCCCACACCACTCCGGCCAGGAAGGGAGGCCCTCCATGCTGGACGAGATGTCCAAGCTGATTCGGGAGCAGCACATGCTCTCCCCCGGCACCACAGTGCTGTGCGCTGTGTCCGGCGGAGCGGACTCCATCTGTCTGCTCCACGCGCTGTACCACCTGCGGCCCCAGCTGGGCTTTCACCTGGCTGCCGCCCACTATAACCACAACCTTCGCGGGGAGGAGTCCCTGGGGGACGCCGCTTTTGTGGAGCAGTTTATCTCCCTATGCTGCGGCTCCTGCCGTCTGTCTGATGGCTCCCTCCTCCCTGCCGTACCCCTGTATACCGGCTCTGGAGATGTGGCGGGCGAGGCCCAGCGCCGGGGGACCGGCCT
This sequence comes from Flavonifractor sp. An100, assembly GCF_002161175.1. GTDB lineage: Bacteria > Bacillota > Clostridia > Oscillospirales > Oscillospiraceae > Lawsonibacter. The sequence continues at coordinate 30,148 of NZ_NFMA01000025.1, read as the reverse complement.
GGAGGAGACCGCCCGGTCCATGCGCTATGACTTCCTCCGCCAGGCCGCCCGGGAGGCGGGGGCGGAGGTCATTGCCACCGCCCACACGGCGGGGGACAACGTGGAGACCATTCTCTTTCATCTGGCCCGAGGGGCCGGGCTTAGGGGATTGAGCGGCATTCAGCCTGTGGGAAATGGGCTGATCCGGCCCCTGCTCACCACTTCCCGGCCGGAGATTGAACAGTATCTAGCCTATTACGGTCTGCCCTACCGGGAGGACCGCTCCAATTACGACACCACCTATACCCGCAACCGCATCCGGTACCAGGTGATCCCGGTGCTGGAAGAGCTGTGTCCCGGGTTTGTCCGCCGCCTGGGCGCCACTGCCGACTATCTGCGCTCGGATGAGGACTACTTGGACCAACAGGCCCGTAAGCTGTTGGAACCGGCCGTCCTTCGGGAAGGAGGACCGGCCCTCCCCGCCGCCATCCTGGCCCAGGCCCCCAAGCCGCTGGCCGTCCGGGCTGTGGGGCAGCTCATTGGCCGGCTCAACGGCGGACGCCAGGACTGCTCGGCTGTCCACCTGGAGGGTGTGTTGGCTCTCTGTCGGAGCTCAAGCCCCTCCGCCCAGATGGACTTGCCCTACGGCCTCACCGCCCGGCGGGTCTATCAGGACCTGCTGCTCACCAAGTCCGACCCCGCCCCCCTGCCGGAGGACACGCCATTGCCTCTGCCCGGCTGTCTTCAGATTGGGGACTGGCAGATAACCTGCCGGGAGGAACCCTACACCGGCCAGCCCCAGGGCCCCTATGAGTTCTGGCTGGACCGCGCCCAGGTCCCCTCCCTCACCCTCCGGCCCCGCCGTACCGGGGACCGACTGCGTCTGCCGGGCCGGCCGGAGAAGTCCATGAAAAAGTGGTTTATTGATGAAAAAATCCCGGCCCACAGGCGGGACAGCCTCCCTCTGCTCCTCCTTCCCGATGGGCAGGTGGCCGCAGCTGCCGCCCTTGGGCCCCACGCTCCCCTGCTCCCCCAGCCGGGCGCTCCCGCCTGGCACATCACTCTGTCTGCCTCTGGGCAGGACACCGGATGATTACTTACCAGAAAGGAAGTTCGCCCTCTATGCTAGAAAACGACATTCAGGAGATTTTGTTCAGCGAAGATCAGCTCAAGGCCCGAGTCCGGGAGATCGCACAGGAAATTGAACGGGACTACGCCGGAAAGGAAATTATGCTCATCAGCGTGCTGCGGGGCTCCTTTATCTTTATGGCCGACCTGTGCCGGGCTCTGGACCTGCCCTGCACCCTGGACTTTATGTCCGTCTCCTCCTACGGCAAAGGCACCACCTCCAGCGGTCAGGTGCAGATCACCAAGGACCTGTCTGAGGACATCTCCGGCCGGCACATCATCGTGGTGGAGGACATTCTGGACAGCGGCAACACCTTGAGCTACCTGCTGAACATTCTCCAGCACCGCCACCCCGCCTCCGTCCGCCTATGTACCCTCTTGGACAAACCGGAGCGCCGGGTCAAGCCGGTGGAGGTCCACTATTGCGGCTTTACCATCCCCGACGCCTTCGTGGTGGGCTACGGCCTGGACTATGCGGAAAAATACCGCAACCTCCCCTACATCGGCATTTTGAAGCCGGAAGTCTACGGCGGCTGATTTCTCTCCCGCCTTTCATCCCCGGTGTGATTGGCGGATCGCGCCGGGGCAGAGCCTGCCGCCGGAAAGGATGGGATTTCCATGAGACGCATCAGCCCCAGGGACGTCACCCTCTATCTGCTGGTACTGGTGATGATGATTTTCGCCGTCACCACCCTACAGCGCATGGACCGGGAAGACGCCCCCATTTACAGCGACATCCGCACCCTCTTCGTCCAGGAGAAGGTGTCCTACTTTGAGTTGGAGGACAACACCCTCACCCTCACCCTGCGGGAGGAGGACGGCTCCACCTCCACCCTCACCTATCAGATCGCCCGGCCCGACTGGCTCTATCAGGACCTGCACGAGCTGTGGGAGAGCCAGATGGCAGCCGGACTGCTGCGCTACGACCTGCCCCCCGGAGTGGAGAGCACCTGGTGGTACAACTGGATGCCCACCCTGCTGACCATCGGTGCGGTAGCCATCTTCCTCTTTGTCCTCTACCGCCAGCGCATGGCGGGCATCAACAGCGGCGGAGGGGGCGCCCCCGGTGCCTCCCGGTTCGGCCACGCCCGGACCCGCACCCTGGCCGACCAGGGCAAGCGGGTCACCTTTGACGATGTGGCCGGGGCGGAAGAGGAGAAGGCAGAGCTACAGGAGATCGTAGACTTTCTCCGGGACCCCCAGAAGTTCACCGCCCTGGGCGCCCGTATCCCCAAGGGCGTGCTGCTGGTGGGCCCTCCGGGCACTGGTAAGACCCTCATCGCCAAGGCGGTGGCGGGTGAGGCCGGGGTCCACTTCCTGTCCATCTCCGGCTCCGACTTTGTGGAGCTCTACGTGGGCGTAGGCGCCAGCCGGGTCCGGGACCTCTTTGACCAGGCCAAGAAGGACGCCCCTGCCATTGTCTTTATCGACGAGATCGACGCCGTGGGCCGCCAGCGCGGCGCGGGCCTGGGCGGCGGCCACGACGAGCGGGAACAGACGCTCAACCAGCTGCTGGTGGAGATGGACGGCTTTGGCTCCAATGAGGGTGTCATTGTTCTGGCCGCCACCAACCGCCAGGACATTCTGGACCCCGCCCTGCTGCGGCCCGGCCGTTTCGACCGGCAGATCTATGTGGGCCTGCCCGACATCAAGGGCCGGGAGGATATTTTAAAGGTCCACGCCAAGAAAAAGCCCCTGGCCGAGGATGTGTCCCTGCGAGATGTGGCACGGGCCACGGCCGGCTTTACCGGCGCAGATTTGGAAAACCTTCTCAATGAGGCGGCCCTCCTGGCTGCCCGGGAAGACAAGCGCTTTATCACCCGTACCGACCTCCATGAGGCCATGCTTAAGGTCATCGCCGGTCCGGAGAAAAAGAGCCGGGTGGTCACGGAGCACGCCCGGAAGCTCACCGCCTACCACGAGGCAGGCCACGCCATCGTCATCCACCAGCTGCCCTCCCAGGACCCCGTCCATCAGATCACCATTGTCCCCCGGGGCCCGGCCGGCGGCATGACCATCTCCCTGCCCAGCGAGGACAAGGCCTATCTGTCCAAGCGGGAGCTGGAGGAGCGGATCGCCGTGTGTCTGGGCGGCCGAGTGGCCGAACAGCTGGTGCTGGGGGACATCTCCACCGGCGCCTCCAGCGACATCCAAAAGGCATCCCAAACGGCCCGGGCTATGGTCACCAAATACGGCATGAGCGACAAGTTGGGCACCATCGCCTACGGCAACGAGAGCGACGAGATCTTTATCGGCCGCTCCATGGCCCAGGCCCGCACCTACTCCGAGGAGGTGGCCGGGCAGATCGACACGGAGGTCAAGGCCATTGTGGACCGGGCGTACCGCCGCTGCGAGGAGATTCTCTCCTCCTGCCGCAAGGAGCTGGAGCTCACCGCCCAGTATCTTCTGGACCACGAGACCATGGATGCCGACGTATTTGCCAAGGTCTTTACCGACCCGGGCGCCCCGGAATTTGCCTCCTACCAGGAGGCCTGACCCCTCCACCAAGCACAAACAAGTGCCCGGCGTTCCATGGGAACGCCGGGCACTTTTCTTCTTATTTACGGGTTACACATAGCCATACATCCCCCGCACCGACACCTCGCCGGAGGACAGGGCCTTCCGCGTGCCGTCAGGCAGCTCCACCACCAGGCGGAACTCATCGTCGATCTCCAGGGCATAGGCCTCCTGGCGGGAAACAGGGGTGATGAGTTGCACCCGGTTGCCCGGGGTAATGCACAGCTCCCGATACCGCTGTAAATACTCCTCCTTGTTGGCAGGAAATCCGGCGTACATCCGGTCCAGGGCGCGGATCACCTCCACGGCCAACTTGGACCGGCGCACCGGTTTACCCAGGATCTGGGCCAGGGAGACCGCCATGTCCCGGATGTCCTCCCCAAAGTCCTCCGGGCGGTGGTTGGCGTTGATGCCGATGCCGGGTACCAGGTATTGAAGGGAGTTGGTCTCGCTCTCCAGTCCCAACTCGGTGAGGATGCCCACCAGCTTGCGCCCCTCATAGACAATGTCGTTGGTCCACTTGATCTTCGGCTGCACCCCGCAGGCGCTTTGGATGCCATCGCACACCGCCACCGCCACCCAGGCGGTAAAGTCGGCCACATCCTGGGGAGACAGCTGGGGGCGAAGGAGGGCGGACAGGTACAGTCCGCAGCCCTTGGGGGACTGGAAGGTACGGCCCAGCCGTCCCCTTCCCCCGGTCTGTTCCTCGGAGAGGACCACCAGGCCCTCGGGAGCACCCGCCATGGCCCGGCGCTTACACTCGGTATTGGTGGAGTCGATGGTCTCCAGACACACCAGACTGCTGCCCACCAGGCAGCCTGCCAGCGGCCCGGACAACTCCCCCTCCCGCACCCGGTCGGGAGCGGCAGTGAGGCGGTAGCCCCGGTTGGGGGCGGAGGTGATCTCATACCCCTCCTGACGCAGGGCTTCAATGGCCTTCCACACCGCGGCCCGGCTCACGCCCAGCTGGCGGCTCATGGCCTCTCCCGACAGGGACTGCTCCGGATGCTCCAGCAACAGGGCCAGCACCTTTTCCCGACTCATAGCAATCTCCTCCTGTGTTCTCTTAAGCCCTGGGCGGTCCATAAAAAGGCGGGGAGCGGCTGCTCCGCTCCCCGCTCCAAGTTCTGCTTGGTTATGCCTCGTCCTCAATCAGGCCGTAGTCCCCGTCATACCGGCGGTACACCACTGCAAAGGCCCCGTCCGCCTCCTCATCCTTAAAGGCAAAGAAGCTATGGCCCAGCAGATTCATCTGCAGGATGGCCTCATCCCGGGTCATGGGCTTGATGGGGAAGGTCTTGCTGCGGACAATGCGGTATTCGCCCTCCTCGGGCTCATCGGGTGCAAAGGAGGGGAACTCCTCCACATCCACCACCCGCTCAAAGGCGCCCTGACGCAGCCTTTTCTCCAGCCGGGTCTTGTTCTTGCGGATCTGGCGCTCCAAGGTGGTGACGGCGGCGTCGATGGAGGCGTGCATATCGGAGGTGCTCTCCGACACCCGGAAAATGGTGCCGCTGGAGCGAATGGTAACCTCCACCTTGTTCAGCCGCTCTTTCTCCAAGCTGAAGGTGATTGAGGCGGTGGCATCCTCCTTAAAGAAACGGTCCAGTTTCCCTACCTTCTTCTCCGCATAGGCATGGATGGAGGCCGGCAGGTTCACCTTTTTGTCCGTAAACACGAATTTCATACTTTCCGCTCCTTTCGCCCCGAGGGGCTGGTATAGGGAGGGGGAGGGGTTCCTCTCCCTCCGTTGATTCATTATACCATATCGACGGAAAAATACCATAGGTTTTTGTGAACTTTTTCTAAATTTCCTTTTGGGGGTTAGCCGTCCACCCGTTTACCCCCGATTACCACTGCCCGGACCCGGCTGAGAAGGTTGATGGGGTGTCCGCTGGTGACCACCACATCGGCCTCCTTGCCCGGGGTTAGGGAGCCCACCAAGTGGTCAATGCCCGCAATCTGGGCGGGATTGATAGTGATGGCGGCCAGGGCGGCCTCCGGGTTCATTCCCCCCTTCACCGCCATGGCGGCACACAGGGGCAGATGCTGAATGGGCACCTCCGGGTGGTCGGTACAGATGGCCACCTTCACCCCGTGGAGGTTGAGGACAGCGGGGCTTTCAATGGTCATATTGGCCAGCTCCGGCTTGGAGCGGTCCCCCAGGCAGGGCCCGGTGATGACCGGCACCCCCTCCTGCTCTAACAGCTGGGGAATCAGGTGGGCCTCGGTTCCATGGACAATGACGCACTTCAGGCCAAACTCCTTGGCGATGCGGATGCCGGTGGCGATATCGTCCGCCCGGTGGGCATGGATGTGGACGGGCAGTTCCTTGCGCACCACAGGAAGCAGGGCCTCCAGCTTGGCGTCGTAGTCAGGCTTGTCCTCCTCCTCATCCTCCGCCGCCCGGTCCAGCTTTTCGGCGTACTCCAGGGCTTTATACAGGTTCTCCCGGATGATGGCGGCGGTGGCCATACGGGTCACCGGGGTCTCATGGCGCTCGTTGTACACGCACTTGGGGTTTTCTCCCAGGGCCAGCTTCATGGCCACCGGAGCCCGGACAATCATGGCGTCCACCCATTTCCCCGTGGTTTTAATGGCCGCAAACTGTCCGCTGATGGGATTGGCGGAGCCCGGTCCGGTGAGCACGGTGGTCACCCCCGCCTTCCGCGCCTCTTCAAAGCAGCGGTCCAGAGGATTGATGGCGTCGATGGCCCGAAGGTGGGAGGTACAGGGGTCGGTGGCCTCGTTGCCGTCGTCCCCCTCAAAGCCCAGGGCGTCCCCAAACATGCCCAGATGGCTGTGGGCGTCGATAAAGCCGGGCAGGATATGTCCCTCCCTCGCGTCCAGCGTCTCTCCCTCCCAGTGCGGGGGACATTCCTCCATGGGACCCACCTGGGCAATCTTGGTCCCTGAGATGGCCACATAGCCGTTGGGAATGGTCAAGCCATCCATGGTGTGGACAGTCCCGTTGATGATCAGCATGCTGTTTCCTCCTTTTGGGTGCACCTTCCCCTGTTTCGACAAAGGTTCCCATTGACTGTTATGGTAAATTGTGGTAATTTATGGGAGCAGCTCAATCAATATCCCCCACCTGGGCGAGGTTTCTGTCTCTCTCGTTCAGGCGAAACGCCCGGTTCCGGGCGTTTTTTCTTTTTAGGGACAAAATCAGGGCCGCCGCGTGACGCGGCGGCCCTGATGCTGACTTGCCTTGTTACCGGCGTCCGCCGCCTCCGCGGCGGTTTCCGCCCTTCTTTTCGATGTAGCGCAGCTCAGAGAGCTTGCTGTCCGAAGACTGCATAAACTGCTTGAGTCGATCTTCAAAGTCCGTGGGCTCCTTGGGGGCCGGGCGGACAAACCCGACCGGACGGCCGCCTCCCTGATAAGGGCGACCATTGCCCGGCCGCTGGCCGTTCCCTGCCGGACGGGCCGGCCGCTGGGGGGGCGGGGTCACCTGCTTGATGGACAGGTTGATCCGATTGGACTGATCGATCCCGATCACCTTTACCTTTACCTCTTGACCCTCCTGAAGGTAATCCGACACCTCATTGACGTAAGAATAGGCGATCTCCGAGATATGAACCAACCCGGACTTTCCCTCCGGCAGGGCCACAAACGCCCCAAATTTTGTGATACCCGTTACCTTCCCGTCCAAAATGGACCCAACACCAAACTCCATAAGCGACCGAAATATCCTCCTTGTTTATTTCCCTCTATGCCGTCCGGCCACACAGCTCCGGACCGCCAGAAGCTCTCTTTAGTTGGCAACGTCGTAAATCAGCACCGAGTCCTTGGGCACCAGGCCCTTCTCCTCGGCCACCCGCTGCTGCACCTCAGGATCGTCTTTGTTTTCGATGGCCTCTTTTGTCTCCTGATTTTTGATGCGCAGATCTTCTACCTGCTGACTCATGTCGTCTACCTGGCCTTGCACGACCTGGATCTGGCCCCGTAGGTTGAGCAGAGAGGTGGCCATATAAATGAGCAGCCCCAGCACCACCAGCTTGGTCAAAAAACTGGCCCGCTTGAAATGCATTTTTCCTCTCTCCCCTCTCCTCCTGGTCCCGGCGGCTGGCCGCCCGCTCCAGTTCCTTGGTTTTCTGCTTTATTCTATACCATTTTCGTCTGGAAAGAAAGGTGTTTTTCCCAAGTTTTCTGATTTTTTTTAAAATCTGTCCCAATATCCCCAGCGGAAAGGTCAAAATTTCCAAAAGAAGCTGGGTCAGATCGGCCAAACGGTAGCCCAGCCACAGGAAAAAGGGGCTGCACACCCAAAAATAGACCCCTCCCCCCAGCAGACAAAACGCCGCTCCGTATAGGCGGATCTGCCCTCCCCAGGCCCCTTGAGACCACACGAACAAAGCCGCGGTGGCCATCAGCCAAAACAGCAGGTCCAGCACTCCGCCCAGCAGCGGCACCTTGATCCGCACCCGCAGCACCCGGAACAGGTCATACACCAGCCCCATTCCTCCTCCCAGCAGCAGGGCTTGACACAGCGCTTGCCCCTGCTGGAGCACATCCACCGTCATCCGCCCAGCAAGCGGCTGAGCAGGCCGCCCCGCTCCCGGCCCTGGGGCTCATAAATCAGGGCGTTAATGGTCCCCTCCACCTTTAAGTCTCCCCCGTCCAGAGACAGCTTCTCAATATGCAGCCCCTCTCCCTGTACCTCCAGCCCGCCGCAAGCCGTGGAGAGCACAATGGTGTTCTCATCAAAGCTCTCCACCTCCTCTACCCCGGATACCGTCAGCTGTTCCCGGTCCTCCAGCACCACATGGTGGGGCAATCCGGAGCCCGTCCGGCTCTCCTCATACGCCATACCCCTTCCCCCTTTCCCTTTGCTCCATCTTATGGTCCCTCTGTGGGGCTTTATGCCTTTTTTCTCCCCCTGTGATGCAGGATTGTCCATTTCGCACATAGCCTACTGTCGGTATTTGCTGTACAATAGGACCGAATCCTTTGGTTTATTCCGGACTTTGGAGGTCTTTTATGATCAAAGCTATTTTTCTGGACGTGGATGGAACTCTGGTCAGCTTCCAGACCCACCGAGTTTCCCAGGCGGTCCTCTCCGCCCTCAACCAGCTGCACCGCCAGGGGATCAAGCTCTTTGTCTCCACGGGACGTCACCCGCAGATGCTCTCCTACATCCGCTCCGTCTTCCCCTTTGACGGCTGGGTCACCCTCAGCGGCCAATACTGCTACTGCGGCGACCAGGTGATCCACCGCAATCCCATGGACCGCTCTGCCGTGGAGGAGCTGGTGGAGGCCACCCGCACCGACGCCTTCTCCTGCATCTATCTGGAGGGCAAGGAGATCTACATCAACTATGCCGATGAGCACACCCAGGCCTTTATGAAGGACCTGGACCTGCCCCTCCCCCCCGTTCAGGACCCCTCCCGGGCTTTGAAGGGAGAAATTTACCAGGCCATCGCCTTCCTCTCCCGAGACAACGAGGGCCTGCTGCTGGACAAGGCCCCCCATCTGAAAACCACCCGCTGGCACCCCTATTTTCTAGACGTGATCCCCTCCTCCGGCGGCAAGGACAAGGGCATGGATGCGGTTTTGGACTACTTCCACATCCCCCGGGAGCAGTCTATGGCCTTTGGTGACGGAGAAAACGACCTGTCCATGCTCCTCCACGCCGGAATCGGGGTGGCTATGGGCTCAGCCAGCGACCAGGTCAAGGCCCAGGCCGACTACGCCACCGGCTCTGTGGATGAGGACGGCATCGTCACCGCCCTGCAACACTACGGCCTACTCTAAGTCTGACTTCGCACATTATTTACAATTTAGTGTGGAATTTCCCCCCACTTGGGTGTACAATAAAGACAACTTTTTGTAACATTTCCCAAAGGAGGTTCCACCCATATGAAATTGACCTTTTTCGGCGCCGCCCATGCGGTCACAGGAAGCTGCCACTGTCTGGAGGTCAACGGACGGAAGATCCTTATCGACTGCGGCCTGCAGCAGGGCCGGGACGAACACGATGACAACGCGCTGGACTTTGCACCCAGCTACATCGACTACGTCCTGGTTACCCACGCCCACATCGACCACTCCGGCCGCATTCCCCTGCTGGTGAAGGAGGGCTTCCACGGCCAGATTTTCACCACCCGCCTGACGGGGGAGCTGATGTCCATCATGCTCCGGGACTCCGCCCACATCCAGGAGAGCGACGCCCAGTGGCAAAACCAAAAGGGCAAGCGTGCCGGCCGGGAAGAGGTGGAACCCCTCTACACCCTAGCCGATGCCGAAGCCGCTTTGCAGCAGGTGGTCACCTACGAGTACGGTCAGACCTTTGAGCTGTGCGAGGGGGTACAGGTGCGCTTTGTGGACGCGGGCCACCTCCTGGGCTCCGCGGCCATCGAGGTGTGGGCCACCGAGGGGGGCGTGACCAAAAAGCTGGTCTTCTCCGGCGATTTGGGCAACGTGGACCAGCCCATCATCCGGGACCCGGACTTTATTTCCCAGGCCGACTACGTGGTCATGGAATCCACCTACGGCGACCGCAACCACGAGCCTCCCGAGAGCTACACCCAGGCTCTGGCCGCCCTCATTGACGACGTCTTCTCCAAGGGGGGAAACATCGTCATCCCCTCCTTTGCGGTGGGCCGTACCCAGGAGCTTTTGTATTTCCTGCGGGAGATCAAAAACGAGGGCCTGGTGCGAAGCGTACCCAACTTTACGGTGTGCGTAGACAGTCCCCTGGCCGCCGAGGCCACTAAGATCTACGCCGGTAACCTCCACGGCTATCTGGACGAGGATGCCATTGCCGTGCTCCAGGGCGGAGACGACCTGTTCACCTTCCCCGGCCTCACCCTTACCCAGTCCACCGAGGAGTCCAAGGCCCTGAACATGGACAAATCCTCGAAAATCATCATTTCCGCCTCCGGCATGTGTGATGCCGGACGCATCCGCCACCACCTGAAGCACAACCTGTGGCGGCCGGAATGTGCCGTGGTCTTCGTGGGCTATCAGGGGGAGGGCACCCTGGGCCGTCGCCTGCTGGAAGGGGCCAAAACCGTAAAGCTCTTCGGCGAGGAAATTGCTGTCCGGGCCCGGATCATCAACTTCAAGGGGCTGTCCTCCCACGCCGACCGGGACCACCTCCTGGGCTGGATCGAGCACTTCGCCCCCAAGCCTCAGCAGGTCTTCGTGGTCCACGGAGACGCCCCTGTCACCGAGGTCTTTGCCAACACCCTTACGGAGCGGGGAATCCCCGCCCATGCCCCCCTCTACGAAGAGGTCTATGACCTGTTGGAAAACCGGATGCTGGCCAAGGGCGTGGTTCTGGAGACCAAATCCCGCTCTGCCGGAGCCTCTGCCGGTTCCCCCGCCTTCCTGCGCCTACAGGACGTGGCCAAGGAGCTGGAGCTGCTCATCAGCCGCAGCCGGGGCCGTCCCAACAAGGATCTGGCCAAGCTGGCCGACCAGCTGCGCCAGGTCATGGACAAGTGGGACGCCTGATCCCCTGCGCATGATTTTCAGTATGATAGGAGCCTTTTCATGGAACTTGACCGCAGCGAGCTGAAACACCAGGCCCGGGAGGCCATGTCTGCCACACGGCCTCCCTTCTGGCTGATCACTCTGCTCTACCTTCTTCTCACCTCTGGATTATACCTTCTCCTCTCCTACCTCCCCCTCCCCTCCGGCGACTGGGCCATGTGGGGCTCCGCCTTCTTCTTTGTGGGGATTTTCTTCCTGCTTTACAAAGTGGTCATAAACTTTGGATTTCGCCTTTGGGCCCTGTGGACCTACCGCCGTCTGAATCCCGGCGCTGGCTCTCTGGTCCAGGGGTTCTCCGTAGCCGGTCGGGTGCTGCTGATGGAAATTTTCCTTTACCTGCGCATGCTGGGCTGGAGTATCGTTCTAAGCGTTGTCCTGCTCCCCCTGGTGCTCATTCTCAGCTCTATGGTCCCTTCCCTGACTGTGCTGGGAATGGGTGTGGTCTATCTGGCCGTACAGGTCATGATGCTTCGCTACTCCATGGCCCCCTTCTTACTGGCTGACCGGCCCGATGACGGCCCTTCCGCCGCCATTCGGCGCAGCATATCCCTGACCCGCGGCTGGAAGTGGGAGCTGTTTAAGCTGGAGTTCTCCTTTGTAGGCTGGATTCTGCTCAGCACCCTCCTCTCCCTTCTGGCCCTGGTGTTCTGTCTGTGGCAGGGGGGCTTCTTTCAAGCCCTGTCCCAGATTCCCCTCCAGCAGCTGCCCGATCTCTTCTCCGGCTATGCCCTCTGGCAGTCGGGGGTGCCGGTGGACCTTTTCGGGTTTTCCACCGACTATGAGCCCATCTACCTGCTGTTTTACTCTATTGCCAACAGTCTGGGTGGCGCTCTTCTCACCCAACTGGTCGCCGTCCCCGTTTTACTGTGGCTGCTTCCCTACCGCCTTACCGCCCGCGCCGGCTTCTACTGCGAACGCCTGCGTCTGCAGCAGGAATTTGCGCCCCCTGTGTAATCCTCTATGCTCCCTCAAAATGGGGGAGCATATTTTATGAAACCCAAAGAACATCCGTTTGACATTCGTACAAATGTATGATAAAATACAACTACAATTATCCAGATAGTCCCGCCTGCCCACGAAAGGAGCGTCAACTATGGCCAAGCTCACCGCCAAGCAACAACAAATTTACGACTACATTCTCTCCTTTACCAATGAGCACGGCTATCCCCCCTCGGTGCGTGAAATCGGCGCTGCTGTGGGATTAAAGTCCCCCTCCACCGTCCATTTCCATATGAAGGGCCTGGAAGAGGCCGGTGTGATCGTCAAGGCGGAGGGCAAGACCCGGGCCATCACCCTTCCCGGCGCCGCCCTGTCCGGCGTAGCAGAAGAGGCCGACCCCCACGCCAATCAGGTGCCTATCCTGGGCAACGTGGCTGCTGGCTCCCCCATTCTGGCCCAGGAGTGTATTGAGGACTACCTGACTTTTGACACCCAGGGGCTGTCCGGAGAGCATTTCGCCCTAAAGGTCCGTGGGGAATCCATGCTGGGAGCTGGGATTTTGCCCGGGGATCTGGTGGTGGTCCACCGACAGAGTGAGGCCCACAATGGCGAGATCGTGGTGGCCCTCTTCGAGGATGAGGCTACTGTCAAAACCCTGTCCCGGCGGGACGGTCACACCTGGCTGCTGCCGGAGAACCCGGATTACGAGCCCATTGACGGCACTCGGGCCGAGATCATCGGCAAGGTGGTAGCGGTGGTCCGCCGGTATTGAGCACGCCTTTAAATAAAACGCCCTGAGCGAAGACTTCGCTCAGGGCGTTTTTGACTTTGTGTTGAAATGAACTAGAGTTAAAATTGGAACACCGCGCCCACCACAGCGGAAATGGCAATAAAAACAATGGGGTGGAGCTTCTTCAGCGGGCTCCACTTCATCAGCACGAATACCGCCGCAGCCAGGACGATGGCCGGCCAGTGAGGGACAAGCACATGCTCCTCCACGCCCTCAATGGTAACCAGGACAGCAGTGGCCACACTCAGTCCCGCCGAAGCGATCAGAGCGGTGGAGGCGGGGCGTAGTCCCTGGAAGACGGCGTCAACCGTCTTGGACTGACGGAACTTCTGTAAAAAGCCGGCGATAATTATAATGACCACAATGGAGGGGAAGATCAGGCCCAGAGTGGCTACGATAGCGCCCGGGATACCGGAAATCTGATACCCCACATAGGTGGCCATATTCACCCCCATGGGGCCCGGTGTGGACTCGGAGACCGCGATCATGGTGGTCAGCTGGGCATCGGTAAACCAGCCTGTACGGGCCCCCAGATCCTGTAGGAAGGGAATGGTGGCCAAGCCGCCGCCCACGGCGAACAGGCCGGTCTTGGCAAATTCAAAAAACAAGCGCAGCAGAATCATTTCCCCTCACCTCCCTTGGACAGCTTCAACAGGCGGTAGACCACAAAGCCCACCAGGCCGGCCGCCACAATGAGAATGACGGGGGACACGCCCACTACAAAGCCCAGCACCAGCACCACCAGGAAGATGGCCACAGACAGAGCATTTTTCAGGGTGGATTTTCCCAGCTCCAGCACGCTGGTGGCAATCAGGGCCACCACACAGGCGTTGACGCCCGCCAGGGCGTGCTGCACCACCGGGATGTCGGCAAAATTGGACAGGCAGGCGGCGATAATGGTGATAATAACAAGGGAGGGAAACACCAGCCCCAGGGTAGCCACCACGCCCCCCACATAGCTTTTCAGCTTATAGCCGATGAAGGTGGCGGTATTCACCGCGATGATGCCAGGGGTACACTGGCCAATGGCGAAGTAGTCGGTCAGCTCCTCATCGGTGGCCCACCCCCGCTTCTCCACCACCTCCCGCTGGAGGATGGGGAGCATGGCATAACCCCCGCCAAAGGTACAGACTCCGATCCGGGCAAAGGTAAAAAACAGGTCAACCAGTACATTCATAATGATTCTCCGGCCCTCCTGCTCAGACGTTGAACCGGAACAGGATGATATCCCCATCCTGGACCACATACTCTTTCCCCTCCGAGCGGATGAGTCCCTTCTCCCGGGCTGCCGCCATGGTGCCGCAGGCCATCAGGTCCTCATAGGAGACCACCTCGGCCCGGATGAAGCCCCGCTCAAAATCGGAGTGGATTTTGCCCGCCGCCTGGGGGGCTTTGGTGCCCCGTTTAATGGTCCAGGCCCGGCACTCGTCCTCCCCGGAGGTGAGGTAGGAAATGAGGCCCAGCAGGGTGTAGCTGGCCTTCACCAGCCGGTCCAGACCGGACTCGGCAATGCCCAGGTCATCCAGGAACATCTTCTTCTCTTCGGCGGGCAGTTCGGCGATCTCCGCCTCCAGCTTGGCACACACCGGGATCACCTGGGCCCCCTCCGCCTGAGCGCGCTCCTCCACCTGGCGGTAGTAGTCCACTCCGTGGGGGTCGGCAAAGCCGTCCTCATCCAGGTTGGCGGCGTAGATCACCGGCTTGAGGGAGAGCAGCTCGCAGTCGGGATATTCCTTGGCAATATCCACTTCCTCATAGGACCGGGCGGACTTGCCGTCGTTGAGCCAGTCCCGCAGCCCCTCAAAGTCTGCGGCCTCCTGGAGGAACTTCTTGTCCCCCTTGGCCGCCTTCTTGGCCTTGTCAATCCGCCGCTCCACCATCTCCAGGTCGGCCATAATAAGCTCCAGGTCAATGGTGTCCATATCCCGGATGGGGTCTGTAGAGCCCTCCACGTGGATGACGTTATCGTCATCAAAGCACCGCACCACATGGACGATGGCATCGGTCATACGGATGTTGCCCAAGAACTTGTTGCCCAGGCCCTCTCCCTTGGAGGCCCCCTTCACCAGTCCGGCAATGTCCACAAACTCAATGACGGCCGGGGTGGTCTTCTTGGGGTGGTACATCTCGCTGAGCTTGTCCAGACGGTAGTCCGGAACCGCTACCATACCCACATTGGGGTCGATAGTGCAGAAGGGATAGTTGGCGCTCTCCGCTCCGGCATTGGTAATGGCGTTAAACAGGGTACTTTTGCCCACGTTTGGCAGGCCGACGATACCTAATTTCACGGCAATTCCTCTTTTCCGTTGTCATTTTCAAAGTTAGCCAAAATATTATATCTGGTTTATTAAAAACTTGCAAGACCATCTTATGGTCCTTTTCCCTTGTGGGAAGGAGAATCCTATGCTATACTGAAAAGCGCAAACCTCCACATTGGGAAAAGGAGTGTCTTCCATGGAGTTTTCCTACCGGATCAGTCCCTTTATCTATACCAAGTACATGTTCTATACCTTCCGTTGGCTTCTCTTGCTGCTCCCCGCCGCCATGTGTCCTACCTTTCCCCCAAGAGAGGGCATCAGCCTGGGGGTGAGCCTGCTGTCCTATTATATCGTCCTGCTGCTCTCGTTCTGCGGTGTGATTTTTCTCCTCTCCTCCGCCTTCTCTTTGTTCTTCACCCTCTGGCAGCACCAGGCAGGGATAACCAGCACCGTGCGGGTGGACGACTCTGGGCTGACAGAGATCTGGGGTGACCGGCAGATCCATATCCCCTGGACCAGTGTGCGGCAGGTCACCACGCGTAAACGCTTTCTCCAGGTCCGTTCCCGTTCCCCCCACATCCACTGGTTTTTATTCCGCTCCGCGGTGGGCAAGGAGACCTTCCGCCAGCTTTCCAGCTACATCCGCAGCCACACAGCCGCCCGATAAGGCGGCTGTTTTTATTCCTCCAGTTCCTCGGGAAGGGGACGGCGCCGGTGCTCCACCGGCCCCCACTCCGGCAGTGGGAGACGCTGCATAGCCCCAAAGGTCCTGGCCTTCAGGCCGGGATACTTCCCCTGAAGCTGGTAGATCAGCTCCTTAATCTCCTGCCGCTTGGTGTTCCCGTTGGCGGGGCACGGGTTTTCCACCACCGGGAAATTCAGCCGCCGGGCGGTGTGGGCAACGAGCTTCTCCCCGCAGTACAGCAAGGGCCGGATCTGAGTGATGCCTGTGCGGTCCAGATAGGTCACCGGTTGGAAGCAGGACAGCCGCCCCTCAAAAATCAGGGACATGAAAAAGGTCTCGATGGCGTCGTCATAGTGGTGGCCCAGGGCGATTTTAGTGATGCCCCGCTCCTTCATCCCGTCATGGAGGGCCCCACGGCGCATCTTGGCGCACATGGAGCAGGGGTTCTTCTCCCGCCGTAAATCAAAAATCACATGGTGTATTTCACTTTTTATAATGGTATAGGGCACTCCAAGCTCCTGGCAAAACTGGGCTACTGGGGTAAAGTCCATCCCCGGCCGGCCGTCGGCGTGTCCCATGTCCAGAGTGATGGCCTCCACAGTAAAGGGGACGGGGTAAAACTCCCTTAGCTTTGCCAGGGCCGCCAGCAGGGTAATGGAATCCTTTCCCCCCGACACCCCTACCGCAATCCGGTCCCCGGGCGCAATCATCTCATAGTCCTCCACGCAACGGCGGGTCAGTGACAGGATCTTGTTCATATCGCTCCTCCTTGGCAAAAAAATAGGTGAAACCGGCGCAGCTGCCAGCTTTCTTATACTTTTATTGCTGATTTTATGATTTTGTCCCACTAAGAAAAATAAAAATTGAAAGTTAGAAAACAAGAGAAAATAAGAGATTTATCGAGAAAACAAGAGATTTTATTGAGCAGCGTGAAAAAAGTGTGAAAATGCCGTTGACACCCGGCCACCCCCGTACTATAATACAAAACGCTCCGCTTGTACAGAGTGGAGCGCACTGTTTTATCACCAACCAAATGGTTACGATTTATAGAAGGAAAATGGAGGTTTCACCTATGTCCACTTTCATGGCAAACAAGGGGAACATCGTGCGGAACTGGTACGTCCTGGACGCCGCCGCCAAGCCCCTGGGTAAGACCGCTGCCCTGGCCGCCGATCTGCTGCGCGGCAAGCGGAAGCCCGAGTACACCCCTCACGCTGACTGCGGCGACTTCGTCATCGTCATCAACGCTGAGCAGGCCGTCCTGACTGGTAAGAAGCTGGATCAGAAGTATTACCGCACTCACTCCGGCTGGGTTGGCGGCCTGAAGGAAGTCAAGTACCGCACCCTGATGCAGAGCAAGCCTGAGCTGGCTATGAAGCTGGCCATCCGCGGCATGATGCCCCACAACATCATTACCAAGGACTCCCTGACTCGCCTGCACATCTATCGCGGCAGCGAGCATCCCCATGCCGCCCAGAAGCCCCAGACCTGGGACGCCGAGTAAGAGGAGGATTTAGATCATGTATAAGAGCAAGAAGCCTTATTTCTATGGCACCGGCCGCCGGAAGTCCTCCGTGGCCCGCGTCCACCTGTTCCCCAATGGCACTGGCGCCATCACCATCAACGGCCGTGATATCGACGACTACTTCGGCCTGGATACCCTGAAGCTCATTGTCCGTCAGCCCCTGGTCACCACTGAGCAGCTGGGCAAGGTGGACATCGTGGCCACCGTCACCGGCGGCGGCGTGACCGGCCAGGCCGGCGCCATCCGGCACGGCATTTCCCGCGCTCTGCTCCTGGTCAACGAGGAGTTCCGTCCCGCTCTGAAGGCCGCTGGCTTCCTGACCCGCGACCCCAGAATGAAGGAGCGCAAGAAGTACGGCTTGAAGGCCGCCCGCCGCGCCCCCCAGTTCTCCAAGCGCTGAGATTTTCCATTGTATTTCAAAACAGCCAGCCCGATTTGGGCTGGCTGTTTTTCTTTTGCTATTACGAAAACCGACACTGGCTTGCCGCATATACTTTTGACCGCTTGTTCCTGTAAACAGGCTTGTGCCGACGTCTAGCCCAGGGCTCCGGCGTCTGCACACCCATATCTATTCTTGCTCTGCAAAGGAGGCTCAATATGGATTCTGACGCTCTGCTCGCAGCCCTTCCTCAAACCGGCGTAGCGGTTTCTGAGGCCCTGAACCGTTTTATGGGCAACCAGGAGCTATATCTCTCCTTTTTGCTCCGCCTTCCCCAGGCCATGGAGCTCCCCGCCATCCGTCAGGCCCTTCAACAGCAGCAGGCCGACGTTTTTTATACCAAAATTCATAATTTAAAGGGACTTTCCGGAAACTTGAGTCTGCTCCCCATTGCCCAGCTGTCCCAGCAGCTTTTGGAGGAGTACCGGGAACACGGGCTGAACCATCCCCAGCGTTTGGAATCCATACTCCAGCAGATCGACGCTGCGGCCGCCCCCCTTATCCAACTACTGAAACAGTATGGGGCTGTATTCCCCCAAGGAGGACCGCTATGAATCGAGACACCCTTCTGGTTATTGATGACTCCCCCCTTGATTTAGCCATTTTAAGGGAAATTTTTAAATCGCTTTTCCATGTTGAGTGCTTTGAAGAATCCCGTCCTGCCCTGTCCTACATCCACCGAAATTCCCAGCGCATCTGTGCCATATTGCTGGATATCTGTTTAGGCAAGCGAGGAGCTGGTTTTCCTGTGCTTCAGCAGCTGCAAACCGTAGAGGCCACCGCAGATCTGCCCGTGATTCTGATTACCTCCGACGCCCGAAAGGAATATGTCCTCAGTGGTGTAGACAAGGGGGCCTCCGACTTTCTGGTCAAGCCCCTGAGCCCCGTCTCCGCTCAGGAACGGGTCTGTTCGGTCGTACGCAATGCCTGGCCCACTGGCTCCACCATTTTAGACCACTCCCTCCAAGCTGCTCAAACACCCCAGCTCCCGGTTACCCCCCAGGAGCCCTCCTTGGCTGACCACTGGAATCGGCTCCTAGACTTGTTTTTTCAAAACCGTCCCGGCCTTTCTCCCCACAAGTACCACCTGTTAGGACAAATTACCCAGGCACTGGCCAACGGACTACGCAAAGTCAAACCCAGCTGTGGGCTGTCCCCCTCCGAGGTACTGCTCATTGGTCAGGCGGCAGTGTTCTGCGACATTGGTTTGCTGGGCATCCCGGACGACATTCTTCTCCACGGCCCGGAGCAGGGGGGCTCCGGCCAAAACATCTATTTTCAGCACACCACACTGGGACACGCCCTGTTTACCACCGGCCCCAGCAGCGCGCACCCGCTGGCCCGTTACGCCGCTGAAATTGCATACTGCACCACAAAAATTACGACGGCACCGGCTACCCCCTGGAAGCGGCCCCCAATCCGCTGCCCATCAGCGCTCAGTTGGTACACACCGCACTTCGCTGCATGGATTATCTGGAATTTTTCCAGGGCTATCCCGACCGTCTGGACCGTAGCCTCCGGGCCCTGGCCAGCGATGTGGGGCGTGCCCTTGATTCTGATCTGTATCAGGCGGCCCAGGTGGCCCGCGAAGAGCTAATGGCCTGCCTTTCCGACCGGCAGCCTACGTAAGCTCTTTTTCCGGATTCGTCTGGCGTACCCCAGAGGGCCTGCAATGTGGCCACTTGTATAACGTAACACAAAAAGCTCCTTGACGCAGGGGGGAAAAAGTCGGATAATAGACAGGCACGGCAGGACCTGGCAATTTACACCGGTTTCTCCATCCTCCATGGGCCAGCCCCCCATTAGCGAACGGATGGAGTGCCTATATTGTCCTGGAGTGGCGCGTCCTTGAGGCGCCGCTCCTATTTTCTTGAGGAGGACTTTGGCCCATGGGAATCATTATCTTCGCGATCTGTTTGGCCGCTTCCACCATCGGAGGCATCTGCGGAATCGGCGGCGGCGTGATTATTAAGCCGGTTTTGGACGCGCTGCACATTATGAGCGTAAGCAGCATCAGCTTTCTATCGGGACTGTCGGTTCTGTCCATGTCTGTGGTCTCCATGATCAAGCAGCGGAAAAGCCACCTGGTGGAGCTGCGCACCGGCAGCCTACTGGCTCTGGGTGCCGTGCTGGGTGGCATTGCCGGCAACGCCATTTTCCAGCAGCTGAAGGCCATGACTCAGGACCAGCTGGTGGGTATGGTGCAGGCCATTGTTCTGGCCATTATTACCATTCTGACCCTGGTATACAGCGCCTTCCTTCGCTCCCGTCTCCCCTCCTACCAGGTTCACAATCCGGTTGCCACCGTCCTGCTGGGCCTGCTCATGGGGGTGCTCTCCGCCTTTTTGGGGATTGGTGGAGGACCCATCAACCTGGCCATCCTCTATTTTGCCTTCTCGATGGACACCAAAAAAGCGGCTGCCAACTCCCTGTACATCATCATGTTCTCCCAGGCCTCCAGCTTCCTCACCTCCTGCATCCAGCGCACCATCCCTGAATTTGAACTGATTTATCTGGTGCTCATGGTGGCAGCTGGGATTTTGGGCGGTATGCTGGGCTCTAAAATCAACAAGCGCATTTCTGCCGCCACCACGGACAAACTCTTTGCTGGTCTACTGCTGGTCATTGTGTTTATTTGCTTCTACAATGCCTGGCGCTTCGCTCCCTGATGCGTCACCACTCCGACTCCTCCCTTTTAAATCTTATTCTTCCAGCCGCCCTGCTTAGGGCGGCTTTTCCTTTTCCCAAAAGTGTAAACATTTTTTAAACCCGGCTGAAAATTCCTTGACTTTCCGGTCCTGGGTGCTAAAATGATTAGCACGCTAATCGTTAACCCGTTAATGATTCCTTTTGGGGGAATGTACATGGCAATTCACATCAGTCAAATGGAGCTATTGGCCCAACAGCTCCACCAGGCCCACCGAAATGCTTTGAGCGCCGAGCTGTCTGCCCGGGGTCTGAGCGAGGTGGGCCATCCCATGCTCCTGACCATTTTAAAAAGCTCCCAGGAGACGAGCACCGGCGCCCCCCTCCTGGCCCAACGGGAGCTGGCTCAACAGCTGCATATCTCTCCCGCCGCCGTGGCAAACTCACTAAAATCCCTGGAACGAAGCGGCTACATCCGACGACAACCGGGACCCGGAGATGCCCGCCGCAACCAGGTATTGCTCACCGAAAAGGGATACCACGCCGTGGAGGGCTGTCAGCGGGCCTTTGATGCCGTGGCGGAGCAGATGCTGGAGGGATTTACCCCTCAGGAGCTGGAGCTGATAATGTCCTTCCGACTCCGCATGCTTCAAAATCTACGTCCCCCATTAAACGCCCAGCCCAAGCGAAAGGAGGAATCTTAATTTGCTTTCCCTATTTTTAACCCATCTCCAGGGCTATAAGAAACAGGCCATTCTCTCGCCCATTCTCATTATCCTGGAGGTCATCTGTGAGCTGCTGCTCCCACTGGTGATGGCGGAGATCGTGGACACCGCCATCCCGGTCGAAAATGTCACCTATATCTTTCAGCTGGGCGCTCTGATGCTGCTGCTGGCAGGGATTTCCATGGCCTGCGGCGTACTGGCGGCCAAGTATTCCACCTTTGCCAGCCAGGGCTTCGGCGCCAATCTGCGGCAGTGCCTGTTTGACCAGGTGCAGCAGTTCTCCTTTGCTGACATTGACCGCTTCTCCTCCGCTTCCCTCATCACCCGTATGACCAACGATGTCAACGCCATGACCATGATGCTGGCCATGGGCCTTCGGATGCTGGTCCGGGCTCCGGTGATGCTGATCGCTGCCCTGATTATCAGCATCTCCCTCAATGCCCGCCTAGCCTTTATTCTGGTGGTGGTCATTCCCCTGATGGCTCTGGTCATCGGAATCCTCATGAAGATGTGTACCAAGCTCTTTGAGGTCATGCAGGCCCGCATCGACGCCTTAAACAACACCCTACAGGAAAACCTGGTGGCCATCCGGGTGGTCAAGGCCTTCGTGCGGGAGAACCACGAGCGGAAGAAGTTTAAAAAGGCCAACGACGAGCTGATGCAGGCCGCTTTAAGCGTAGGCCTGCGGGTCATTGCCATCCTGCCCGTCATGATGCTCTGCCTCAACGGCGCCACGGTGGCGGTGCTGTACTTCGGTGGCAAAATGGTGATGGGCGCCACCTTTGATTTGGGCAGCCTTCAGGCCTTCATCAACTACATTTTCCAGATCCTTATGAGTGTGATGATGGTGGCCATGTCCCTCCTCCAGCTCTCCCGAGCCCAGGCCTGCGCCCACCGGATCAATGAGGTGCTGAACACCGTCCCCTCCGTTCAGGACCGGGAGGGCGCCCCTCAGGCTCAGCTCCCCGCCCCCAAGGGGAAGGTGGAGTTTGAGGATGTGTCCTTTAAGTATGTGGCCACCGGCACTGGAGATGATGTGCTCTCCCACATCTCCTTCTCCGTGGAGCCGGGGCAGTTTGTGGCCATTGTGGGCGGTACCGGTACAGGTAAGTCCTCCCTGGTCAACCTGATCCCCCGGTTCTACGATGTCACTGGGGGCCGGGTCCTCGTGGACGGCATGGACGTGCGGGATTACCCCCTGGATGAACTGCGGGGTCGCATCGGTATGGTCCTACAAACCAACGTCCTCTTTACCGGCACCATTCGGGAGAACCTTCTCTGGGGCAATCCCGATGCAACGGAAGAAGAGATTATTCAGGCGGCCAAGGACGCCCAGGCCTATGACTTTATCATGTCCTTCCCCGACGGCTTCGACACCTATCTGGACCAGGGCGGCGTCAACGTCTCCGGCGGACAGAAGCAGCGGCTGTGCATTGCCCGCGCCATGCTCCGCAAGCCCGCCATCCTGATTTTGGATGACTCCACCTCCGCCGTGGACTCCACCACCGAGGCCGCCATCCGCCAGTCCTTTGCCCAGAATCTGAAGGACACCACGGTCATCATCATCGCCCAGCGCATTTCCTCCGTGCAATATGCCGACCAAATCCTCATTCTGGACGACGACCACATCGCCGGCCAGGGCACGCACGAGGAATTGCTGGCCAGCAATCCCATTTATCAGGAAATCTATCGTTCCCAACAAGAGGGGGTGGGTGAATAATGCCAGGACCCAATCATGCGCCCCGGGGCGGATTCCAAAAGCCCAAGGAGCTGAAAAAGACCGTTCTTCGTCTGGTGGGCTACCTCACCCGCAGCAAGCTGCCGCTGCTGTTCATTCTCCTGTGCCTGCTGACCTCTGTGGCCACCAACATTGGCGGCTCCTATATGATGCGGGGCATCATCAACAACTTTATCTGGTCGGGCTGCACCGACTTTGCGGGACTGGGGCTGGCCATTGCCAAGCTGGTGGGCATTTACCTCATCGGCTGCCTGGCCACCTATGGCCAGTCGGCCACCATGGTCCGCCTGGCCCAGCGGGGTGTCAACCGCCTGCGCCACGACCTGTTTGACAAGCTGCAGCAGCTGCCCCTGAGCTACTTTGATAAGCATCCCCACGGAGAGCTGATGAGCCGCTTCACCAACGACGCCGACAACGTCCAGCTGGCCCTGGAGCAGAGCGTGGTCTCCATGTGCTCCAGCTGCCTGATGTTTGTGGGGCTGGTGGTGATGATGCTCTTCATCAACTGGAAGCTCTTCCTGGTCACCGCCCTGGTGCTTGCCCTCACCATGGCCCTGTTCAAAAGCCTGGGCGGCCGTAGCCGCAACTATTACCAGCAGCAGCAGGCGGCCCTGGGCAAGGTCAACGGCAACATTCAGGAAATGATCGAAGGGCTGAAGGTGGTCAAGGCCTTTACCCACGAGGAACAGGCCAAAGCTGACTTTAAGCAGCTCAACGACGCCTACCGGGACGCCGCCCAGAAGGCCAATTTCTACTCCACCATGATCATGCCTGTCTCGGCTAACCTGATGAACATCAGCTACGCCCTGACCGCCGCCTTCGGCGGGCTGCTTTCCGTCCTCCAGGGCTTTGACCTGGGCGGACTGGTGGTTTACCTCAACTACTCCAAGCAGGTGGGCCAGCCCCTCAACCAGATCTCCCAGCAAATGACCTCCCTCCTCTCCGCCCTGGCCGGCGCGGAACGGATCTTCGAGGTCATGGACACCCAGCCCGAGGTGGACGAGGGGAAGATCACCCTGGTGCGGGCCCGGAAGGAAAACGGCGTTTTGGTCCCGCTGTCCTCCAATGAGACCACCCGCACCGGCGTCTGGGCCTGGAAGGTTCCCAAATCCAGTCCCATGAAGCTGGTTCGCGTGCTGAACCTGCCTGACAAGTCCGCTGTAGAGCTGCCCAAGGACGGGGAGCTGGCGGGACCCAACACCGGCTGGGCCTGGAAATACCCGGGGCCCGACGGCACTATGGGTCTGCACCCCATCCGGGGTGCCGTGCGGTGCAAGGAGGGGGAGGAGTTTACCTACACTGAGCTGAAGGGAGCTGTCCGCTTCAGCCACGTGGACTTCTCCTATGTGCCCGGCAAGCAGGTACTCCACGACGTGACGGTGTACGCCAACCCCGGCCAGAAGATCGCCTTCGTAGGCTCCACCGGCGCGGGAAAGACCACTATCACCAACCTCATCAACCGCTTTTATGAGATCGAAGGCGGTCTCATCACCTATGACGGTCTGGACGTAAAGACCATCCGCAAGGACGACCTGCGCCGTTCCCTGGGTGCGGTGCTCCAGGACACCCACCTGTTCACCGGCACCATCATGGACAACATCCGCTACGGGCGCCTGGACGCCACCGACGAGGAGTGCATTGCCGCGGCCAAGAGCGCCAACGCCCACTCCTTCATCCGCCGCCTGCCCCAGGGGTATCAGACCATGGTCACCGGCGACGGAGCCAACCTTTCCCAGGGACAGCGCCAGCTGCTGGCCATTGCCCGGGCGGCGGTGGCCGATCCCCCGGTGATGATTTTGGATGAGGCCACCTCCTCCATTGATACCCGCACGGAATCCCTGATCCAAAAGGGCATGGACACCCTTATGGAGGGCCGGACGGTCTTTGTCATCGCCCACCGGCTGTCCACGGTGCGCAACTCCAACTGCATTGTGGTCATCGAGCACGGGCAGATTGAGGAAAAGGGCGACCACGACGAGCTGCTGGAACAGAAGGGCCGGTACTACCGGCTGTATACGGGACAGTTCCAGCTCTCCTGAAACATTCCGTTCCAAAAAACGCAATAAAACGCAATCAGGCTCTCCCGCTTCCAGGCGGGAGAGCCTGATTCTTTCCTTCATTCCTTCTTTGCCCACAGGGCTCCCGCCAGCACGCCCAGCAACAGCCCTGCCGCCATAGACAGGGTCAAAAGCCCGCAGGCCAACAAAGTTAGTGGCTGGAATGGGCCGCCCCACCGCCAAGCCTCCCACCACCGGAAGGCCGAGACGGCCAGTACCGCTGCAGGCAGCAGACGAAGGGGCCAGCCCCGGTACCGGGTGAGTCGGAACACCACACACTCCACAACAAACACGGCCAGACCGGGTCCCCAAAAAACCGCCGTAGAAAGCAGTAAATCCATATTATCCTCCCATCTTGCCAGCCCGCCCCAGGAAACACCCCAATACATTCCCCCCCAGGGCAGGCAGGGCGGTCATAAAACAGTGGAACAGCGCCGTAGTGTCATAAAGAACCAACACCAAGGGCAGGTAACACAAAAAGCAGGCCAGGGGGAACAGGGGGCAGATCCCCCTGCGTTTTCCCAGAGACACTCCAGCGCACAGGCTGGCCACGGGCAGGATCAGGAAGGGGTACACGATTCCCGTCAGCGCGGGCAAATCCGTCCCCATCCCCCGCTCAATGCCCCGCAGCACCAAAGGGACAAGGGTACACAGCAGCACCACAAAGGGCAGATAAGGGAGAGTCTCCCGCCATTTCAAGGGGGTAGGCCCCGGCTCCAGCCCCAGCAGCTGCCGCAGCTGAGACACCTCCACATACCACCCGACCCATCTTCCCAGCCAGATCAGGGCATAAAACAGAGCCAGCAGTCCCTCCCAGAATAGCACTCCCGTCCAGCCCGGGGCAATGTCCAGCTCCACCACCAGCAGGGCAAACCAGGCAGCAGTGATGAGAAAATGGCCGCCGGACCGCAGGAGCAGCACCCGTCCACTGTCGGCAAAGGGCTGGGTCGCCACACCGGCCATTCCCCCAAGCCCCACACAGGCCAGCACCGCCAGCGGCGGGCATTCCCGGCTGTACATCGCATAGGGTACCCATAAAATTCCCGCCAGCAGCCCCAAAATCCCGCCGATGAGCGCCCGGCCTCGCCAGGTTATCCCCTTTTGCTTCATGGAGTCCGCCTCCTTTCCATCTGCAGCGTCTGCTTGATCTTTTTCACATACCTCCGGGACACATAGGCATAAACGCCCCCTGTTAAGGTCATTCGGATGGTCCCGGTGAGGGACAAATCCAGAGCGGTGACCCGGTCCAGATTGACGATCTCCCCGTTGGAGATGCGGACAAAGCGGGTTGCGTCCAGCCGCTGCTCCAGCTCATATAGCCGCAGGTGCACCGGGAAGCTCCCCTCCTCGGTCTGGGCCAGCACCCCTTTATCCTGGGTATAAAACCGCAGAAAGGCCTCCTGGGGCAGCCGGAGCATCTCCTCCCCCCGCCACACCGGGATGGGGGCCAGGGCCAGTCCGCTCAGTTCCCGCACTAGCCGCTCCAGCGCCGGGGTGGGCTCCCCGGCCAAGATCACCACCTTGGGCTCGGTCCGTCCCGGCTCCAATTTCAGTTCCACGTCCATCCCCCGCCCTCCTTTCTGCCTCCAGCATACCATGTCCCGCTCTACCCGTCCATAGCTCCTCGACAAATGGTCGCCCTGGGCAGACCATCGGTCCCCCATTTCCCCGTTGACATCCCTCTTTTCCTAGGCTAAAATAAAATAGTCTTTTCCCACATTGGGGAGAGACACCGTTCCATGTCTCAGTAGCTCAACTGGATAGAGCGTCCCCCTCCTAAGCGGGAGCAGGAGCATCCGCCAAAGATTGCAAAAAAATTGAATATTGTGTATAAGCCCTGGTAGCGTAGTGGATAACGCGACCGCCTCCTAAGCGGTAGACCGGAGGTTCGAGTCCTCTCCAGGGTGCCAAAAGGAGCCAAAACCGTCGGTTTTGGCTCCTTTTTTACACTTTACTTGAGAATCCATTCCCTGCAATTATATCAAGTTAGCTCGCATATTTTGCCTACACGCTTCTCTTGATTTGAGCTCGAAAAGCCGGAGTTTGCCTACACTTGCCAACATTTAAGTGTTCTCTACGCCTGTTTCCTGGTCTTTTTCTGCCCCTCTTAGTAGTTCGGATAACAGCTCCGGGCGGCTTTGGATTAGTGCTTTCAACTTACATAGCATATCAGCGTCTACACCCTCATCCGGTGATGTAGTGCCAATCTTGGAAAAGAACCCGGTGTCCATTTCATGTGCAATTAGCTTACGATCCGCATCGAACCCGTGGGCGTATGTATCCGTCACCATACGGGCCTCGGCATGGCCTGTGTCACCCTGGACAGCCTTGATATTGCCTCGGCTCAACTTGAGCTTCAGAGATGTACTGCTGTGACGTAGGCTATGGAATACGACCGGTCGGAAATTGTTTTCCGTGATGAGTTTGTTAAATGCCTTATCGATGATACGGATTTCATAGGGCCGGCCATTGAGCTGCGATACCACCAGGTCATAGTCGTGGTATTCGTCGCCCATCAGCCGCTTGTATTCTGCCTGCTGTGCCTTGACTTGTCGCAGTTCCTCTATGACAGCATTTGGAAGGTATATCGTCCGGTTACTGCTTTCAGTTTTCGGCGCTTTCAGTACAAGTGTAGTCGTAGCCTTCTTAGGCATAACAAGGGGGAATTTGAAAATAATCGTGCTGCGGTTGACCCGTTCCAATGCCTCGATGCTCTCATTATTGCAACGATGTAACTCACGATCCACCTTAAGGAACGCAGCACCTTCCGCCACCAATTCATCCTCGATATGTACATTGGTCCACTGTAATCCTAGAATTTCTCCCAGGCGCATGCTGCAGCTTAACGCAAGGTATAAGCAGATACGCAGGGGTTGCTCCTTGCAGGCAGAAAGAGCGGCGATTGCCTCATCATCCGACCACACTTCCCTTTTCTCCGCCTTGGCTGTCGGAAGAGTTGCCCCGATGGTTGGATTGACAGCGGTGTACTCCCATACCACCGCTTTCCCGAAAGCGCTTTTGAGTAATTTATGGATACGACCGATAGTGTGGGCCGTAATCTTGGCTCCTGTGTCCAAGTGGCCAGATACTACCGCCGCCGGTTTATCAAGAAGCATCGTGTAGTAGGCGTCTACATCACGCACCGTAAACGAGCGTACATACCGATTTCCGATATAGGGCTTGATGTAGTTTTTGATGAGGCCCGTACACATGGAGTAATAGGAATTGCCCCATTTTTTTAGGCCGTAAACCTCCACATATTCATCCAGGAAATCGCCGATAGTAACCTCCTGCTTGATTCGGACAGCACCCTTGGCAACCTTCACAGGCGGTTCAAAGGTGCCGTTCTTTTTTGCCAGTTTGATTTGCATGTCCCGGAGTAGAGCCTCGTCTTTGGACTTGAAAGTCTCAGTGCGGGGAGAGGCCTCACCAGGACAGCGATAAATCACCTGAAAAGAGTTACCTCTGATGCGAACAGACATTGACTTTCCCTTCTCTCTTATATATTATGGAAATATAAGCACTGCCCGCCAATGGACAGCGGGCAGTGCTATACAAAAGGAACTAGGCGATAGTCATTACACCGTCTTTGAGAAAAGAGATAAAGTTTTCTCTTGGAATGCGGTAGTGATTGCCGAGCTTTAAAGCCTTTATCCTTCCGCTATTGACCAAATCATAGGCTTTGTTGCGACCAATTGCCAGTGTGTCTGCGATGTCTCCTACTGTGAGAACAAATGGCATTGATTCAAAATTTTTGTAAGTCATAGGGTGAATTCCTCCTTGTTTATGTGGTTCTCTTCAATAATACATGAACATAACGAGCAACTTTTACAAGCTCCATTCGTCGCGGAGACCTATACCCTGGTATCCACGCGCCCCATTTCTAACGCGCTTGCAGGAAGTTACTCCGGGCCTAGTTTGCAGATAGTCAGAGAGCTTTCTAGCAAATTCAATCTGAGAAATCGTTGCTAACGAATTCTTATCTGCATAATTTTGGTATGCCAGATAAAGTGACTTCGTTGCTATCTCACGGTCGGCCTGAAACAGACAGCAGTCAGAGACAAACTGGGTCACGGCCTGATAACCTTCTCTGCCATCCTGCGGGGCATATTCATCAGGCAACGGTACGCGCGTGACTGCAAAGTTCCGCTGGTACAGTTGTCTATATGCCTGGATTGCTTGCGCTACAATATAAGGTGCATCCTTTAGAAGCAGCTCATAAAGTTTGGGGGTTTGTTCCTGTACTGGCACCGGGTTGGAAAACGGGATGACTACCATGCGATTCAAGAGTGCCTGCTCTTTTGAAATGTTGGGAATGCGGATTGGATGATTTCCGGCAAACAAGAGCAGTGGCTTGTGATAAATCGTATGGCTGTTCTTGTACTTGGCCTCCACTTTAATGGGATCATCCCCTACAAATTGCTTGATAATCCCCACTGCAATAAAAGGAAGCGGTTCATCTGGAAGATCCAGACAAGTCGCCAAGAGCTTTCCTTCCAGTGCAGATGTTGTAAAGCGATTTGTAAAATCATGGACTCCTGAGAGGCTTTCCACATTTTTACGCCCCAGTAATTCTTCTAAAAATCGTCCGAACTGAGTCTTTCCTGTGCCGGACTCTCCCAGAAGAACATAGAATACCTTCGCTTCATACCCTGTAACGGCAAGGGCTACCAGCTCCAGAAGCTGCTGCCTGATTGCACGGTCACAATTTCCAATTTGGGACACAAAGGCTTCAAAAGTTTGCCCCTCGTTGCTCGCTTGAATGTCAGCGAAATTCAGGTCCAAAAAAGTAAAGAACCCATCTTCCGGATCGTGCGGATAAAGTTCCATTGACAGTAAATCTAAGGTCCCATCCCGGAGGTTTAGACAGTGCGGCGGAGGTTCAATATCGACCTCTTGCCGGATATCGGGATTGCCAAGCAGTAAGCGATAGACCTCGCGATACTCGCTTGTAGTCAACACACTCGATAATCCATCTTCATCCAAAAGGCGGCGAAAGCAACTTATCGCTTTATGGAAATCTAGGTGCCGCCAGCACGGAGCATCAAACATCCAGAGCTCATTTTTGTACGCCATTAAAGTCAGTCGCTTGGTTATGTACTTTTCAACGCCTCATGAAATGCCATCACAGCTGAGAATGAAAATATAGTCTGTGCGTTAACCGAAGGATTTGCTAAACTGAATACAGCAGGCGTAGTCCGGTTGCACCTTGGTGGATTTTC
>NZ_NFMA01000024.1 GCF_002161175.1 Flavonifractor sp. An100 | reverse complement strand
TCAGTTGGTGTTGATTAGAGCGAGGGTCCACCCGTTCCCATTCCGAACACGGAAGTTAAGCTCGCTTCTGCCGAAGATACTTGTCTGGAGACGGACCGGGAAAATAGGTAACGCCAACATAAGGGTCCGGTCCATCCGGGCCGGACCCTTTCACATTCCTCAATAGCTCAGTCGGTAGAGCATGCGGCTGTTAACCGCAGGGTCGTTGGTTCGAGTCCAACTTGGGGAGCCAGAAAGCGGCTTGCCGCCAACCATGACGGCAAGCCGCTCTTTCCGAACCTTACGTGTGAACGGTCATGGGCCTTTAGCTCAGTTGGTTAGAGCAGCCGGCTCATAACCGGCCGGTCCACGGTTCGAGCCCGTGAAGGCCCACCATATAGGGGTATAGCTCAGCAGGTAGAGCAGCGGTCTCCAAAACCGCGTGCCGAGGGTTCGATTCCTTCTGCCCCTGCCAAGTAATCAACAGAGTAATCTGTTTGATATAGATTAAATGGCTCGGTAGTTCAGTTGGTTAGAACGCCGGCCTGTCACGCCGGAGGTCGAGGGTTCAAGTCCCTTCCGAGTCGCCATTTAATAACTCCAGCCGGATGGCTGTTTGAATAGCCCCCGGGAGTACCCGGGACGCCTTGGAAATTCCAGGTATGGCCTGTTCAAAATAGTTCCCCGAAAGGGGACAAACATGCTGCTATAGCTCAGTCGGTAGAGCGCATCCTTGGTAAGGATGAGGTCGGCAGTTCGAATCTGCCTAGCAGCTCCAAAAAGCCTTGAAAACTTCGGTTTTTGAGGCTTTTTTGTTGCAATTTTTGATTTTTTAGTGTGGGTCAAAATGTGGGTCAACCAACTGACCCACACCGTGACCCACATGCGGAAAGGGCTAAAGAGTGCCGGGCGGGAAGTTTGCGCTTCCCGCCCGGCTTTTTTCTCTCTGCCCTACATGACCTGTGCCATGAAGCTGCCCATGGTGGCTGCTGCCTCGTCCTGCTTCTGCCGTGTGGCGTGGGTGTAGGTGCGGAGGGTGAACCCGGCATCATAGTGGCCCAGCATGGAGGACACCGTCTTTACATCCACACCGTTCTGAAGGGCTGTGGTGGCGAAGGTGTGCCGAAGGTCGTGGAAACGGATGTGGGGCAGTCCTGCGTCCTTCAAGATCTTCTTATGGAGGTTGACCACCGAATCCGGGTGGTATAGTTCTCCGGTGATGGGGGAGGGGAACAGGTAAGGGTTGTCCGGATGCTTGTTATGTTCCTGGATCAGCAGGTCCACCGCGGTTTGCGGGATGGACACCAGGCGTACGGAGTTTTCCGTCTTGGGCCGGGTGAGTTCCAGGGAGCCGTCCGGGTTGCGGACGTACTGTTTGCTGACCGAGATGGTTCTGTTCTGGATGTCCACATCATCCCACCGCAGGGCGACCAGCTCCCCCTTCCGAAGGCCGCTGACTAATTCCAGATAGAACATGGGGAGCAGGTCTCGGGCCTTGGCTGCCTCCAGATAGGCATGCATATCTTCAGAAGGAAGAATCTGCATCTCGATCTTTCGGGGCTTGGGGGCGATACAGTCCTCGGAGGGATTCCTGGGGATGAGCCGCTCCTTCACCGCCCGTTCCAGGGCGGCGTGGAGCATGAGGTGGACGCTGCGGACAGTAGTGGTGCTCAGACCTTGGGCCTGTTCTTTTCCAACATGTATTCTGCCGTCCTCCAATAACTCCTTGTAGAGCTTCTGCAGGTGCCGGGTGGTCAGCTTCTTTAGCTTAATGTCACCAATGCGAGGGATGGTGTAGGTCTCGATTATAAGCTGATACCGGTTTGCCGTGGCAGTGCGGACATTGGGCTTGGCGTAGAGCTCATACCAGGTGCGAAGCCAGGTGGCCACAGTGTATTCTTCGGTGCGGCTCACATCCAGCCCCTGGCACTCCTCCAAAGCCTTTTTCAGCTTTTCCTTGACCTCCGCCTGGGTCTTGCCCAGCACATTCTTGATAATGCGCTTGCCAGTTTTGGAATCGTACCCGGCGGTGTATCGTCCTTCCCAACGTCCGTCCTTCCGCTTTCTGATGCTGCCCTCTCCGTTAGCCCGTTTCTTTGCCACGAGGCTTCACCTCCTGTTCTGCTGCTTTGCAGGCCCGCTGTTCTTCTTCGTGGTCGAAAGAGTACAGGCCGTCTGCTTCCAATTCTTTTGCAATGCCCCAGGCCAGCTTAAAGCCTGCCATAAAACCGGCCAGAGAGGTTTTCTCCCGCAGCAGGTTTTGGGCATCCACCAGCTGCATCAATTTACGCCTCTGCAGCTTGTCCAGACAGTCCCGTACCTCCTGGCGGGTCTGTTCAATTTCTTCCTCCAGCTCTGTGAAGTCCGGCTCCTGGAAGAACCGCTGGTGGAGAGCAGTCATGTAGTCATTCATCGTACGTCGCCTCCTTTGCAGCAACACACAATACCAGCTTTCCCGATGGATAGCCATAGGGAATGGGCAGAGTTATCAGAACAGTAACAATTGCCTGGCAGAAGGTTTTGCGGGTATCTTTGTTAACGGCGTACTATTTTCTCCGCCCTTATTCTTTGATTAGCGATGTAGTTTTTAATACGCTTAGGGCTCCGCACTTGAGCGTGCAGAGCCCCAGCGTCACATCATCTGCTGTCCCTGCTCGTGGTCATCTTCCTTATGCCCCAGGGCAATCTTTTTCCTTTGTTCTTTCGCCAGTGTTTTTCGGTCTCCACGGCTATGTCTGGTGGTAGCATCCAGAACATAGTCATCGTTATTTCCCTCCAACCTGGAGAGCGGTCGAAGTACCTCATCCGTTATGTCAGCGTCTGCCACATCAGGATGCACACCGGCACTGCCGCCGCCGCTGAACTCATGATAATGAAGGGGATCCATCTGCGGAGCGAGGCAATCGCCTCCCGAGTATCCTTCTGAAAGGTTGTCCGGATCTCGGAGAGCTCCCTGGTAAACTCGTCTCTCTGCCTCCCATCCCGTTTGTGTTTCTCCCTCATTTCGGAGAGAATCTCTCCCATCGCACGATGGGTTTTCTGATTGAGAGCCTGTGTCTGCTCCAGCCACTGATGGAGCTGTTCCGCCGTAGCCAGCGGCTCCAGGCTTTCTTTTGTGGCCAAAGCTGCCATGGATGCCTGAATCGTTTTCTGTAGTGCCAAGGTCTGCTGCAGGACCTCCTCCAGCCGCTCCACGGTCTGTACTGGCATGGTGTACAACACATTGGGCTTTTGGTCCGTGAGAGTAGGTGGCGCCGCCCGCTGTTTGAGTGTGGCTAAGGCGCTGTTTTGCTGCCTGGTTTCGTATTCCAAACTCATGCTCCATATTCTCCTTTCTGAACTTTAACTCGTGCAGCTTATCGTCTCTGCACTTCATTCCGGTAGGCGTGATGTAGGTGATGTGCTTTCGATTTTCCTCCCAGCGTATATGGTAACCCTGTCGCTTTATTTCCTGTATGAACTCCTCCCGGCTGCCAGCACGCTGCATAACCGCCTCTACCGTGGTGATGAGCCGGAACTTCCAGCTCTCTCCTCGCATAGCGGCCCGGTATTCCCCTGCGCTCAGGCCACGGGTCCGGTGCTCCTGTCGGTATGGCTTGAGAGTGGACAAGCCGTGTTCCATGCAGATCTGGTCGCTGACCTTCCGCATCTGTTCCAGTGTTCTGGGAGTGAAATGAAGCTTCTTCCCGGTATCCGGATGGACGGAGTTGACCACCAGATGGGAGTGAAGGTGCTCCCGGTCCACATGAGTTGCCACCAGGACCTCACAGCCGGGGAAGAATCGCTCCGCCAATTCCAGACCGATCTCATGGGCCTGGGCGGGAGTGAGCGCTTCTTCCGGGGAGAAGGACTGGGTGTACTGGTAGAAGAAGGTGCCTGTGTCTTTTCCGTAGAGGTGTTTGGTGGCCATGAAGCTCTGCATGGCCACATCTGCCACGCAGTTGACCCCCGTCAGGTAGCGGTGGCCCTTTTCGTCCATGGTTTTCTTTGGCTGGGATACATACTGGATCACCCGCCCCATGCTCCCGGCCGTCTGCTTACGTTCCTTGATAAAGCTACAGGTCGCCGTGATGAATCACCGGACCTTTCTCCGTCAGTGTGCTGACCGCCTCATAGGTCCTTCCCAGGGCCGCGGTAAGCTCCTGCAGATAGACAGTCTGAACTCGTCCCTGATGGGCCAGGGCAGTCAGCTGGTTCAGGTTTTTGCCCCAGGCACGCAGTTCCGAGAGGATCGGCTTGAGCTCCTCCATCACATAGATGGGATGATGCAGGGCTGCATCCAGCAGATACTCCTGTTGGCTCAGCCCGGAGCGCTTGATCTTTGCGCTGATCTGCCTTCTCTCGGCTGGGGTTACCCGGAAGGCGATCACCTGATTCCTGGTTCGCGTTGACATGCTTTCTCACCTCCGCATAAAAATTTGGTATGCTGCCGCTTCCTGTCCGGGAACGACAACATACCAAAGATTTTTGTGGATAGCCAGGGCAAACGGGCAGAGTTAAGAGAAAGTTATCAATTACGGTGCTTGGGTGTAGCCCTTATTTTGTTTCCTGCGGCGCAGGTCTTGCGGTGCGGAGGAAAGGCGCAGCTGCCGGTCAGCGGAAAGTGGGTGCGGGCTTCTGCCCGCAAAAAGGCGTTTGGCAGCCGCTCGCGGCAAGCCAAATGCTCTGCTTGCCCACCCAAGGGTGGGTAAAATCGTCTCCATCCCACGGTCGGCCTCCATCCGCGCTGCGGGGGGATGTGGCACAATTTCTACCGCTTTTTTTCGTCACCCGATAGCCTCTCAATGTCAATGGCAAACAAAGGGGTAAAGCGCCCTAAAATCTTGTGGGGAGCAGTTACGCTACCTTACCCGGAAAGAGGCCACAAAGCGGCCCACAGGGGCAAACGGCGGGGAAAGTGCTGGCGGTGTCTTTGCTTCGCTTAACAAGTTAAATTTTGCTATGTCTTTTTTACAATGTAATTAAACTGTTGTACGTCTGTGTGCAATTTTTTTCTATTTATTCCTACATATAAGAACAATTTCTTGTCCCCAATATTTTGTATGTCAGGAGGCCACAAATGACAAATAATTTGAATCCATATCTGCTGCCAGGGCCAGCTTTCCCTAATAAAAACGGTGTATCGAATTACTCACTTTATCAGAAAAAGCTTTCCAGCAGATTGAATACGACTACGGAAAAAACGATTTCCCCGCAACAGGAAGAATTGCAGACATTGCTTACTACAGCTACGGCTACATATCTCAAAAAATTCAAAGTTGATAGCAGAGCTCCATATTATCTCCGTCACACGTTTGAACGGGACATGGAGTTATTTCCACATAGTTTTGCTCACCAGGTCATCTCAAAATATACTCAAGAGCTAGAAGATCATTTGGTTACAGATACAGCTATCTCTAAAGCATATTTTGAAGTTGAAACAGGAATGCGTACATTATCCGCAAAGTTTAATCGGTACGATCAAGAGTTTTCGGTCTGGCTTACATTAGAAGATTTTACGAAGCAGGGGTACACCCGTTTCCTTTTCCTGAGCGAACAGAGTGCTGACACTTGTGAAACATGTAATGCCTATCACGGGCATGTATTTTCGATTGCGGATGTTCCAATTCCTCCACTGCATCCAAATTGTCGCTGCGAGCTACTGGTCATGGACTCCCAGACAGAACTGTTATATAAAATGGATGAACAGGCCTTTATTCAGCGTTTTTATTCAGAAAGAAGAGGAACAACTGGTGGTATCTACTTAATTGACCATAGTACATTTCCATTTGGAATTTCTGCAGAGCGCATTACAAAAATTCCCATTGTTTCAGAGCACATGGTTCTGAATTACGACCAAAACATTTTGGATCAAGATGGAACATATAACTTGGCCTCTGCGGTTGCGTCTTATTTATCGAGTCTCTGGAAGGACGGAGAAAATTTGATTGATGCTCTGCTGAATGCCCAAGCAGAGCGTAGTGGACGTAAATGGGATAACTTTAGTAGCTTTCTGGACTGGTTGACCTTTGGAATTGTCAGTGGTGCGTGGGGTGGCATTGTTTCTAACTTCGATGCGATGGTAGAAGATCCGAATCTGTATAGTATCGTAAACTTTTTTACATTTGGAACAGTAGACACACTCTCGGGTGCAATAGCACCAGAAGACCCCTGGTCATTGGAGCATTGGCTAGACATCATTGGTACAGTATTAATTGTCTATTCTGCGTATAAAGCTGCCATCAACGTAAAGGAAATCCTGTCTGGAAGCACCGACGATGCGCTGCGTGCAGCTGGTACATTGACAGATGATGTGGATGACCTTATTCGAAATGCGGGGCTGACACCTTCTCAAATCGATGATATAATTAAAGCACCAAAAGGCCAGCGGCCGAATCCCAGTACATATCTTTCTCAGGAATATATCGATCAACATTTAGATTTGTTTCGCGGTGGCGCAACAAAATTCTATGCAAAGGCCCCTACGGGGGAGGTAGGACCGCCGGATGGGACATTTGTATTTCCTTCCACCTATGTAGATGATATAATTGCAAAGGCTAACGGGGATGTTAGTATTCTGGAGGAGTTGTTAGGATTTGAACCAGGATACTTGGGCGATCACCCTGTCAGAGTAGATATTATTAATCCCAGCGGGCTTCGTATTCCTAGCGGGAATGAAATTGGAGCCAATCAATATTGGATTCCGGGAGGATACACTGCAGGAGGCATTCCTGAAGCAATTATAGACCGGCCGCGCGTGGGAGAATACACAGTGAGTTCCATATTTACAGAAAGATGATTATGCCATAGTATGTTTTATACTTGGCGGATGACAATTTTTAAGGGAAGGAGAACGAATGAAAACCACCTGGTTGGAGGTGGTTTTCATTATATGTATAATTATGATAATTTTTGAAGAGAGTGGCATCAAAATATTAGAAGCAGATGGAACATATTATCTTGGATATGAAGATGGTGCGCATATGTCTCGTTACTGGGAAATTGAGATTTCAAAAGAGGATGCCGATAAAGTCATGCAGGATGTCAAGTACGCGATAAAACTCGTTCTGGACTATCAAAATAAACAGTGGGGTCTGGTTTAAGAGGAGTCTTCCGCATTGCGAGCTTGACCCACACGCTGACCCACATGGGGAAAGGACTATACGGAACCAACGGAGTAAAGAGTGCTGCCGACCTCATCCTTTTGGAGCAAAAAGGACCGGAAAGCGTTGAAAATCAAGGGCTGGAAGGCTCCCAACCAGTTGGTAAGGATGAGGTCGGCAGTTCGAATCTGCCTAGCAGCTCCAAAAAGCCTTGAAAACTTCGGTTTTTGAGGCTTTTTTGTTGCAATTTTTGATTTTTCAGTGTGGGTCAAACTATGGGTCAGTTGGTTGACCCACACCGTGACCCACGTCGGCACAAGTTCCATATCCCTCGTTTCGCCCTTGCGGGCAAAGCTCGCTCATTTCACTGTGCCTCCTTTTCCCATGCGACCCGCTTGCGCTGGGCTCGCATGGGAGTATGTAAGCGCACCGGATAGGTTTTCCTGTCCGGTGCGCTTTTTCTCTGCCTTACATCACCTGCGCCATGAAGCTGCCCATGGTGGCTGCTGCCTCGTCCTGCTTCTGCCGTGTGGCGTGGGTATAAGTGCGGAGGGTGAACCCGGCATCGTAGTGGCCCAGCATGGAGGACACCGTTTTTACATCCACGCCGTTCTGAAGGGCTGTGGTAGCGAAGGTGTGCCGCAGATCGTGGAAGCGGATGTGGGGCAGTCCTGCGTCCTTTAGGATCTTCTTATGGAGGTTGACTACGGAATCCGGATGGTACATTTCCATGGTGATCGGGGAGGGGAACAGGTAAGGGCTGTCCGGATGCTTGTTGTGTTCCTGGATCAGCAAGTCCACCGCTGTCTGCGGGATGGACACCAGGCGGACGGAGTTCTCCGTCTTGGGCCGGGTGAGCTCCAGGGAGCCGTCCGGGTTGCGGACGTACTGTTTGCTGACCGAGATGGTTCTGTTCTGAATGTCCACATCGTCCCACCGCAGGGCTACCAGCTCCCCCTTCCGCAATCCGCTGACCAATTCCAGATAAAACATGGGAAGCAGGTCTCGGGCCTTGGCTGCCTCCAGATAGGCATGCATATCTTCAGAGGGAAGAATCTGCATCTCGATCTTTCGAGGTTTGGGGGCAATACAGTCCTCGGTGGGATTTCTGGGGATGAGCCGTTCCTTCACCGCCCGTTCCAGGGCCGCATGGAGCATCAGGTGGACGCTGCGGACAGTAGTGGTGCTCAGACCTTGGGTCTGTTCTTTTCCAACATGTATTCTGCCGTCCTCCAATAACTCCTTGTAGAGCTTTTGCAGGTGCCGGGTGGTCAGCTTCTTTAGTTTGATGGTTCCGATCTTGGGAATGGTGTAGCGCTCGATGATGAGTTCATACCGGTTTGCCGTGGCAGTGCGGATATTAGGCTTGGCGTAGAGCTCGTACCAAGTGCGCAGCCATGCAGCTACAGTGTATTCTTCGGTGCGGCTCACATCCAGCCCCTGGCACTCCTCCAGAGCCTTTTTTAGCTTTTCCCTGACCTCCGCCTGGGTCTTGCCCAGCACATTCTTGGTGATCCGCTTGCCAGTCTTGGCATCATACCCGGCGGTGTATCGCCCTTCCCAACGTCCGTCCTTCCGCTTTCTGATACTGCCCTCTCCGTTAGCCCGTTTCTTTGCCACGAGGCTTCACCTCCTGTTCTGATGCCTTGCAGGCCCGCTGTTCTTGTTCGTAGTCGAAAGAGTACAGACCGTCTGTCTCCAGTTCTTTCGCAATGCCCCAGGCCAGCTTAAAGCCTGCCATAAAACTGGCCAGAGAGGTTTTCTCCCGCAGTAAGTTCTGTGCATCCACCAGTTGCATCAATTTACGCCTCTGCAGCTTGTCCAGACAGTCCCGCACCTCCTGGCGGGTCTGTTCCATTTCTTCCTCCAGCTCTGTGAAGTCCGGCTCCTGGAAGAACCGCTGGTATAAAGCGGTCATGTAGTCATTCATCGTGTGTCGCCTCCTTTGCAGCAACACACAATACCAGCTTTCTCGATGGATAGCCATAGGGAATGAGCAGAGTTATCAGAACAGTAACAATTGCCTGGCAGAAGGTTTTGCGGGTATCTTTGTTAACGGCGTACTATTTTCTCCACCCTTATTCTTTGATTAGCGATGTAGTTTTTAATACGCTTAGGGCTCCGCACTTGAGCGTGCAGAGCCCCTGCGTCACATCATCTGTTGTCCCTGCTCGTGGTCATCTTCCTTATGCCCCAGAGCAATCTTTTTCCTTTGTTCTTTCGCCAGTGCTTTTCGGTCTCCGCGGCTATGTCTGGTGGTAGCATCCAGAACATAGTCATCGTTACTTCCTTCCAGCCTGGAGAGCAGCCGAAGCACTTCATCCGTTATGTCAGCGTCTGCCACATCAGGATGCACACCGGCACAGCCGCCGCCGCAGAACTCATGATAATGAAAGGGATCCATTTGCGGAGCGAGGCAATTGCCTCCTGGGTATCCTTCTGAAAGGTTGTCCGGATCTCGGAGAGCTCCCTGGTAAACTCGTCTCTCTGCCTCCCATCCCGTTTGTGCTCCTCCCTCATTTCGGAGAGAATCTCTCCCATCGCCCGATGGGTTTTCTGATTGAGAGCCTGTGTCTGCTCCAGCCACTGATGGAGCTGTTCCGCCGTAGCCAGCGGCTCCAGGCTCTCTTTTGTGGCCAGAGCTGCCATAGATGCCTGAATCGTTTTCTGTAATGCCAAGGTCTGCTGCAGGACCTCCTCCAGCCGCTCCACGGTCTGTACTGGCATGGTGTACAACACATTGGGCTTCTGGTCCGTGAGAGTAGGTGGCGCCGCCCGCTGTTTGAGTGCGGTTAAGGCGCTGTTTTGCTGCCTGGTTTCGTATTCTAAACTCATGCTCCATATTCTCCTTTCTGAACTTTAGCTCGTGCAGCTTATCGTCTCTGCACTTCATTCCGGTAGGTGTGGTGTAGGTGATGTGCTTTCGATGTTCCTCCCAGCGCACCTGGTAGCCCCGTCGCTTCATCTCCTGTATGAATTCCTTCCGGCTGCCAGCTCGCCGCATGGCCGCCTCCACTGTGGTGATGAGCTGAAACTTCCAGCTCTCTCCCCGCATAGCGGCCCGGTATTCCCCGGCTCTTAGGCCACGGGTCCGGTGATCCTGTTGGTATGGTTTGAGAGTGGTCAAGCCGTGTTCTATGCAGATCTGGTCGCTGACCTTCCGCATCTGTTCCAGCGTTCTGGGAGTGAAATGGAGCTTCTTCCCGGTATCCGGATGGACGGAGTTGACCACCAGATGGGAGTGAAGGTGCTCCCGGTCCACATGAGTTGCCACCAGGACCTCACAGCCGGGGAAGAATCGCTCCGCCAATTCCAGCCCGATCTCATGGGCCTGGGCGGGAGTAAGCTCTTCTTCCGGGGAGAAGGACTGGGTGTACTGGTAGAAGAAGGTGCCGGTGTCTTTTCCGTAGAGGTGTTTGGTGGCCATGAAGCTCTGCATGGCCACATCTGCCACGCAGTTGACCCCCGTCAGGTAGCGGTTGCCCTTTTCGTCCATGGTTTTCTTTGGCTGGGATACATACTGGATCACCCGCCCCATGCTCCCAGCCGTCTGCTTGCGTTCCTTGATGAAGCTACAGGTTGCCGTAATGAATCACCGGACCTTTCTCCGTCAGTGTGCTGACCGCCTCATAGGTCCTTCCCAGGGCCGCGGTAAGCTCCTGCAGATAGACAGTCTGAACTCGCCCCTGATGGGCCAGGGCAGTCAGCTGGTTCAGGTTTTTACCCCAGGCACGCAGTTCCGAGAGGATCGGCTTGAGCTCCTCCATCACATAGATGGGATGATGCAGGGCTGCATCCAGCAGATACTCCTGTTGGCTCAGCCCAGAGCGCTTGATCTTTGCGCTGATCTGCCTCCTCTCGGCTGGGGTTACCCGGAAGGCGATTACCTGGTTTCTGGTTCTGGTTGCCATACTCTTTCACCTCCGCATAAAAATTTGGTATGCTGCCGCTCCCTGTCCGGGAAAGACAACATACCAAAGATTTTTGTGGATAGCCAGGGCAAACGGGCAGAGTTAAGAGAAAGTTATCAATTACGGTGCTTGGGTGTAGCCCTCATTTTGTTTTCTGTGGCGCAGGTCTTGC
This sequence comes from Flavonifractor sp. An100, assembly GCF_002161175.1. Lineage (GTDB taxonomy): Bacteria > Bacillota > Clostridia > Oscillospirales > Oscillospiraceae > Lawsonibacter. The sequence continues at coordinate 43,939 of NZ_NFMA01000024.1, read as the reverse complement.
GGTGCGGAGGAGAGGCACAGCTGCGGTCAGCGGAAAGTGGGTGCGGGCTTCTGCCCGCAAAAAGGCGTTTGGCAGCCGCTCGCGGCAAGCCAAACGCTCTGCTTGCCCCACCCGAGGGTGGGGAAAACCGTCTCCCCACCACTGTCGGCTTCTATCCGCACTGCGGGGAGGTGAGGTGTGGTTTCTCCCGCTTTTTTTCACATCGGCCCTGCGCCTTGTCTTCGCAAGCGGTATCCCCCTCGTTTCCGCCCAAAGAGGCAAAAAACGCTCATTCACCGCTCTGACTCTACCCACTAAATCCGCTTGCGCTGGGCTTCGATGAGGACCCATTTATCTCCCGTTACCGGCCCAAATCTGCCTTGACATGCTTTTGTTGGGCCGTTACCCTAGCCAACCCTCAAAACCGCCACACAGCGGCTCACAAGGGCGAACAGTGGGGGCTAAGGCACAGTGGATTAGTACAGCATGGTTACTGTTGTGGAATATAACATCAAGCAAATTAAAGCAAAACCATATTGGTTTAGCTTGCTGAATTTTTGAAAAGGGAATTATCCGGTTTTCCGCTGGTTGGGCATGGCCCAAGCGGTGTGGTCGGTGTGGAGCAGGTGCTCGGAGATCTCGCTGAGGGGCTTGCCCAAAAACTCCCGGTACAGGGCCTGGACCTGGGGGTTCTCGTGGGAGAAGCGCAGGGGGGCCTGGCGGTCCAGCTGGTGGAGCCGGTCGCTCCGGACGCCGCCCAGCTCCCGGTCCTCCTTGTCAATGGGCTGGCCGCCGCCGCCCACGCAGCCGCCGGGACAGGCCATGACCTCCACAAAGTCATAGTGGGCCTTGCCCGCCAGAATGCGCTCCAGCAGCTTTCGAGTGTTGCCCAGGCCGCTGACTACGGCGCAGCGCACCGGCGTGCCCGCCAGGTCGTAGGTGGCCTCCCGCAGGCCAGGCCCCTCCCCCAGCTGGGAGAAGGACTCCGGGTCGGGGTTCTTGCCGGTAAGCAGGAAGGAGGCCGAACGCAGGGCGGCCTCCATCACGCCTCCGGTAGTGCCGAAGATGACGCCGGCGCCGGTGGACACGCCCATGGGGTCGTCCAGGGGTTCCTCCGGGAGGAGAGCGGGGATAATCTTGTCGGCGCGCAGCATGCGCACAAACTCCCGGGTGGTGAGTACCAGGTCCACGTCCGGGCCGTGGTCAGTGGCCATGGTGGGCAGCTCGCTCTCCGCCTTCTTGGCCACGCAGGGCATGATGGACACGCAGAAGATCTGTTCCGGCTCCACCCCCAGCTTCCGGGCCAGCCAGCTCTTGGCCACACTGCCGAACATCTGCTGGGGACTCTTGGCGGTGGACAGCCGGCCGGTGAGCTGGGGGTACTGGCCCTTGAGGAAGCGCACCCAACCGGGGCAGCAGCTGGTGAACATGGGGTACTGGGCCATGTCTCCCTTCCGGAGGCGGCGGAGAAATTCGCTGCCCTCCTCCATGATGGTGAGGTCGGCGGAGAAGTTGGTGTCGAAGATGTAGCGGAAGCCCAGGCGGCGCAGGGCGGCGGCCATGCGGCCCATGGTGGCCTGCTCCCGGGTGAGACCCAGGGCCTCCCCCCAGGCGGTGCGCACCGCAGGGGCCACCTGGACCACGGTAATCCTGTCCGGGTCGGCTAGGGCGGCAAAGGCGCGCTGGGTGTCGTCCCGCTCCCGCAGGCCGCCGGTAGGACAGTGGGTAATGCACTGGCCGCACAGGGCGCAGTCCGAGTCCTTGATGACCCGGTTATTGGATACGTCGATGGTGGTGCGGCTGCCCGTTCCGGCCACGTCCCAGATGCTCAGGGACTGGATTTTGTCGCACACCTGGACGCAGCGCATGCACTTGATGCACTTGTTGTAGTCGTGGAAGAGGGGGAAGGTGGTGGTCCAGGCCTTCCGCAGGCCCTGGGGCAGCTGGGTCTCGTAGGGCAGGTCCAGAATGCCCAGGTCGTTGGCAATCTCCTGGAGCTGGCAGTTGCCGCTGCGCACGCAGGTGGCGCACTTGCAGTCGTGCTGGGACAGGATGAGCTCCACGTTGATGCGCCGGGTGCTGCGGGCCCGGGGGGAGTTGGTGTGGACGGCCATGCCCTCCTGAACGGGGTTGTTGCAGGCGGTGACCATGGCCCGCTCCCCCTCCACCTCCACGCAGCACACCCGGCAGGCGGCAATTTCATTGATGCCCATCAGGTAGCACAGGTGGGGGATGTGGATGTCGGCCTGCCGGGCGGTCTCCAGAATGGTGGTGCCCTCGGGCGCCTGGACGGGGCGGCCGTCGATGGTGAGGTTTACCATTCCTTGCTCCTCCCTCCCTTGAAGATTCCGTAGCCGAAGTGGTCGCAGCGCAGGCAGCGGCTGGCCTCCTGGGTCGCCTCCTCACAGCTCATGCCCTCCTTGAGCAGTTCGAAGCTGCCCCGGTAGTCGTTGAGGTGCCGGTTTTTCAGATTGACCCGGCCGCAAGGCGGGGTGTTGGTCAGGTGGGCAGGGGGAATGTCCACATCGCAGTGCATTTTATGGTCAAAGCCCAGGAAGCTGTCGATATTGGCGGCGGCCACCTTGCCCGCCGCCACGGCGCGGATGACGGTGGCGGGGCCGGAGACCGCGTCGCCGCCGGCAAAGACGTTGTCCACCCCGGGCACCGAGCTGGTGAGGTCGGCCTGGATGGCGCCCCGGCGGGTGGTGACGCCCACCGACTCAAAGGGCTTGGCCACAATGGCCTGACCGATGGCCACAATGACGTAGTCGCAGGGGATGCGGAACTCCTTCTCCGCCGCGTCCACGGGGCGGGGCCGCCCGTCTTTCCCGTAGGAGCTGATGAGCTGGGGACGGGTCCACAGGGCGGCCACCCTGCCGTCGGGACCGGCCTCAATGCGGGCGGGGGCCTGGAGGGGCAGAATCTGGCAGCCCTCGGCCATGGCCTCCTCAATCTCCTCGGCGAGGGCGGTCATGTCCTCCACCCGGCGGCGGTACACGCAGGTGACCTGCTGGGCCCCCAGGCGCAGGGCGGTGCGGGTGGCGTCCATGGACACATTGCCGCCGCCGATGACGCACACCCGCTTGCCGGTGAAGTCGGGCACCCGGCCCTCGCCGATGTTGCGCAGCAGCTCCACGGCGCTAACCACGTTCTCCGCCTCCTCGCCCTCCAGCCCCAGCTTCTTGTCGGTGTGGGCGCCGATGGCGATATACACCGCGTCATAGCGCTTCTGGAGCTCCTCCATGTCCATGTCCAGGCCGATGGAGACGCCAGTGCGGACGGTGATGCCGGTGGAGAGGATGTGGGTGATATCCCGGTCCAGCACATCCTGGGGCAGGCGGTAGTCGGGAATGCCGTAGCGCAGCATGCCGCCCAGCTTGGGGCGCTGCTCATACACGGTGACCTTGTGGCCCATGAGGGACAGGTAGTAGGCCGCGGTCAGACCGCCGGGACCGCCGCCGATGACGGCCACCCGCTTCCCAGTGTCAGCCGCCCTGGAGGGCGCGGACAGGTCGGGGGAGTGGTCCACGGCGTAGCGCTTGAGCCCGCAGATGTTCACGCTGTCATCCACCATCCGCCGCCGGCACTGGGCCTCGCAGGGGTGCTCGCACACATAGGCGCACACGGCGGGGAAGGGGTTATCTTTACGGATGAGGCGCACCGCGTCCTCGTACCGCCCCTCCCGGACCAGGGCCACGTAGCCGGGGATGTCCACGTGGGCGGGGCAGGTGGACACGCAGGGCACCGGGTGGCTCAGCCCGCAGATGCACCGGCCGTGGAGGATGTGCTCCTCATAGTCCTCCCGGAAGCCCCGAATGCCCAGCAGCACCATATTGGCTGCTTCGAAGCCGATGGCGCAGTCCGCCGAGTCGGCAATGACCCGGGCGGTGCGCTCAATGAGGTCGATGGTCTCCAGGGTGGCGGTGCGGTCCAGCACCTGCTCAATGAGTACGGCCAGCTGGCCCAGCCCGATGCGGCAGGGCACGCACTTGCCGCAGGTCTGGGCATGGCACAGCCGCAGAAAGTTCAGGGACATATCCACCGGGCACAGCCCCGGCTGGCTGGCGCTGATGCGCCGGCCCATGTCCCGGTACAGGCCATTCAGTACGGTCTGGGCCTGTCCGGGCGTCTCAATGGCTAATCGGCTCAATATAAATGCTCCTCCCTGCCGCTGATTTGCAACAACATGGTACACTCGATTAAATCAGCATCAGCATTTATAGCTGCAACTAATTAGACACTCTTGCCTTCTTTCGAAATACTTCTCCGGCGATCAGGAAGGCGATTAACAGGGCAACGCTGATGCCGAAGACCAGCTTGGGATTACTGATAACCAGCATAGGCATAATAAGGAGATAGGGGAGCGAATAGCTGTAGCCCAGGGTGCAGGACGCTGCAACCGTTTCGGCGGCCACTGTTTTATGGTCCGGATCCACTACCTTTGCCAGCAGCAGACCGGTGGAGAGCAGCCCCATGTAGGCGCCGTACTGCGCCACGGCGGAAGCAAACCAATCCTGGGGACACCAGCGCTTGGAAAAGAAAATGGAGATCCAGGTCGTTGCGGCAATAACCACCACGGAAATGACCACAATAGGCAGCAGATAAGAGACAAAGGCCTCGATGGAAGTGGTGGCCACAGCAGAAGTGATAAGATACTCCAGAGAAACGTTGGAAATACGTTCAATGGTGTCGCGGTCGATAAACTGATGAAGCGCGGGGATTCGGCCGATAATGATTCCGAATACGCCGCTGCAGAACAAGGAGGTGGACAAAAGAGGAAGATTTTCCCAGAACGGATCGATGCTGATTAGGAAGTTGCGGAGCCACAGGGCGCAGGCGACCACAACGCCCACAAAGGCAAGCTGAAGGGTAAACGGGTCCACCGACGAGGATTTGGACACCGCGCTTCCAATGGAGGTCCGCTTTCCAAGGGCAATGTATCCGGTACGGAACTCCTCGGGTAAATCGTCCAACGAAGCGGTGGTGTGCTTAATAAGCCCCTTCCGAATGCCAACATTGACCATTACAATGCCGAACACAATTCCGCAGACCACGCCTATGGTGGCGATGGTGATAGCGACCGGCACGGCATTGGTCCAATAGCCCTCCGCCTCAAAGATAGTTGCGACAGGAACAGACCAGCCAATGCCTCCGTAAAGGGCAAAGAGCGGAATTAGTCCAAAACCAATGGGAACAACAGAGTGAAATAAGAAAGCAACGATCATACCCAGAATTGCCTGGGCCTGATGGGCGACGCCACCCACCAGGGTTGCCGCCACCGCTTGTTTTGTAATTTTTTCCATGGACTCACCTAAAAACGAGCAGGCAAAGGTGACAGCCAGCAGCACACCGGACCATTCATTGATGCTGGCGGTATAGGTCATATGTACGGGCGAGTAAAGACCCAGAATCTGAGGCCCGATTATGAGACCTACCAGGCCTCCGATGATGGATGCGGGGAGGAAGAGACGCTGAAACAATTTTACTTTCATGCGAAGAAAATATCCGATGGCCAGTAGGATGCTGACGACTGCAAAGTCATGGGCGACATCCATTAAAGTCATATTCTTCCCTCCTACATAGAAAATAGTGGGAGCCGGCACCGGTGGGCTATAGGCTCAGCGGCAGTGCCGGTTCCCGGTAAGTTTGCAGTTTTTTGTGACGAAGCTCAGGAAATTGCCATTCTTATACCTTTGATATACGTGTATTCCTCCAGGGAATACCGACTTCCGTCCTTTCCAATTCCGCTGTTTTTACAGCCGCCGTGGGGAACCGCCGGTCCGGTTCCGGGGCCGTTTACATTGACGATGCCGAACTGGAGACCGCGGGTCAGCCGGCAGACCTGATTGAGGTCCGTGGACCAGATATAAGACGAGAGGCCGTATTCGGTGTCGTTGGCCAAGCGGATGGCCTCCTCCTCCGTATCATAGGGCAGAAGGGCGAGAATGGGGCCGAAGACCTCCTCGCGGAACACCCGCATATCCGTGGTGACGCCGGTAAGAATGGTGGGCAGGAAATAGAATCCGGACGCTTTGTCTGCGGGCCGGGTTCCGCCGCACGCCACACTGGCCCCCTTCTCTACCGCGTCCGCCACCAGCTGCTCCATCCGGGCAACCGCCGCCTCGTCAATCAGCGGACCGGTGTTGGCCTGCTCGTCCAGCGTGCCGCACTTCGCTCCCGAGGCAATCTCCGTGCACAGCGCCAGAAATTCCCGGTACACGCTCCGGTGAACGAAGGCCCGCTGGGGCGCCACGCAGGTCTGGCCCGCGCAGCGCATTTTGTTCCCGATCACATGGGCCGCGGCGGCGCTCAGGTCTGCCGAAGGCGTCACAATGACAGGGGCGTTTCCCCCCAGTTCCATGGAGAAGCGCTTCACGCTGGTGGCAGAATCCCGCACCATGCGCAGACCGCCGGCGGTGGAGCCGATCATGGTGATCATGGCGGGGATGGGGCTCTCACACAGGGTGGTGCCGATCTCCCGGGCATCTCCAGCCACAAAGTTGATGACCCCCTTGGGGAACCCGATGCGGTGGAGGATCTCACCGAAATAGAGGGTGGAAAGAGGGGTCTTGGTGGCCGGCTTGATGACTGCGGTACATCCCGACGCCAGAATGGGACCAAGCTTGGTGGCCAGGTTGTGCATGGGGAAATTCCAGGCCAGCGCGGCTACCACCACTCCCACGGGTTCCCGCACGGCCAGAAACATGTTTTTTCCGCCGGCGGCGTCCCGAATGCCCTGGGCATGCTCACTTTTTGCCTGTTCCAGGAAGAAGCTGAGGTAGCCGGTCAGACTGCCGGTCTCAAAGGCCGCGTGGGAACGCAGCTTCCCGCTCTCCAGCATGAGCAGCGTCAGGAGGTTCTCACTCTCCTGAAGTACGGCGTCCCGCAGCTTCATCATCCAGGCGCCCCGCTCCTCCAGGGTCAGCCCGCTCCATGCGGGGAAGGCGTCACGGGCGGCCTCCAGAGCCAGCTGAGCCTGCTCCCGGGAGGCCAGGGCGACCTGGGCTACCGGTTCCCCGTTGCCCGGACAGCAAATTTGTGTTGTTCTCCCCTGGCCAGCGACCAGTTCGCCGTTGATGTACTGGAGAAAGTTGTTGGTTGGAAGGGAATACATAAGGTTGCCCTCCTTTTTCTCAGCTGTAAATGTGGATCTTGGAAATGGCCTCGTCCAGCGCCTGCTTTTCCTGTGCGGTCAGCTCCCAGGCGGCGGCGGCACAGTTTTCCTCCGCCTCCGCCGCGTTGCCCACGCCGGTGAGGACGGTGTGCATGTAGTCATGGGCAAGGGCCCAGTTAATGGCCACCTGGGCCACCGTGGCTCTGTGGGCCTCGGCAATGCCGTCCATGACCTTCAGTAGCGCCTGGATCTGGGAGAAGCCGGGCTCGGTGAACATGGGGCCGTAGAAGGAGGCGCGCATATCCCCGTGGCCAAAGGTGGGTACCTCCCGGAACTGGCCGGTGAGGATGCCCCCGCCCAGAGAGCCGTAGCCCATTGTGCCGCATCCCTGGCCGGCATAGTACTTCAGAACATCCTCCTTGGTGCGGTTGACCATATTGTAGGGATACTGAACAATATCCAGAACGCCGTCCGCCAGCAAGCGGTCTGCCAGGTCGCGCTCCAAATTGGACATACCCAGAAAACGCACCTTCCCCGCGGCCTTCAGCTCCTTCATGCAGGCGATGGTCTCCTCGATGGGGGTCCCCACCCGGTCATCCCAGTGCATCAGGTAGCCGTCAATGTAATCGGTTTGGAGCCGCTTCAGACTGGCGTCAATGGACTTCAGCATGTTTTTGCGGCTGGAATCCTTAATGGTACCCTTGTCACTGTCGTTTGGATCCACAAATTCGCTGCCGAATTTGGTGATGAGAAATACCTTGTCACGGTATCCGCCCTGCAGGGCCTTGCCCAGAATCTCCTCAGACCCGCCGGAGGCGTAAATGGGAGCAGTATCCACAATGTTTACGCCACAGTCAATCATGGCGTGTACTGCCGCAATGGCGTCTTCCTGAGTAACGGCACCAAACTGCTTTCCACCCAGTGCCCAGGTGCCCAGACACAAAACGGAAACATCTTTTCCCGTGCTGCCAAATTTTTTGTAACGCATACAAAACGCTCCCCTTCACTTCTTATTTCAAATTTTAATAAAATTTTCCGTCATACCGTTCCAAATACTTCAATTTGCTCCAGCTCTTTTTCTGTCAACCCATAGTCTCTCAGAGCACTTTCCGGCGTAATATACCCTTCTTCTAAGTCATGGACAATCAGGGCACGTTCCCGTTCCATAGGATCTCCATAGCCGCCGGCCCCAGGCATCTGACAGCGGAGCACACCATTGGCTTTCAGGGTCGTTCCGGACTTTTTGGAGTCAATGACCGCCTCCTGGTCTGTCCCGGGGTAAATGGTAATGACACCGGGCAAGCCGGGCTTGCCGCCGAACAGCCCCCAGGGCGGCGTTTTCTGGCGGTCAGCCTTGATGGTAAACTGGCTGTCATGGCCCAGGACCCGGATGTCCTTGCTCATGGACAGGCCGCCCCGGAACTTGCCGGGCCCGCCGGAATCCGGCACCAGGGTGTACTGCTCCACCATGTAAGGGAACTCGATCTCCATGCTCTCGATGGGGAGGTTGGAGGTGTTGGTCATGTGGACCTGGACACAGCTCAGGCCGTCCTTGTTGAACCGGGCGCCCGATCCGCCGCCGAAGGTCTCCATGTAGACGTAGTACTCGTGGGTCTTGGGGTCCACGCCGCCGAAGTAGACACCGGTGATGGAGCTGTTGCTCCCCGCCAGCACCTTGTGGGGCACCACCTGGGACATGGCGCCGAACACCATGTCGGCCACCCGCTGGGCTGTGTCGCTGCGGCCGGCGCAGGCCGCCGGCTCGGTGCAGCCCAGGATGCAGCCCGGCCGTGTCTTAATCTGGATGGCCCGATAATAGCCTCCGTTGGCCGGCAGGGTGGGGTCCACAATGCTGCGCACGCCATAGTAAACGGCGGCCCGCAGGGCGGACAGGGGGAGATTGATGGCCCCCTTTACCTGGTCCGGATTGTCAGTGAAGTCCAGGATGATGTCCTGATCCTTGATCTCCACCGTGACAGACAGCTTGATGGGGCCGCTGCCCACGCCGTCGGAGTCCAGATAGTCGGAGAAGGTGTGCACGCCGTTGGGAATCTCCGCCAGAGCCATGCGGATCTTCCGCTCGGAGTAGTCCAGCAGCTCCTCCATGCAGGCGGTGACAGTGGCGGTGCCGTAGCGGGTGCACACATCCTCCACCCGCTGCACGCCCTTGCGGTTGCAGGCAAACTGGGCGTTCAAGTCGCCCCGGCGGATGTGGTTGACCCGGCAGTTGAGGAGGATGAGGTTGAGGATGTCCTCCACCAGCTCCCCCTTCTGGAAAATCTTCACCGGGGGAATCCGGATGCCCTCGGCGTAGATGGAGTCGGAGTCGGCGGCGTTGGAGCCGGGGACTCGGCCACCCACGTCGTTGTGGTGGGCGATGTTGGCAACATAGGCCACTACCTTGCCCTCGTAAAAGACGGGGGAGGCCACGGCGATGTCGGGCAGGTGGGTGCCGCCGCCGTTATAGGGGTCGTTGGCGATAAACATGTCTCCGGGATGGATCTGGTCGGGAGTGAAATTCTTTTTGATCTCTCCGATCAGGCCCAGCAGGGAGCCCAGGTGCATGGGGATATGTTCGGCTTGAGCGATGGTGTGCCCTTCCGCGTCGAACAGCGCGCAGGAGCAGTCCTTGCGCTCCTTGATGTTGGTGGAATATGCGGACTTGACCAGGACTGCGCCCATCTCCTCGGCGATGGACATAAAGGTGTTTCCAATGACCTCCAGCAGGATACCGTCAATTTTCACGCCTCGTCGCCTCCTTTCCCGTCGCCAAAGGCATTTACAATCAGATTGCCGTGGATATCTACCTCAAACCAGGTGTTGGGCGGAATGACTGTGGTGGAGTCCATCTGCTCCACAATGCACGGGCCGTCCACGCGGGGACAGCGGCCGAATTTGCTTCTGTCGTAGACGGGGCAGCGAACCAGACCCGACTCCTCGAAGTAGACATCCCGATGGTCTATCACCGCTCCGGAGGGAGTCTCCATGTGCTCAGTCAGCTCGGCCAGTCGGGGCTTCTGCACCTGACCGATGGCCTCGCTGCGGAAGTTGACAAACTGAACGGGGGCGTTGGGATTGTAATAGCCGTAGTTCATCTCGTGGGCCCGGAAGAAATCTTCCTTCATTCGGTCCAGGTCCGCCTGATCCACCAGACCGGCGGGAATTTCCACCTGGAGCTCGTAGTTTTGTCCCACGTACCGCATCTCGGCCACGTTGTGGAACTGGCGCCGCTGCTCCGGGACGTTTTCCGAGGCCAGCCACCGGCTGCCCTCCTCCATCAGCGGCAGAACTGCCTGGTTAATCTGCTCGGGCGTCGCCTGGTCGTAGGGGATGAGGGCGGTTTTCACATAGCTCTTTTTGATGTCTGCCGTCAGCAGACCCAGAGCGCACAGAGCGCCGGGGGCGGGGGGGATGAGCACCGTGCGGATGCCCATCTCCTGGGCCAGGTGGACGGCGTGGAGGGGACCGGCGCCGCCGTAGGCCACCAGGGTGAAATCAGAGGGGTTATGGCCTTTTTCCACGGTAATCACACGGATGGCCCGGGCCATGTTGGAGTTGACGACGCTGATGACGCCCTGGGCCGCTGCCTCCACGGAGAGCCCCATAGGGTCGGCGATTTGCTTTTTCATGGCCGCCCGGGACAGTTGGGCGTCGATTTTCAGCCGGCCGCCCAGTACGTAGTGGGGATTGATCCGCCCCAACACCAGATTGGCATCGGTGACCACGGGTTGTTCATTGCCCAGGTTATAGGCTACCGGCCCGGGATTGGCGCCCGCGCTCTCTGGCCCCACCTTCAGTGCGCCCGCGTTGTCGATGTGGGCGATGGAGCCGCCGCCGGCGCCTACCGCGTGGACATCGATCATGGGCACGCCGGAGGGCAGGCCACACACCTTGCGCTTGGTAGTGTATTCCGCGATTCCACCCTTTACCAGGGACACATCCGTGCTGGTTCCGCCCATATCATAGGTGATGATGTCCTGGAACCCCGCCGCCTTGGCAATGTAAATGGCGCCCATGACCCCCGCGCTTGGGCCGGACAGGGCCGTCTGGACAGGGGTCTGAATGGTGGAGGAGATAGACATGACGCCGCCGTTGGACTGGGTGATGTAGGGCTCCACCCTGACACCCACTTGGCGGATGCGATCCTGCAGGTTGTGGATGTACATCTTCATCCGGGGGCCCAGATAGGAGTTGATCACCGTGGTGCTGAGACGTTCAAACTCCCGGAACTCCGGAAGAATGGTGGAGGAGACGGAGCAGTAGACCTCGGGCCAGGTCTCCTTGATGCACTGCTCTACAATTCGCTCGTTTTCCGGGTTCAGGAAGGAGAACAGGAAGCATACCGCCAGCGACTCCACACCCTTTCCCTTCAGCTGGCTGAGTACCCGCAGCACCTCGTCCCGATTTACCTTCCGGAGGATGGTGCCGTCGGCCATGGTGCGCTCGTCCACCTCGCAGCGAAGCGCGCGGCGCACCAGGGTCTCTGGTTTGTCCTCCATAATATCATACAGGGAGGGGCGTGTCTGACGGCCGATTTCCAGCAGGTCCCGGAAGCCCTTTGTGGTGATCAGAGCGGTCTTCGCGCCCTTGCGCTCAATAATCATGTTGGTTGCAACCGTGGTGCCGTGGCCAAAATACTCCAGCTGCTCCACCGGGACCCCGTAGAGCGCCAGAGTCTCTTTTGTCCCGTTTGCAATTGCTTCTGACTGGTCATGCAAAGTGGAGGAAAGCTTATAGGTGTAGTAGGCTCCTGTTTCTGAGTTCAGCAACGTGACATCGGTAAAGGTACCACCTACGTCAATACCGATTCGATACATTGGCTCACACTCCTTTGACCGTTTAAAATTATATGATTTGCCTGAACATATACATACAATACTGACCTATGCGTACAGTATATATCATGAATTTTGTGTATGTCAATATATTTAATCTGGATATTAAACAATAAAGTAAACAAAATAGCCAAAACAAAACTGGCTATATTGCCGTATTGAATGCGAAAATGTACTATGATATACTTTTTTTGCCGAGCAAATATCCTATAACGCAGAACCTCTTAAAGGAAAAAATAGGGGGGAATACGCTGCGCCAGGGTGCCTGATCTACAAAATGTATGAGAAGAAACATTTTTTGACCTAGCGAATACTGCTGTATGGGGGTTTCTTTATGGGCGAAAAAATAAAAAATCGCAGCGAGCTTCTTTCGCACGGACACCGGCGTTCCCGGCAGACAGTTCTTGATATTACTGACGCCGCGCTGGAAGAACTGGATGCCTACGGGCGGATTCGCTCCATTTTAAAATGTGAGGGAAATCTGCTGAGGATTGGAGATCGCTGTTGGGATCTGGACCGCAAGCGAAACGTCTACCTCATCGGTGCGGGAAAGGCGTGCAACGCCATGGCTATGGCGGTGGAGGATGCGCTGGGCGAGCGCCTGACCGACGGGATCGCGGTGGTCAAAATTCTGGAGCCTGGGGACCGGTTTGTGCGTACCAGGGTTCGGATTGGCGGACATCCGATTCCCAACCAGGCCGGCTACGAGGCCTGCCTGGAGATTTTGGACCTCATTGACCGGGCCGGGCCGGAGGATCTATTCCTGTGTGTGATGAGCGGAGGCTCGTCGGCACTGATGAGCTGTCCGATGGACGGAATTTCCCTAGAGGATGAGCAAAAGACCACGGATATTCTGCTGAAATCCGGCGCCGGAATCCTGGAGATCAATGCGGTGCGCCGCCACATCTCCCGCATGAACGGAGGCAGGATGGCCCAGCGGATTGCGGACCGGGGGGCGGAACTCATCGGCTTCAACATCAGCGATTCCGTGTCCAATCCGCCCACCAGGGACATTTCCGTGCCTTGGGAGCACTACTGCGGCACGCCCATGGGCCCGGACCAGACCACCCTTCAGGACGCTCTGGCCTGCATCGAAAAGTACGATCTCCACAGCCGCCTGCCAGCGTCCGTGATCCGGTATCTCGCCTCCTGCGGCCCTGCCGGCGAGACGCCCAAAGCCTTTCCCCAAAATACATACTATCAAATCAACACCTTGCCGGACAGCGCTGCGGCCGCACAGCGCGCGGCGGAACAGCTGGGCCTGCGCACGGTGGTGCTCTCTACCTTCATCGAGGGAGAGGCCAGGGATATGGGGACGCTGATGGCCGCCATCGCCAGAGAAATACAGGCCTATCACCGCCCGGTGCCGCCCCCCTGCGCCCTCATATCCGTAGGGGAGTCGGTCACCACCATTCCGGAGGACTGTGTTATTACCGGGCATGGCGGACCGTCCCAGGAGATGGCACTCAGCTTTGCGGTGTCCGCCGCAAAAACCAGGGGTGCCTGTCTGCTCTCCATTGATACCGAGGGGACGGACGGCACCACCGTATGCGCGGGCGGCATCACCGATTCCGACAGCCTAGCGGATATGGAGAGAGCCGGCGTGGACATCTACGGTGCTTTGCGGGGGCATGCCAGCTTTGAGGCGCTCTCCGCTGCGGGCTGCGTAGTCATGACCGGCAATACCGGCACCAACCTGTGTGATCTGAATATTATGTATGTACCCGTTCCAGAGAAGGAAGAGGAGAAATGATGATGAATACCGTAATTCAGAAAATTTCCGCCCGTCAGGTATTGGACTGCAAAGCGCGACCCATGCTGGAGGTAGACGTGTTTACGCAGGACGGCAGCATGGGCCGGGGCGCCGCGCCCACCGGAACCTCGGTAGGAGCCCATGAGGCATTTGTCCTCCGGGACTATGATGTAAACGAGTTTAACGGCTTGAGTGTCCACAAGGCCGTAAATACAGTGGAAACGGTCATTGCTCCGGCACTGCTTGGAATGGATGCAGCCGATCAGCGGGCAATTGACCAGCGTATGCTGGAGCTGGACGGAACGGAGAACAAGGAGCGACTGGGCGGCAACTCCATTTACAGCGTCTCCATCGCCTGCCTGCGCGCTGCGGCTGCTGCCCACAAGATGCCGGTGTACCGCTATCTTCGGGGAGGAGCGCTGACCAACATCCCTCTGCCTACCTTCAATGTGATTAACGGCGGACGCTATCCCCAGCTGACTCAGGCCTTTAACGAATTCATGCTGGCCCCCTGGAAGGCCGACTCGGTGGAGGAGGCCGTGGAACTGGCGGTGAAGGTCTATCAACGCCTGGAACAGGTGATCAGCCGGTATTTGGGAGGCAAAAAGCCCTTCCTGGGCGGGTCCTACGGCTGGGCGGCTCCCAGCGATGACCCCGATGTTGTCCTGCAGCTGATGGCTCAGGCGGTGGAGGAGTGCGGCTGCGCGGATAAAATGGCCTACTGCTTGGATTGCGCCTCCAGCGAAATGTACGACAGACACACGGATACCTATCTCTACGGCTCCCGCCGGGTCTCTCGAGAGGAGCTGATCGACCACGCCGCCGAGCTGATTCGGAAGTATCCCATCTTGTTCATTGAGGATCTGCTGGCGGAGGACGATTGGGATGGATTTGTTCAGGCCCATCAGAAGCTGAAGGGGGTCAAGCTGATCGGCGACGATTTCATTGTGACCAACCGCCGGCGGCTCCAGAAGGCCTATGAGTGCCATGCGCTGGACGGATTCATCCTAAAACCCAACCAGGTGGGCACCATCACTGAGGCCCTGGATACCCACGCCTACGCCCAGAGCAGCGGTCTGCTTACCATCCCCTCCGGCCGTTCCGGCGGGGCTGTGGGCGATATTGTGGCCGACTTGGCGCTGGCCCTGGAGGCACCCATTTCCAAAAACGGGGCACCCAAGTCCGGAGAGCGGCTGGACAAAATCAACTCCCTGCTCCGCGCCAGCAGCGACAACCCCGCCAGCCATCTGTGGAATCTGACGGAGATATTCCGTCCGCTCTGCCTCCAACACGCTTAAAAACGCACAGAACCGTTAAAAAATTTGCCGCAACCTCGGACTCTCTTGTCAAAAACGATAAAATACGCTATAATTAAGCTATCATTTCTAGCAGAGACGGTGTTTGCGGCTGATCGGGAAAGTGACGCTGCATCAGGAAGGATAGGGTTCTATGACAGATTTCCAACAGCAGATCCGAAATGCGTATGAGCATTTGACCAACATCCAGCGGACCATCGCAGATTACTTTCTGGAACATCTGGATACGATTCCGTTTAAAAGGCTGGAGGAGTTGGCAGATCTGATTGGCGTCAGCACCACCTCCGTGATTCGATTTACCCGCAGCATCGGCTATCAGGGTTACGGCGATATGCAACAGGAACTGCAGCAAAGTATTTTGGGAAAAGCCAGCTTACCGGAACGGCTCAAAAGCTCCATACAGGCAGAAGGGGATAACCACCTGCTCCTGCGTACATTTCAGACGGATGTCGATAATATTCAAGAGACCTTGTCTGTCTTATCTGAAACGGTTTTGTCAGAAGCGGTGTCCTCTATTGTTCAGGCAAGAAATGTCTATATCATTGGAATTCGCGGCAACTTTTCTGTGGCTCACTATTTGGGGTACCGCTTGGGACAGATTAAGCCCGGAGTACACTTGGTGGACGGGATTTCCATGGCCTATCCCGAGCAGGTCATAGGAATCCAGCCTGAGGATATCTGCATTGCATTTTTGACTCCCCGCTATTCAAAAATGACGGCCAATTTGGTTTCGTGGATCAAACGAAAAGGAATTAAAGTCATTTTGTTTACCAAAGCGGGAAACAAGGAGATTCACCCGTACGGAGATATCATTTTACCTTGTCAGACAACAGGTGTATCGTATAAGAGCTCATTGACGGCCTTGTTTTGTGTCTGCAATTATCTTTTAGCGGCAGTTGCACTGCAGGATCACGATCATGCAATGGATACTTTGGCGAATACAGAGGAATTACTGGGTCAAGGATTTTTCTTGGGTATTTAAAATGAAAGGGAAATAGCCTCGGAAAACTTTGTATGGACTGGTTTTCCTATAACCGGGAACGGGCACAGGAGGAGCAATAAAAATATCTGGAGCTCTCCAGAAACAGAGGCTCCCTATGTTTGACCCACACGCTGACCCACACGGGGAAAGGACTGTACGGAATCAACGGAGTAAAGAGTACGACCGACCTCATCTTTTTGGAGCAAAAATGGTCGGAAAGTGTTGAAAATCAAGGGCCGGAAGGCTCCCAACCAGTTGGTAAGGATGAGGTCTCCGGTTCAAATCTGGGTAGCAGCTCCACAAAACACCCGCTTTCCAGGCGAAAAGCGGGTGTTTTCTTTGCTTTTTGCAACTATTTTTGATGGTTCGAATTTCGGCTTTTGCCTTTGACCACATAACCAGCCACAGACAGGAAAAAGACGGGCCTCCGAGGGCATTTTGCCTTCGGAGGCCCGTTTGTGCAATACGTCAGTATCGCTTGGTCAACCTGCTATATTTTCCGGTTTCATACGGTTTTTTCCAGCGACGATCTCTGCCTTCATTTCCCGGATCAGTTCTGCCAGCTTTTTCTCACACTCGGCTTCCGTTTTCGCGTAGACGTTCCGGGCCATGCGCTGGCCGTTGACGATGGGGGAGTAGCGGCCCTCCCACAGGTGGTCATTAATTTGGCTAACGCATCCGGTGCCTGGTTTGCGCCGCTGTCCCTTGTGGGCTTGGAAGGTACTGGGGACGGGTTTCTGGGGCACGGGCTCTTGTCTGGGTTTCGGTTCGGCTCTCTCGATCCCCCGGTCGATTTTGTCCGCCGCGTTCTGCCGCATGGCGTCGGTGACATGGGTGTAGGTGTTTAGAGTGGTGGCGCTGGACACATGGCCGATGATGGTGGACAGCGTTAGGCTTCCCCCGGCACCGTTGACCACGCCATCATGTGGACATGGGGGTGCTTCCCCTCATCGTGGAAGGCAGCATACCAGCGGAAGTGATTCGGCGGGATGTTCATAGCAGCGGCGATGTCATTGCGGTTGGCCCGGAGCAGATTCATCCATGCCTTGGCATTATCGTATCCCAGCCGGGCGGCATCTTCCCGTTTCAGGGAGAGGATGTGCGTCCAAACATTCCCGGTGTATTGATCCAATTCCTCCATTGCTTTGGTTAAGTCCACGCCATCCTCGTCCCCAAAGAGTCCGTGGTCACCCAGCCGCTCCGCCCGTGGACGGGTGGCGATGTACTTCATGTAGCCCTCTGACTGCTGCACCGCCGGCCAGTTTTCCTCCAGCACCCTGGTAATGAAGGCGGAGGCGTTGGCTTTGGTGGGCTTCTCCGCGTAGTCCAAATACTCGTCCAGTTCTTTGCTATTAGGAAAATCCTTCACCAGTTTTGTGATGAGCTGCTCCTGCTTTCTCGTTGGCGGACGGTCATCCGGGAGCAGTTCCACCCGCTCTCTGGTCCCGATGTAGCGCAGATAGCCGCTGACAGAATTTCCTCCGTCACACTTCAGGTAGGGGCTTTTCAGGATCAGTCTTGCCACTCATCGCCCTCCTCCCAAGCCCCACGTACCCGCTGCTCCAGCGAGACACGGCCGTTGGTCTTTTTCACATTTTGCACGCTCTCCGATCTCCGGCGGCGGAGATCCTCGTCGCTGAATTGATAGGCGTCGGCGAGGATGCCGGCCACCATGTCCTGCTCCACTGCCTGCCGGAAGGCGATAGCGGACAGCCGTTCCTCCAGTTGTCCCAGCCGCCCATCCAGGTAAGACTTGATGGAGGTGGGGAGGAACAGACCGGCGTCGTTGGCGCTGAGGTAATCCAGGTAAAAGTCCACCGCCCGCTCGATGAAGGCGGTCATGCTTCGGCTCCCGTCCTCCCGGTACCTCCGCTCCAGAATGGCTTTCTTTTCCGGGGTGAGATAGAAGGCGAATCTCTCTTTTTTGCCCATAAACTGCTCCTTTCCGGGGCATGACCCCTGTTTTTTCGTTATGGCAGTAGGAGTTCGGGGATTGTGACCACAAACGTGATCCCCGCCGCCTGTTTTTGACCCCACTTTTGATACACCCAAAACTCCCGTAACTGCCCGCACTGCGGGCAGTTGTGACCGGCCGGAGGCGCCACCGGCGATCCCGGCGTTTATCCTGCTTTCCCTTTCGTCCTTCGGTTCCGCTCCAAAAGGGCCGGAAGCCTTGTACCGCAACGCCTCCCACAACCGGCCCACACTGGCCTGAAACCCGCCGAGAGGGGCAGGGACTCTGCCCCTCCCGCAATCGGGGCACACAGTGGCCCACAGGCGGTCACGTTGGGCTTTCCCGCGCCCGCAGGAGTTTCGCCACTCGCTGGCGTTCTGTGGCTAACTCCAATTCCGCCAGTTGGCGGTCGTAGTGCTGGTCAATCACCTCTCCGATAGGCCGGCGAGTAAACAGCAGATTTCCGTTGCGCCTGCCGCTGGACTTGGTAATGACCTCGGTGGGTTCGGTGGTGATGAGACCACGCTCCTCCAGTTGACGGATGTACTTGCGGACAGTATTTTCACTCATGCCCACTGCTTCGCCGATGGTTTTGATGCTGGGCCAGCACTGATGCGTCTTTCGATTTTTGCACCGTTTCAGGAAACTGTACACCGCCAGCTCGCCATAGTCCAGTCCCAGCTGGAACAACTCGTTGGGCAGGAAGAAACCGTCCCGATAATTTCCGTACTTCATGTGCCGCCTCCTGTGTGTTCCTTCACCCACTGGATGAACTGCTCCTTGGGTACCACCATCCTGTTGCCGATGCGCAGTACCGGGAAGCCCGGCTCGTGCATCAGTTCATATCCGCTGGACGGTGAGACGCCCAATACCTTCGCCACTGTTTTTGAGTTGAGAAACAGCGGCAGCTCCTCATAATTTTTGTAGGCAGACTCTTTCATTTTGATTACCCCCTCTACTACTTTACCCGAGGACATTTCTGAAGTGACATAGAATTGACACACCTGTGCTTCTTTTAACCCCCTCATTATGTATTGGGGAAATAATATCCTTTTGACATATTTCTGATAGAAAAGCGGAGCGCCTGCTTGGTCAGCAGACGCTCCGCTCAGTGTTGGGTCGATTCAGTTTTGCGCCGGTTTCCGCAGACGGCATTTTCCATCTGCTTCGTCCCGCTCCTTCAGCAGACGAGCCAGGCAGAGAAAAACTTCTTTTGCAGATAGTCCACGCTGCCCCGGTTGAGCTGATGGGCCTCTGCGTACTTGCGGATGGACAGGCCGTCTACAAACCGCTCCCGGAAATAGTCCCGGTATTCTGACAGGATGGTTTTCAGAGCGTTGTCCAGAAACTGCAGATCCTCTTTCAGCTTGGCGAAATCACTTCGTGTGATGGCCGCATATCTTTTTTCTTTCACGCAAAGGTGGTATTTGTTCCAGTCGAAGGTGTAGTTCTCGCAGAGTTCCTTGGCGTAAGCGTAGTAGGTGAGAGACTGCTGATACTCTCGGGAGTCGTATTCTTCATCCAACTGCCGCCGATGCCGTTTGCGCACCGGCCCCCGGAAGCCCTCATCTTCCAGTCTTTCGATGGCAGCCGCTGAGATCTTCATGTTTATCTGCCGCTTGTACTTGGCCTTCCGCTCTCCATCCACTTTTACGAAGGTGCAGAAGGATTTTTTGCTGGAGGTGCAGTACCTGGGGACATCCGCGAAAGGATAGGAAGTCCAGATGACGGTCTCCTCTCCGGTGTCGGCATCGGTGGCCGTGGAAATCACATAGACCACCTTGCCATCGTACCGCCGGTAGTACCCAGCACAGATCCGCCTGCCCGCCATTGCCGTACCTCCATTCTTTTTCTGCCTTCAGTATAGCGAAGCGCGGGCTTTCTGTAAATGGTGGAGGTTTTTCTTTGTTTTATTCCCCAGCAGGATTTGAGGGCGCTTGTCTGTTATAGGCGATTTATTATTTAGTAAAATTTTAGTAAAATCTATTGACTTCGACAGCATCAGAAATATAATGGGTTTAGAACGACATAAAAGGGGGAACTTCATGGCAACCATTAAAGATGTAGCCCAGGCCGCCCAGGTCTCGGCTGCCGCGGTTTCCCGAGTTCTAAATAAGGATGACAATATCTCTGTCACGCCGGAGGTGCGGGCCCGGATTTTTCAGGCGGCTCACGCCCTGGGCTATGTGTCCCCACGGCAGCGGAAGGCGGCGGAGCACAAGACTCATCTGGTCATCGGGGTGGCGGACTGGCGAATCATACGCCCGGATCGGCCCAATGTGCGGCTGTCCTCTCTGTCCTGCCTGGTGCAGATGATGACGGACCAGTATGAGGTCTCCTTTGTGCGGCTGACCTTTGGGGAGCCCCAGAAAGTGGACGGCATCATTGCCCTGGGTGTGTTCAGCGAGAAAGAGATCGACTTTCTCCGCTCTCTGTCCTTTGCTATCGTTTTCGTGAACTCCAATCAGCACAACTATGAGTTCGACCAAGTGCAGGTGGACTTTGACCGGGGCCAGGAGCAGATGGTGTCCTATCTGCTGGATCAGAAGCGGTAC
Source organism: Flavonifractor sp. An100 (assembly GCF_002161175.1). Taxonomy (GTDB): domain Bacteria; phylum Bacillota; class Clostridia; order Oscillospirales; family Oscillospiraceae; genus Lawsonibacter. The sequence goes on along the minus strand of NZ_NFMA01000024.1, from coordinate 23,451 downwards.
ACCGGCCTGGGGTATATCGGCGGCATCTACGACGGGCCCAATGGCCGCATCGGTGCCCACCGCCTGGCAGCCATCCAGCGTATCCTGGAGGAGCGCGGCCAGTACGATCCCCGCACCTTCCATGTGGGGGAGATCAGCCGGGAGAGCGGCTATGCACTGGCCAAGAAGGCCGTGGAGGAACATGCTCTGGCTGAGGCCATACTGCTGGGCAGCGACGAGGTGGCTGAGGGCGCTCTGGAGGCTTTCCGGGAGCTGGGCATCCGTGTGCCGAAAGATGTGGCGGTCATTATTTATCAGGATATTCAGACTTTGGAGAGCAAGTGGCCCACCGGCACCTGTCTGGAGATGTTCCCGGACTATGTGTGGGAGAACGCCCTGGAGCTGCTCTTTGGCCGGATCAGCCAGCGCCGCTCCCAGGCGGTGACCGTCACAGTGCCCACCCACCTGAAGATCGGCGATACCGCCTGACTTCCCGAAACGGTTATCAGAGGGTTTCCCCTCTGTAACAGATAAGTCCAAAATCAACCCCAAAACATAAACGAAACATCGAGGAGGATCACAGTATGAAAAAAGCACTTTCTCTCCTGCTGGCCGGCGTGATGTGCATTGGCCTGTTGGCCGGCTGCGGCGGTCAGAACACGGAGGACACCCAGGGCTCCGGCAGCACGCCGGACACCAGCAGCACCCAGGAGAGCGGGAACAAGACCATCGATACCCTGCGCATCGCCTTTGTCCCCTCTCGGGAGCCGGAGGAGATCATCACCGCCACCGAACCCCTGAAGCAGATGCTCACCGATGAGCTGGCTAAGCTGGGCTACGACGTGGGCGAGGTGGACATCACCGTGGGTACCAGCTACGAGGCGGTTGGCGAGGCCCTGGCCGCCGGCACTGCCGATGTGGGCCTGATCCCCGGCGGCACCTATGTGCTCTATGACGACGGCTGCGACGTGCTGCTGACCGCCACCCGGGACGGTCTGTCCATCGATTCCGATAACGCCAAGGACTGGAACGACAACGCCCCCACTGAGCCCACCACCGAGCAGGTCACCAGCTACCGCGCTCTGATGATCGCCGGTCCCTCTGAGAAGGGCCAGGAGCTGGCCGCCCAGGTCAACGCCGGTGAGGCCCTCACCTGGGAGGACGTGAGCAGCGCCAACTGGAGCGTGGCCAACTCCTCCTCTCCCGCCGGTTACATCTATCCCTCCCTGTGGCTGCAGGAGAACTTCGAGAAGAACATCACTGACCTGCCCCACGCGGTGCAGTCCGACTCCTACGGCAGCGCCTTCGCCCGTCTGGCCTCCGGTCAGGTGGACATCGTCTGCACCTATGCCGATGCCCGCCGGGACTATGAGGACGAGTGGACCGGCGAGTACGGCATGACCAACAGCATCTGGGACGACACCGCCGTGGTGGGCGTCACTCCCGCCATCTACAACGATACCATCAGCGTCAGCAAGACCTCTCCCATCATGGACGACGACTTCAAGGCCGCCCTGTCCGAGGCTTTCATCAATATCGGCAACACTGAAGAGGGCAAAGAGGTCATCGCTATCTACAGCCACAACGGCTATCTGCCCGCCCAGTCCTCCGACTACGACTCCGAGCGGGCCGCCCAGGAGATGATCCAGTCTCTGAACAGCGCGGGCTAAAACAATCCAGCAAGGACCAAAAACGAGGGAGGGAGGCCGCGGCTTTCCTCCCTCGTTTGGAATGGAGATCATACAATGATAGAATTCAAAGAGGTAGAAAAACGCTATCCCAATGGATATGAGGCTCTGCGGCATATCAACCTGACCATTGACCAGGGGGAGTTCGTGGCCATCATCGGCCTGTCCGGCGCAGGCAAGTCCACTCTGATCCGCACCATCAACCGGATGCACGACATCACCCAGGGGGAACTGACGGTAGACGGCACCGACGTGATGACCCTCCACGGGAAGAGCCTGCGGAAGTTCCGGCGGAAGATCGGCATGATCTTCCAGTCCTTTAATCTCATCACCCGAACCACTGTCATCAAGAACGTGCTCACCGCCTTCGTCCCCGACCTACCCTGGTGGCGGGCTACCTTCGGCATCTTCACGAAAGAGGAGAAGATGAAGGCCCTGGAGGCGCTGGACCAGATGGGGATTCTGGACAAGGCCTTTGTCCGGGCTGATCAGCTCTCCGGCGGGCAGCAACAGCGGGTGGCCCTGGCCCGCACCCTGGCCCAGAACCCCCAGATCATCCTGGCGGACGAGCCGGTGGCCTCCTTGGACCCGGTGACCGCCAAGCAGGTGATGGATGACTTCCAGCGCATCAACCGGGACATGCACATCACGGTACTCATCAACATCCACCATGTGGAGTTGGCCCTCCAGTACGCCACCCGGGTGGTTGGTATCCGGGCCGGCGAGATCGTCTACGACGGTCCGGCTGACCAGGTAGATCAGGGGGTGCTGGACGCCATCTACCAGGGGAAGCAGGAGGAGCCGGCATGAGCGTATACGACAAGATCTTCCCGCCCAAACTGCTCACGCTCCCCAACGGGAAACAGGTATCCAAGCCCCGCTCCCGGGCGCCCCTGGCGGCAGTCATTCTGGTGGCCATGACGGCCCTCTCGGTAGAGGTCACTGGTTTTGACATGGGCGTTCTCGTCAGCCGGATCCGGGAGTTCTTTGTAATCCTGGGGGAGATGATCCCGCCGGAGTGGGACTATATGTCCCAGATCTGGCAGCCCCTGTTTGACACCATCAAGATGTCCCTGCTGGGCTCCTTCATCGGCTCGATTTTGGTGGTGCCCTTTGCCATGCTGGCCTCCACCAACATCATCCACAGCCGGGTGGTGGTGGCCGCCATGCGGCTGCTGCTGAGCATTATCCGGACCCTGCCCACCCTGGTCTCCGCCCTGATCGCCACCTACATCTTTGGCCTGGGCACCCTGGCGGGCACCACGGCCATCGCCATTTTCACCTTTGCCTACATCGGAAAGATCCTCTACGAGGAGATCGAGACCGTGGACATGGGCCCCTTCGAGGCCATGGAGGCCATGGGGGCCACCAAGGTGCGGGCGTTCATCAGCGCCATCGTGCCCCAGGTGCTGCCCTCCTATCTCTCCAACTGCCTGTTCTGCTTCGAGGGCAATGTGCGTTACGCCTCCATCCTGGGCTATGTGGGCGCCGGCGGACTGGGCCTGATCCTCAACGAGAAGATCGGCTGGCGGGAGTACGCCAGCGTGGGCATGATCCTGCTGGCCCTGTTCGTCACCGTGTTCATCATCGAGACCATCAGCCGCGCCGCCCGGAAGCGGCTGGTATAAGGAGGGGACGCCATGAACAACCGAATCGAAGCGGCCTATGCGCAGCGGCCCCGCCGCTGGGTGTTTGAGCTGGCTGTGGCACTGGTCGTGGTGGTCCTGCTGGTCTGGAGCGGCTCCGCCGTGGAGACGGCGGGCACCACCCAAAACGGCGCGGTGATCGCCTGGAACATCCTGGCGGGCATCTTCCACCCGGACACGGACCTGCTGTTCAACTTCACCACCCAGGGCGTACCCTACCTGTTGCTGGAGACCATCTGTATCGCGTTCCTGGGTACCATCGTGGGCGCGATTATCTCCATTCCCCTGGCGTTTCTCTCAGCCTCCAATCTGACGCCCAAGCCCGTGGCCTTTGTGGGGCGCATCATCATTATGGCCATCCGCACCGTGCCCGCCTTTGTCTACGGGCTCATGTTCATCCGGGTCACCGGCCCCGGCGCCTTCGCGGGACTTCTGACCATGTCCCTGTGTTCTGTTGGCATGGTGAGCAAAATGTATATCGAGGCCATCGAGGACCTGGATGTGCGGGTGCTGGAGTCCCTGGACGCGGCGGGCTGCACCACCTGGCAGAAGATCCGCTACGGCATCCTGCCCCAGCTGATGCCCAACTTCGCCTCCACCGCCATTTACCGCTTTGACATCAACCTGCGGGATGCCACCGTGCTGGGACTGGTGGGAGCCGGCGGCATCGGCGCGCCGCTGATCTTCGCCATGAACTCCTACCGCTGGGAGGAGGCCGGCGCCATCCTGGCGGGTCTCATTGTGCTGGTGCTGATTGTAGAATGGATCTCCACCAAGATCCGGGTCAAGCTGGCCAGGGGGTAAGCATGGAGAAGACGTTTCAAATCTACTATACCTCAGATACCCATGGCCATGTATTCCCGGTGACCTATGCCTCCAACAGCCCGGAAAACGCCGGTTTGCTGAATCTGGCCGCTCAGGTTGAAAAGGATGGGAACACCCTGGTGCTGGACGGCGGCGACGCCCTCCAGGGGACGCCGTTGACCCAGTACTACCTGGAGCACCGGGAGGAGTGGCCCATCCACCCGGTGGCCGCCGCATTCAACGCCCTGGGGCTGGACTACTTCACCCTGGGCAACCACGACTTCAACTTCGGCTACGAGGCACTCCGGGATTATCTGCAGGCGATGGACGGAGTTTGCCTGTGCACGAATGTAGAGGACTTGGGGGGAGAGCTGCGCATCCGTCCCTGGGCGGTGCACACCCTGGCCAACGGCCTGCGGGTAGGGATCACCGGCGTGGTCACCGACTTCGTAAACGTGTGGGAGCAGCCACAGAACTTGGAGCGGATTCGGGTTACCGACGCCTTTCAGGCCGCACGAGCGACTTGCGCCGCCCTCCGGGAACAGTGTGATGTCTGTGTGTGCATCTACCACGGCGGCTTTGAGGAGGAGCTGGAGACAGGGCGGGTGCTCTCGGACAGCGGTGAGAATCTGGCCTGTAAAATTGCCCGGGAGCTGGACTTCGACCTGCTCCTCACCGGCCACCAGCACATGGCGGTGGAGGGAGTGAATCTGTCCGGCACCTACGCCGTTCAGCCCCCCGCCAATGCGGGGCAGTTTCTCCATATTTCCGGTAAGTGGGAGGGAACACGCAGTTCCTTCCGATCCAGATTGACAGCGGTGGGCGCAATCCACCCAGCAGAGCCTTATCAGAGTCTGCTTCCACTGGAGAATGCCGTACAGGACTGGCTGGACCAGCCCATCGGGGAGTTGGCCCCCCCCATTCCACCGGAGGGGAAGCTGGACGCCGCCCTCCACGGAAGCCGGGTGGCCGCCCTGTTCAACCAGGTGCAGCTGGCGGAGACCGGGGGGGATTTCTCCTGTACCAGCTTGGGCAACGACCCGGTGGGGCTGGCCTCTCCCGTGACCATGCGGGGGGTGACGGCGGCCTATCTCTTTGCCAACACCCTGGTGGTGCTGGAGGTAACGGAGGAGGTGTTGCGGCAGACACTGGAGCGGTGCGCCTCCTACTTCACCCTGGTTGATGGCCAGCCCCAGATTTCGGAGGAGTTCCTGCTCCCTAAGGTGGAGCACTACAACTACGACTTCTACGCCGGCCTGGCCTATACCTTCGACCTGCGCCGCCCCGTGGGTAGCCGGGTGGTCCGGCTGGCGAAGTTGGACGGCTCGCCCCTGGGGGGTGGAACCTTCCGCCTGTGCACCAGCAACTACCGGGCCACGGGCACAGGTGGATATGAGATCCTGCGGGAGTGCCCTGTCCTCTGGCGGGGTGGCGTGGAGATGCCGGATCTCACCGTCCGCTACATCCAGACCCACAGCCCGGTGCCTCAGTTGCATAACGCGGAGATGCGGGTGATCTGGTGAAGCCTTCTTGACAAGCCATAAGGAATGTGGTTTTATAAATCAAACAGAGGAAAGAAGGTGGAGGATGGACAGATTCAATGTCGCTGTGGAAGTTGTTCAAAACGCCGGAGATCTTCTGCGGCGGTGCCACCTGGAAGAGGCAGAGATCTGCCAAAAGACAGGGCACCAAGACCTGGTCACTCATTGGGATCGGAAAATCGAGCAGTTATTACGAAATGAAATACTGACAGCCTTCCCCCGGGACTCCATCGTGGGGGAGGAGTATCCGCCGAAGGCGCATCGCACCGGGGCGGTGACTTGGTATATCGACCCTATCGACGGGACCACGAATTTTATCAATCAGCACCAAAACTACGCCATCTCCGTGGGGTGCTGGGAGGGACGCTTGCCGCTGTTCGGCCTGGTGCTGGATGTGGAGCGGGAAACGCTGTACTGGGGAAAGCACGGCGGCGGTGCGTGGCAGGATCAGACACCGATCCACACCTCCGGCCGGCGGGAGCTTTCGGAACTGCTGCTGACAACGCCGGGCCTGCAATATACCTTTCTGGAGCCTCATCCGTACCAAGAGCGGATGATTCGGCTCTCCCGGAAGGTTCGGGGTGTCCGCTGTCTGGGTTCCGTGGCCTTGGAATTGTGTGAAGTGGCCGCAGGCCGGGCAGATCTGTTTGTAACCATGCGATCCTCTCCATGGGATCACAACGCTGCGCGGATCATCCTGGAGGAGGCCGGCGGGGCGGTCTTCACAGTGGATGGGGATGAACTGCCCCTGGATCAGAAAAGCACGGTGCTTGCTTTCAATGCCATGGAACTGAAAGATTGCATCCTCTGTGTATGAGAACAGCCCGTTGTAAGAGATTTGAGGGACACTTTTGGAACATAGCGATAGGTAGGCACTCTCATTGTTTACAGCCCCGCAAATCTTGAGGTATACCCATCAGCACACTCGCACGATGGACAGATCAATAACAGCAAAACCCCATTCCGTACAGCTCAGATATCTTCTGAGTGGACAGGATGGGGTTTTTATTCGCCATGGCTGGGAGCGCTATGCAGGCCGCCTCTACGACAGAGCGGCAATGATCTTCTCCATGGCGGCGTAGCTGGGCATGGCGGCCACCTGGGTGATCTCCGCGGCCAGGTGGGGGACGCCGAAGTGGTCTTCGTCGGCGCCCGTCCCGGATACCTCGGTACGGAAACCGTGGTTTTCCCAGGCCAGGCGCTGGATCCCCTCGTCCAGCAGGGCATCAATACCCGCCTCCCCCGCTTCGTCCAAGGCAATGTAGATGTGGGAGGACCAGACGGTGGGAGTGGGGTAAATCAGCACGATGTCATCCTTCAGCTGCTCCCAGTCCTCCGGATTCTCCACGGCGAACTCCAGCAGCTGATTTTCATAGCCGGCGATCATGGGCTTGGCCCCCATGCCGGTCTTGAGAAACTGGTCGAAGAGGTCGGAGGAGGACGCCTCCATATAGCCAAGTTTCTCGAAGATGGCTTTCAGCCGGGCAGCACAGCCTCCACGCTGTCCTCATCTGCCATCCCGCCGCACAGCACATTGGCCAACAGCCCCGCGAACATATTCCCGGAGTTGGAGCGCACAGGGTCGGTGGTGTTGACCGCTACAGTGCCGTAGAGCTCCGGGAGCCCCAGGTCCGCCCAGGCGGTGCCCGCCTCGATCTCCGCCACCAGGCCGGCCATATCCATATAGTACACCCCATCCCGCTCCGTCACCAGCCCCTCTTTCTGGAACGCCTCCAGGATGGGCCGGTGGGTATAGAGGACGATGGGGGTGTTGAACACGATCTGGCTCCTGTCCGGCGCGCCGTAGAGCTGCTGGTAATACTCCAGGGCGGTCTGGCTGGAGGGAAAGAGGAAATTCCGGCCCTCGTGATCCGCCGTTACCATGTCCAGGGAACCTGCCTTGGCATAGTCCAGGGTGAGCCCGTAGTTCCGCCCCGGGATGTCCTGTACCGCCTCGTCCTCCAGCAGGCCGATCTTCTCGCCCCCCACATAGCCCCGCAGGACAGCGGGCTCCGGCTGGGGGCCGCCTCCCAGCAACAGATAGACCGCCGCCGCCCCGATGACGGCCAGCAGGATGATCAGACCGATCCATTTTGATTTGCTTCCCATTGGAATCCCTCCGTGTTCAGCAGGCCCTCCATGACCTTCATATCCGCCTCCGCGTCAAACCGCTTCGAGGCCATCAGCTGACTGAGCTGTGCCTCGAATCCAGTTTTCAGCTTGGGCAGGATGGCCCGCACCTTCCGCTGGAACTCCCGCACCTCGGAAGTCCTCAGCCCGGCCTCCTGGAACTTCACATACTGCCCCAAGATCCGGCCCACCGTGTCCAGATAGTAGGTGAGAAAGCGGTTAGCCGACGGGATCTTCTCCGGGTTTTCCCAGAGATACCGATAGAGATGATCTCCAGTCTCGGTGAGGGCCAGCGCATCCTCATGGGTCCGGACGTCCGTGATACGGCCGGCAGCGGACCGAATGGCTCTCAGACCCCGTTCCGCCTCCTCCATCAGGGCCTGCATCTCGCCACCGTCCGGCCGCTTGGCGAAATAGAGGGTGATAGGATCCACTTTGGGGGCCAGCAGGAACCACAGGCCCAGATAGATTCCCACCCCCAGCACGGCGCTGAAGAGGAAGTTCCATCGGAGGGCCAGGGCCAGAACCAGAAAGACCGCGATCCCCCCGCCCAGCGCCAGCGCCAGCTGCCGCAGATGTCCCTTCTTCATCTCAGTTGTACCCCTTCACACTGCGGAAGGCCCCGATCAGATCCTCCCGCCCGTCAAAGACCTGGGCGTGGGCCAGTTCCGCCAGTTCTTCCAGCTGGGTGGGATCGGCGGAGCCGAACATGATGGAGAACACCGGTACATCTGCTTCGAATGCCTCATAGGCGGTTTGGAAAGCGTCGATGCTGCCATCGGACACTCCGTCCGTCAGCAGGATGATGGCGGGGGTGTACTGGCTCAGGTCGTAGTTTCCCAGCTGCCGCAGGCCCTCCATGGCTGCGGAGTAAATATCCGTACCGCCTGTGGCCGTTTCTGCCTCCACCTGTGTATAGAGAGCTTCCAGCTTGCTGCCATTTCCAACAGCAGCATAGACGTCCCGCGGGTAGCCCTCAAAGGGGATGAGGATATTGACCTCATGCTCCGAGGCCTGGAGCAGATTCTTCTCCGCGTTCTCCTGGATCAGGATCTGGCTCATGGCCTCCACCATCTGTTCCCGGCCCGTTCCCTCCATACTTCCGGAGTAGTCCAGACAGTAGACCGTGAGGGAGGGCTTGCGGAACTCCGTCTGGTATAGGCTCAGGCACTCCATCAGCACATCGGTGGAGGGCATCCGAATAGGAGAGAGCACCCGGTCGGGCTGGATACCCCAGTCGGCGCGGAACACATCCCGGTTTTCTGCCGACACCCCCTCGTAGCCGGTGCGGCGGCCGGTGAGCTGGATCTCGTTTTGCACCTCGTCGGAAAGCAGGTATTCCTGCAGATCCAGAAAAGCCTGCTCCTTCTCAGTATCCCCGTTGTCCACATAGCCCAGGGGGGAGTCCGCGATAGAGAGGCCGTCATAGGGGTAGACGGCATACAGGGTCTCCTCGCCTCGTGCCTCCAGCTCCTGGTTGGCACTGATGATGAGGCACTCATAGTTCACCATGGCGTCATAGCCGCCGGTGAGGAACAAGTCCTTCAGCCAGTCGGAGCTGCCGGAGGACCGGTCTACGCCGGAGAGCAGTTGGGTGATCTGTTCCGAGAGGCCGGGGGTCTGAAGGCTCTCCGATGTGATCACATCCGGATTGCCAAGCAGGGCGTAAAGGAAACCGATGTAGGCGCTGCACCCGGAGTTGGACTGGGTGGCGGAGGTCATGCAGAAGTTCAGCTTCCCAGACTGGATGGCGGAGAGCAGGTCGCTGACCGACACCTCCGTGCCCACGAAACCCAGCTCCTCGGCTAACCCCTGGCGGATTCCGAATACCACCGGGGTGATGGAAATGGACTGGGCGTGCTTTACCCGGTACTGGGTGTCTCCGGCGGTGAGCCACAGGCTGCTGGCCGGCCACACCGCATCATAGTCCACCGTTTCCCCCTGGAGGGTCCGCATGATATCCAGGGAGCCCTGGTACTCCATCTCGATGTTCACGCCCCGTTCCCGGGCGAAGTCATCCAGGATGCCCTCCAGCTCCTGGTTCTCCGAGCCGGAGAGGATGCGCAGGGTCACATCTCCGCCGTAGTGGAAAGCCTGCTCTCCACTGGCGGGATCGCCGGTGGAGGTTATGCTGTCAGACGATGCCGGACCACAGGCTGTCAAAAGCAATGCAAATGCCAGGATACATGCGGATAAAACTGCGCGTTTCATAGCAGTAGACCCTTCCTTTCCTGATACGGTGCACAGGCAGCAAGGACCTGCACATAAAGGAATATATAAAATAAACCTAATTTACCATATCACATCCGGTGGATGCCCACTACCGCAGCGCAGTAAAATACATGTAAAATTCGTGTGTTATCCTGAAAAATGAACGCATCCCCCATGTGTGCACACATGGGGGATGCGTTCATCCATCCGGAAAGTAGTCTTTTTTCATCTGGTGCAGCAGTTGAAGGCGTTCCGCGCTTTCGGCTCCTAACCGCTCCGCCGCAGCGACGGCCAGGGCGTCCAGCAGGGCGGCGGGGGCAGCCATGGAGTGATACTCCTTTTCGGTGCCGCGGTAGGCGAACAGACTGACGTCCGCCCGCTCCTCCGCGGGCAGGCAGGTTCGTCCCACAAAGGCCAGCGTCCGGTAACCGGTGGCCCGGCTGTGCTCCAGGAGGACGCGGCCCTCACGGGAGAGTTTGGAGAAGCTGAACAGAACCACCAGGTCTTTTGCGCCGACCTGGGAGAGCCCTTCCAGCAGTTCAGAGCCGCCGGAAGGAAGGAGAGATACCTGTAAGCCCAGCCGGCGCAGGCGGAAGTGGAGCAGCTGAGCCAGGGAGGCGGAGGCGTTTTTCCCGTGGACGAATACCCGCTGGGCGGAACAGAGGGCCTCCACCGCCCGGTCAAACTCCCCGGTGGAGAGCTGCTGTATGGTCGTCTCCAGGTACGCCCGCTGCCGCTCCAGCCAGGCCTGTGGGGAAAAACGCGCTCCCTGACTGAGTGTGGCCGCCAGCTTTACCGCCGGGCCCGGAGACTGCTCCAGCACCAGAGATTTCAGCGCCTTGAAGTCCCGGCAGCCCACATGGCGGGCGAAGCGGGAGACCGTGGCGTCGGAGAGCTCCAGCCGCTCCGCCAGCTGCCCAATGGACGAAAACAGGAAGGTATCTGTGTTGGTGTTGATATAATCCAGGATCTTCTGCTCCGCCCGGGTCAGTTCCCCAGCGGCGGCGGGAAGGCGCAGGTCCATGACGAAACCCTCATTCTTTCAAAATTGTTTGCAGCGCGCCGTGGAGCCGCCCATTGGAGGCCAGCAGAGGCCCGCCCTCCGCCAGAGAAAGGGGGGCGCCGCCAGGAGCGGTAACCTGTCCCCCGGCCTCTGCCACGATGAGCATTCCAGCGGCGTAGTCCCAGGGCTGGAGTACAAGCTCCACATAGCCCTCCAGCCGTCCGCAGGCCACATCGCACAGTTCCAGGCTGGCACAGCCCGTCCGCCGGATGTCCTGGCACCGGTCATACAGCGCCCGCATCTGGCGAAACGCCGTGTCCGCCAGCTCCCGCCGGCCGGGAACGGTGCCGGTGGACAGAAGGCTGTCCGCAAGCCGGGAGACGGCGCTGACCTGGATGGAAACCCCGTTTCGGAATGCTCCGCCGCCCCGGCGGGCGGTGAAGCACTCCTCCGTATAAGGATTGTATACCACACCGAAGACGATTTGTCCACCCTCCGCCAAGGCCAGGGAAATCGCACTGTGCTGGAATTGATGGATCAGGTTGGTGGTGCCGTCCACCGGATCCAGGATCCAGCAGGGACGGGTCAGGTCCAGAGCGGAATTGTCCTGCTCCTCTCCCATGAACTGGACGTCCGGGGCCAGGGCCGCCAAGCGCTCCCGCAGAAACTCCTGCACCGCCAGGTCTACGTTGGTGACATAGTCCGTCTCGCTCTTGGCCCGGATGCTCCTGACGGCGGCGGGATCGGCCAGCAGTTCCCCCGCCTCCAATACCGCCTGGACGGCCCCCTCCGCCAGAGGATCCGTCAGGGCGGTCATGCGGTGGCCTCCCGGGTCAGAATGGCCACATAGTCGCCTCCCAGGGCGTGGATCTCCTTCAGGGACCGCTTCAGCAGGCAGGCGGTACGCACCTGGAAGGCGGCGGTGTCGGATAGATCAATGGTATAGCGGCCGGCTGTCATCTCCCCATAGAGGGCGGGGACGGTGTCCACATCCCGTTCAAAGACCGTGGTGACGCAGCCGTACTGCACCGCCTGATGGGTGTCGCTGCCGGACACCACAGGGATCTCCAGCTCTTTCCCCAGAGCGTAGGTGAGCCGCTCCGTCCGATCCCGGTCCAGCGCCAGGTCCTTGCCGTTGAGATCCAGGAACCTCAGCCGCCGAAGCTGCCCCTGAGGCAGCTCGGGCACATGGCCGCCGGCGCGGAAGGGGTGGCCGCAGCCCACTACCACCGGGTATTGGTCGAACAGATCCATCAGCTGGGCGAAGGGCATAAAATTTCCCTTCTCCTTGTGGGGCTCCAGCCGCCGGTTCAGCTCCAGAATGGCCTCCAGCGGCCCGACGGACAGGATGTGGCCCCCCTCGGCCACATCGGTCTCCATACCGGGGAAAATTTTCAGGCCGTTCTCCAGCTCCAGAGCGTCCCCGGTTCTCCGGCTCACGGAGGCGATGTAGCCGTATACATCGGCAAACTGGAGGGTGTTGAAGTGCTCCGTCAGGCACAGGGCGTCCAGGCCGGCCCGTCGGGCCTCGCCGAAGAGCCAGTCTGTGTAGGTGGTGGAAAACGGGAGCTTTTTGGCCAGCTTCCCATGGGTGTGAAAATCCAGGCGCAAGAGAAAAAACCTTCTTTCTTACTTACAGCAGTGTGGAGATCAGGACGGCCACCGCCACCACCAGAAAGGAGATGGCCAGAAACAGTCCATCGTTATAGGTGACCTTCAGGGCGGCCAGCTTGATCTTCTTCACGGACTTGTTCACCGCCGCATACCGGTAGCCCCTCAGCTCCAGGGCCTCCACCGTGGTGCGGGAGCGCTTGGCGGTGTTGAGCATCAGAGGGTAGAAGGACTGCATGATGATCTTCACCTGATAGACCAGGTACTTCACCTTGCCCCCGAAGGTCTCGTGGGCGGGGGGATTGCCCCGCAGCCGGTAGGAGAGCAGCACGTTCTGGAATTCCTCCATCAGCATGGGCAGCATCCGGTAGGCGTAGGAAATGGAAAAGCTCAGCCGCTCCGGGCAGCCGTACCACATGAGACCGTTGGACAGCTTGTCCGGGTCCAGCCCGGAGAACACGGTCACCGAGGCCAGGGAGATGGTGGCCACCTTCAACGTGAGGATGAGCAACGGGGCAATGGCGGAGGCGTCGCCTCCAAAGAGCAGGGTCACCACAAAGAGATACCCTGTCTGGGAGAACACCCCCAGGGCGAAGAGGAACAGCACCAGCCCTGCCACTCTCGCCAGGAGGGTGGTGGCCATCACCAGCAGGAAGCACCCCAGCAGGAAGGGGATGTCGCTGACAAACCAGGGCACCAGGCCGAAAAACAGGTACCAGGCCAGCAGGACCCGGGGGTCCAGCGCGGCGATGACGGTGTCATCATTGCCATAGGCGTTCTTCAGCACCTGATTGCGGAGAAAGTCCATGGAGAGCTTGTCCAGAATGCTCTCCGAGAGTTTCGCGGTCAATTTTTCCACAGCGGTCACACCTCCTGAAAGGATGACAGGAACTCGTCAATGGTATAGCACATGGAACGGCTGTCTAAAGCCTGCGCCATGGAGAAGATCTCCGGCGGGCGGATGCCCACCCGCTCCACCACATCAGTCCGGGCAAAGATCTCGTCCCGGGCGCCGTCGGCCACCACCTGGCCGTTACACAGCACAATGATTCGCTCCGCCCACTGGCACACCAGCTGCATATCGTGGGTTGCGATGACGGCGGTCTGAATGATGTCCTTCATATCGGACAGGACCGCCATGATCTCCCGCCGGGTGGCGATGTCCAGGTTGGCGGTGGGCTCGTCCAGCAGCAGAATGCCGGGATTCAAGGCGATCCCGATGGCCAGGCTGGCCCGGCGCATCTGCCCGCCGGACATGAGGCGACCGTCCCGGTCCTGCAGCTCCGTCAACCGGAACCGCTCCAGCAGCTCCCCGGTGCGTTTCTCCCACTCCGGGACGTTCCGCACCTCCATGGCGTAGGCGATGTCGGCGCGGATGGAGTCCTTGATGAACATCTCCTCCGGGTTTTGATACACCAGGGAGATCTGCCGGTACAGATCCTCGGCCTTTTTGTCCCCAATGGCCTCCTCAAAGAGGGAAACTGTGCCGGAATTGGGCTTCAGCAGACCCACCATCAGCTTCATGAGGGTGGACTTGCCCGCCCCGTTGGAGCCGATGAGGGCCACCTTTTCCCCTTTCCGTATGTTCAGGTTCAGGCCGTCGAACACGGTGTGGGGCTCCCCCTTTACCGAGCGGTAGGCCAAAGATACGTCCTGGAAGGAGACTGCGCTCTCTCCGTCTGGGACAGCTGGCGCCGGACGTTCCCGGGAGATATAATGCAGTCCGGCGAAGGCGGTTTTTCCTCCCTCCACGGTGGTGGGCAGGGGGATGTCCGACGGAAGACGGCCTGCTTTCCGCAGCCGGTGGGCCGCCTGGGTCACCTGGGGCGGAAAAATATTGCATTCCTCCAGCTCCTCCACCCGCTGGAGGGCATTCTCCGTGGGCAGTATCCAGCGCACCTGGCCGTCCCTCATCAGCATCACATGCTTGCAGTAGTCGGCGATGTACTCGGTATGGTGTTCAATGACGAGGATGGTCTTGCCGTGGTTCTCATTCAAGTCCCGGAGGACCGCATAGATCCGGTCGGCGTGCATGGGGTCCAACTGGGCGATGGGCTCGTCCAGAATCAGGATGTCCGGCTGAAGAGACACCGCGCCGGCCAGGGCCAGCAGGTGGGTCTGACCGCCGGAGAGCTGCCAGACGTACTCGTCCTCTCTGCCCTCCAGACCGCACTGCTTCAACGCGGTCCTGCCTCGCGCCAGGTAGTCGGGGAAGGCGTAGTTCAGGCAGGAGTAGGAGGCGTCGTCCAGCACGGTGGGCCGGACGATCTGGTTTTCAAAGTCCTGATATACATAGCCCACCTTCTGGGCCAGGACGCCCACGTCGCTCTCCCGGGTGTCAAGCCCCTCCACCCGCACGCTTCCCTCCATGATCCCCGTGATAAAGTGGGGGATCAGGCCGTTGAGGGCCTTACACAAAGTGGACTTCCCGCAGCCGTTGTTGCCAACGACCGCCAGGAAGTCCCCTTTCTCGATCTGAAGGGAGATCTCTTTCAGGGTGGGCTGAGGGGCGCCTGGGTAGGTATAGGTCAGGCCGTCGATCTCAACCGCGTTCATGTCAGTTCACCGCGGCCTTTTTCCCGGCGTTCTTTTTGATGACCAGCAGGGCGATGATGGCCACCGCAGCGGCAGCGACCATGCCTACCGCCAGGGCGGTGCCGCTCTCGGCCCACTCGGCCTCCCAGTCAATAAGGGACATACCGGCAGTGGCGGCCAGTTCAGCCACGATGGCACACACAAAGCCGATGGCGCACACGGCCAGGGCCTTGGGGCTGATGCTGCTGACGGTGCTGTCCGGGGTGCGGGGAGCCATGCCCAGCAGGGGCTCGATCTTGCCGTACAGCTTGGGTACCAGGTACAGGGTGGGCAGCAGGCAGAACAGGATGCCGGAGAACAGCAGGTCGTTGAGGAAGGCAAAGCCCTCGGTGGCAAACACGCTCTCAGGCAGGCCGGCCACGGCCTCGAAGTCCTCCACCGCCAGCTGGACCTTCAGGATGTCCACCACAGTGCCCATCAGCAGCTGAGCGGCGGTTCCGCTGATGGCGGCCACGCCCACCATGGCGCGGTTTCTGGGGTCCTTCACCAGCCGTCCGGCGATGTATACGCCGATGGTGACGGTGAGGAACTTCTCCAGCTCGCCCAGGCCGCCGAACTGACCCAGCATGATCTCGCTGAACACCAGCTCGCCGGTGGCGGCGCCCAGGGCGGCGGACAGAGGGTCGAACAGCATGGCCAGGGTCAGGGGGATGAACAGGAAGTACTCCACGGAGAACTCCACGACCCCCACCTGGAACTTGGGGATCAGCTCCGTGAACAGGGTGGCCAGCCCATACAGGGACATGGACAGGACAAAGATCATCAGCTTCTGGGACTGTGTGGCAGTCTGCTTCTGTGCGATACTCATAGCATATTTTCCTCCCTATGATGGTGTATTTCTCGCTCACACAGGCACAGTGTACCACCGGGATGTAAATTCTTCCCCCAAAGTCCTGTAAAATGTAAATAAATTTTCTTATCTGCCGTGTTATGTAAGTTCTGCCCTCATTTACATCCGCATCGCCGCGTCCAGAGCCAAAGAGGAACGCTCGCACTCGTCAGGGAGCATGGTCAGCTGGACGCACAGGGGACTGCCCTTCATGCGGGCGCTGGCATAGGTCAATCCGTTGCTCCGGGTGTCCAGCAGGGGGTGGTCGATCTGGGCCGGGTCCCCCAGCAGCACTACCTTGGTGCCCTTTCCCACCCGGGTGATGATGCCCTTGACCTGCCGGGGGGTGAGGTTCTGGGCCTCGTCGATGATGAGCCAGGTATCGGTGATGGAGCGGCCCCGCATGAAGTTCATGGCCTCGGCAGCGATGACGCCGGTGTCAAAGAGGTAGTCAATGCGCCCCCGCAGCTCCTCTTCGCTGCGCCGCTCCTTTTTCTTCCCCTCCAGATCCAGCAGAATCTCCAGGTTGTCCACAATGGGCCGCATGAGGGGGGAGATCTTTTCCTGCTCACTGCCCGGGAGAAAACCGATGTCCGCGTCAAACTGGGCATTGGGGCGGCACACCAAAATCTTGCGGTAGGGCCGTTCCTCCGCCTCCAGCACCTGCTCCAGCCCTGCAGCCAGGGCGTAAAAGGTCTTGGCGGTGCCCGCCGGCCCTTGGATGATGGCCAGGGGCGCCTCCGCCACCGGCAGCAGCAGGGCCTCCTGCAGGAATTGCTGCCCCACGCTCCGGGGCTTGACGCCGAATGGGCGGACGCCGCCAAAGCGCAGGGCGGTGACCTTCCCCTCCCGGAAACGGCCCAGCATGGTCTTTTTCGGCTCGGAATCCGAGTGCAGAAGGACAAACTGGTTCTCGGTCAAGGAAACCGGCTTCCGCTCCCCCGCGCCGTCCACGGTATAGAGTTCTTCCGCCGGAGCTCCCTTTTTCTTGAACGCTGTGAGCAGGCTGTCCGAGATGTAGACCTCCGCCCGGCCGGTGTAGGGCTGGGCGCCGTCCGGCAGCCGGTCGGTGGTGAAGTCCTCCGCCGGCACCTCCATCATCTGGGCCCGGATGCGGGCGACCATGTCCCGGCTCACCAGCGTCACCGGCGCTCCCTCGTCCATGAGGCCCCGACACACCTTCAGCACCCTTCCCGCCCGGCTGCCGGGTTCTATCCCTTGGGGAAGGGCCGCGTCCACATGGTTGACCTCCAGGCGCACGGTGCCTCCACTGGGCAGGGTCACGCCTTTTACCAGGTCTCCTTGGAGCCGTAATCTCTCCAGGAAGCGGAGCACATGTCGGGCGTTGTTTCCCGCCTCGCCGTCGGCCCCCTTCCGATCATCCAACTCCTCCAGCACCGCCAGAGGCAGCACGATGTTGTTGTCCTCGAAGGACTCCAGAGCGTAGGGGGCCTGGAGGAGGACATTGGCGTCCAGCACATAGGTCTTCTGCATACGTTGCGCCTGCCTTTCTGTTTTTTCATGCTTGGGAGCGGTGCCCGGAAAAACAGCGCCGGTTCGCCCCACAAGGGCGCAAACCGGCGCTGATCATGCTCTTATGATTTTGCTCGGGCTTTCTGAAACTGTGCTCCATACTGCCGCTCCCAACCGATGCCTGCCGCATCCGTATCCAGTATAGCAAACGCCTTTCCCAGCGTGCGACGGTATTTCAGTAAAGAAACCGTCAAATCCATGTGAAGCGCGTTTGCTATGAACCCGGTTTCGTTCCAGACCTCCTCTGCCTACAAGAAATTTACACATTCCCTCTTTCGGATTTTACAGTCGAGGGATTATACTAAATCAAATAGGGAGAACGTACCGCTCCCTTTCCAAAACAAAATCGCAGGAGGAAACAGCATGAGAAAAGCAAGACGGCCGGCAGCCATTGCCATGGCCCTCGCCCTGGCGCTTCAGCTGGGCACTGTGGTGCCAGCGGCGGCAGCGGGCATCAACTCGACCGCTGGGTATGAAAACGGCAATTCCCCCCTGAATCTGAACCTGATTGCCCGGTACGCCTCCGGCCAGTACAACGTGGACGGCGGCGTCATGGAGATCGTGGCCTATAACCGGGCCAACAGCTTTGCCTACGCCATCAACGGCCAGAGCGGCCTGCTGGCGGCCATTTCTCTGGAAAATCTCGCCGCCGGGAGCTCCGTCGCCCGGCTCAGCGGCACAGACATTGACGTGAAGGCCCTGGTAGAGGCGGCGGACAGCTCCTTCCGCTATGGAGATATGACCTCTGTGGCCGTCTCTCCGGACAGCGCCACCCTGGCCGCCGCCCTCCAGGCGGAGGGGTACAACGACGCCGGCCGGGTGGCCCTGTTCACCTGTAATGCCGACGGTACCCTCACCCTGAAGGGCCTGGTGGAGACCGGCGCGCAGCCGGATATGGTGACCTTTGCCGGCAGCAGCACCGTCCTCACCGCCGACGAGGGGGAGCCTCGGGAGGGGTACGGCGACGGGATCGCCGACCCCAGAGGCTCGGTCACCGTGGTGGACGTGTCTGCTCTCACCAGTGAGGTGGTGGGCTTTGACGCCTTTGACGGCCGGCGGGACGAGCTGGCGGCCTCCGGCGTGGTGTTGAAGAAGGGTGTGAACCCCTCCACCGACCTGGAGCCAGAGTACATCGCCGTCTCCGGCGGCAAGGCCTATATCACCCTGCAGGAGAACAACGCTATCGCCGCGCTGGATCTGACCTCCCGTACCTTTGACGGGATCTACTCCGCGGGCTTTGAGGACTACGGCGTCACCCCCGTCGACATTGACAAGAAGGACGACGCCTACGCCCCCAAGACCTACGGCGGCCTCATGGGCATCCGGATGCCCGATGCCATCGCCGCCTTCCAGGCAGAGGGCAAAACCTATCTGGTCACCGCCAACGAGGGCGACGCCCGAGAGTGGGGCGACGAGGATCTGGGCACCTTCTACCTCAATGAGGACGAGCAGGACTTCGGCGAGGAGGGCGTGACCTCCCCCACCGGGGCCATCACAGCGGAGAACTCCGGCCTGGAGGGCAAGGTGGTCTTCTTCAAGGTGGAGGACTTTGACGGCTTGGACAGCGGCAAGGACTACCTCTTCGGCGGCCGCACCTTTACCATTTATGAGGCCGGGGAGAACGGCGTCACCGAGGTGTTCACCAGCGGCAACGACTTTGAGACACTCACCGCCCGGTACCTGACCGATTACTACAACTGCTCCAACGACAACACCGTGGTGGATGACCGCTCTGGCAAGAAGGGGCCGGAGGCGGAGAGCGTCACCGTGG
Source organism: Flavonifractor sp. An100 (assembly GCF_002161175.1). Taxonomy (GTDB): domain Bacteria; phylum Bacillota; class Clostridia; order Oscillospirales; family Oscillospiraceae; genus Lawsonibacter. The sequence continues at coordinate 4,110 of NZ_NFMA01000024.1, read as the reverse complement.
GCACGGTGGACGGCCGCACCTATGCCTTTGTGGCCCTGGAGCGCACCGGCGGCGTCATGGTCTATGATGTGACCGAGCCTGCCTCCGCTCAGTATGTCAACTACATCAACACCCGGGACTTTGCCTCCATAGTGGAGGGCTCCGAGGAGTACGAGGACGGGGAGCTGGACAAGTGGGTCACCGGCGGCGACGTGGCCCCCGAGGGCCTGCTGTTCCTGGACGCCTCCGTCAGCCCCACCGGCGAGGCCCTGCTGCTGGCCGCCTGCGAGGTGTCCGGCACGGTGGCCGTCTATCAGGTGGGCGGCGAGGCCCTGTCCGTCCTGCCCTTCACCGATGTGGAGGCCCGGGACGTCCAGGCGGTGCGCTATGTCTGTGAGAACGGCCTGATGGCCGGCGTCAGCGCGGACCGCTTTGAGCCCAATGGGACGCTGACCCGGGGCGAGGCGGTCACGGCCCTGTGGGCGCTGGAGGGCCGCCCGGTGGTGAATTATCTGATGGACTTCTCCGATGTGGACCCGGCGGCCTCCTATGGCGAGGCCGTCCGCTGGGCCGCCTCCGAGGGGATCGCCGGCGGCTACGGCGGCGGCCTGTTCGGCCCGGACGATCCCATCACCCGGGAGCAGCTGGCGGTCATGCTCTACCGCTACGCCCGGCATGAGGGCTATGACACCGCCCAGGGCGGCATGGCCGTCCGGGAGTTCGCCGACTATGACCAGATCGCCGGCTACGCTGCGGAGGCCATGACCTGGGCGGTGGAGGCCGGCGTGCTCACCGCGACCTCCTTGGACACGCTGGCCCCCGGCCAGGCAGCCACTCGGGTGCAGACCGCCCAGGCTCTGCTGGCCCTGTCCCAAATCGCCGAATAACCAGGCGCATGGAGGGGCGAAGGCCATGAAGAGCTTGGATAAGGAACGCCGGAAGCTGGAAAAGGTCGGATTCTCCGGGCAAACGTTGGAGCGGGCGATGGAGTTGCTGGAGCGGACGAATGCGTCCATTCTGGCCGAAACCCTGGTCAAGATGGTGACCAAGCAGGAAAAAACGCCCTCCATGGCGCTGTACGAGATGGAGACCAAAACGCGGGAACTGGAGGCCAAACTGGGACTCTCGCCCAAGGAGCCATTCTAAACATCAGCAAAATAAAGCAGCGGGGAGTAGGCAGATGTGCCTTCTCCCCGCTGCTTTTCTGTGCCGGTCAGTCCCTCAGATCGGCGGTCCAGTCGAAGATCCGCCCCGTCCGGGGGTCCAGTTCAAACTCGTACTTCATGCCGTCCAGGAACAGCTCCCCTTCGTAACGTCCCCGGCCGTCGCCGGACTCTTCCCAGACAGATACGTCCGCCGCACTGGCGCCGGAAACCTTGCCGGCCACGATGTCTGCGGCCTCCTCTACCGTGATGGGGGAGCCGCCCAGGGCATCCAGCCACTCCTCGTCCACCTCGTAGTCCGCACCAACGATGCGTCCGTCGGCTATGGCCACTTCAAAGTCGTAGTCGCCGTAGTCCGTCTCGAACTCGATGTCGTAGAGGGGGATGCCGTTGTCGCTGTCGGTCTCGTTTTTGATGTTGTAGGCGTCGCCCTCCGGCACGTCCGCATTGTCCAGGGCGATGGCCAGGGCCTCCTCCCGGCTGATCTCCCCGGCGGCGACTCCCCTCTCCGGGTCGGGGGACACAGGCGGCGTCTGCCCCTGGCCGGCGGGCGTTTCCGGAACGGAGGACGCCGGGGGAGTCTGGCCGCCGGAGGGGGCCGTCCCGCCGGGCGCGGCGCCGCCAGCCTGTCCGCCGCAGCCGGTCAGGCAGGCCAGCAAAAGCGCCGCTGTCAAACCGAAAGAAAAGATCTGTTTCATCCCGCGCGCTCCTTTCTGTGTGCGTGCCTCCATCCTACCACGAAGAACCCTGGCGCGCAACCCATCCAAGGGAACACAAAACCGCCCCATCCGTTTCTTTACATACATTTGACAAAGATTTGACATCCAGACGGTCGCGCCTCCGTTTCGCAGCCGCTAAACTTTACAATAGTGTTTTCTACCCTTTGAAAATTTCTGCTGTGACCCCGAAAATCCGGCGGCGTGTCCGTATCCTACTGCCGGAGGGGGATGGAGGGATGGCAATGGTGCGCACAGAGCACGACATCGTTTCCCAGGTACGATCGGCCAAGACGGATCCAGAGGCGGCGGACGCCCTCATCCGTCAGTACATGGGCTTTATCCGCTCGGAGACGGTGAAGTTTCTCCACACCGCCCCGGAAAACGGCCACGAGGACGAACTGAGCATCGCCATGCTGGCCTTCTATGAGGCGGTGCTGGCCTATGAGAGAAACCGGGGTGCCTTTCTGCCCTACGCCGCCCGGGCCATCAAAAACCGGCTCATCGACCACTACCGGACGGAGAAGCGCCACGGCAATGTGATCTCCCTCCACACCCCCCTGGGCGGGGAGGAGGACGGCGGCGAGTTGCTGGACACCATCCCCGACACCGTGGACCACGCCGAGGACTATGCGGTGCGCACCGCCAGCCGGCGGGAGATCCAGGAGTTTTCCGAGAAGCTGGCCCAGTTCGGCCTGACCTTTTCCGACGTGGCGGACAACTGCCCCCGGCAGGAGCGGACCTTCGCCGCCTGCCGCCGGGTGCTGGACTTCGCCCGGACCCAGCCCGCGCTGCTCAAGCGGGTGGAGGACACGGGCAAGCTGCCCATGAGCGAGCTGTCCGCCGGCTCCGGCACCGACAAGAAGACCATGGAGCGGCACCGGAAGTACCTGGTGGCCATCCTGCTGGCCTTCACCAACGGCTATGAGATCATCCGGGGCCACCTGTGCCAGGTAGGCCCTAAGAAAGGGGGCGACGAGGCGTGAGCTATCTGGTCATGGAGGTGCATCCGGCCTACGCGGTGGTGCTGGACGAGGAGGGCCGCTTTTTGAAGGCCGCCAACCTGCGCTATCATGTGGGGGACACGGTGCGGGACATCGTGGAGCTGCGGTGCCCCAAGGAAAAACGCCCCGCCCTGTGGAAGCCCCTGTCCGGCGTTGCCGGCCTGGCCGCCTGCCTGTGCATCGTGTTCTTTGGTTATTACCAGCCCAACTTCGTTCCCTACGGCGCCCTGCGCATCCAGATCAACCCGGATGTGGAGCTCACCCTCAGCCGCACCAACCGGGTGTTGGAGCTGGAGGGGCTCAACGCGGACGGCCGGGTCCTGATCGAGGGCTACGACTATGGGGGCAAGGATCGGGAGGACGTGACGGAGGAGCTGGTGGAGCGGGCCATCGATATGGGCTACCTCTCTGGCGGGGAGACGGTGTCCATCACAGTTACCAGCGCCGACGCCGACTGGCAGGCCCGGGAGGAGCAGGCGGCCCGGGAGGATCTGGAGGAGCGGTACGGGGAGACCATCGTGATCCAGATCGGCCCCACTGACGAGGAGCCGCCGGCCACTGAGGTAGTCATCCCGGTGATGCCCCCTGAACCGGAACCTACCCCAGAACCACTTCCGGAGCAGACCGATCCGCCCGTTGTCCCGTATGACACGGACGATCGACCCGGCAGCGGCGGTGCGACCGGCTACCAGGATACCGATTACGGCCCTGACGCGGACGGGATCACCGACTATGAGGATACGGATTACGGTCCTTACAGCGACGGCGTCACCGACTATGAGTCTCACAACGACGGCCCTTATGTGGACGGTGACACTGACTATGAGGACCGGGACGATGACCGGGATACCGGTGATGACCGCTGGGAGGACGACGGCGATGATCGCTGGGAAGACGATGAGGACGACTGGGATGATGATGACGATGACGGAGATCGGGATGACGACGATTAAAGCAGAAAAATTTCCGCCGCGGCCCCGGTTTGGAAGGCCGGCCGCCGTATCCTCCCTGTGTCAGCCGAAGAAGATGAAAAAAGTTTTTCCCAGACCCCGGTTTTTCGGCAGCGGCTCCGTAATCTAAAATCAGAACACAAAACCAAACACCCTTTTCAAGGAGATGAATGAAATGAAACAGAACATCCGCACCAAATGGTTTGCCCTGACCCTGACCGCCGCCCTGGCCCTGACCACTCTGACCGCCTGCGGGAACGGCGCCGGCACGGCGTCCCTCCCCGAGACCCCCGGCACC
>NZ_NFMA01000023.1 GCF_002161175.1 Flavonifractor sp. An100 | reverse complement strand
GGGGCGGGAGCCGCCTTCTTGGGGGCCGGAGCGGCGGCGGCAGCCTTACCCTCAACAGAGCCCACCACCTTGGAAATCACGATGATTACCAGGGCCAGAATGGCCAGCATCATAAACACGACCACCATGCCGCAGACGGCCACCATCAGCGCTTCCGGTACAGTAAGCGGGCTAAACGGATCCAGGATTGCTTTTTCTAACGTCGGCATATTCCATAACCCCCTAAACTTAGCCCAGGGTTACCAGCAGATCGTCGGTATTGACGGTAGTACCCACAGTGGCAGCCACGGCCTTGACGGTGCCGTCCACAGGAGCGGAGACTTCGATCTCCATCTTCATGGCCTCCAGAACAACCAGCACATCGCCGGCCTTTACCTGCTGGCCAACAGAGCACTCTACCTTAAACACATTGCCGGGCATGGGGCTGTTCACGGCAGTCTCACCAGCAGCCACAGCAACGGGGGCGGCAGCAGGGGCAGGGGCAGCGGCAGGAGCGGCGGCAGGAGCAGGCGCAGGCGCAGCCACGGGAGCGGCTACGGGAGCGGCCACAGGGGCGGCTACGGGGGCAGCCACAGGGGCGGCTACGGGGGCAGCTACAGGAGCAGCAGCGCCGGTCTTCTCCACGGTCACGCTGTAAACTTTGCCATTGACGGTAACATTATAGTTCATAGCTTTGTTTTCCCCTTTACAATTATTAATCTTCCGCCTAAACGCTGGACCGTTCCCATATGCGGGCCAGCGTTTAAGCGTTTAGCAATCTTGTGTTAGTTAATGCCAACCAAGATTACTCAAATTGGTCGCATTATAACATTATTTTCCGCATTGTGTCAAGCGCTGCGGGGACAAACACCAAGTTATAACAGGATCTTTACAGCACATCAGCAAACGCCTGGATGGCGGTGCTGGCCTGACCAAAGTCCCGCATCTGCTGGTCGACGCCCAGCTTGATGTGAGGCACGCCGGCCTCGTCCAGGGCCTTCTTCAGATAGGGATACTCCATCTCCTCGGGGTCACAGAACTGCTGCATAAACAGCACCAGGCCCTGAGCACCGGAATCCTTCGCCAGCTTGGCCACAAACTCGCCGCGGCGGTTCTGGTTGGAGTGCTCATCGTAAAGCAGCACGTCATAATCCTGATCCGCAAACTGCTGGGCCAGAGCCATCATGGGATCACCGGTTTCAGCGGCATCCACACGGATAGCACGGCTCTCCTGAGCCACATCGTCAGCTGCAATGGCAATGTTATTGTCATCAAAAATCTGCAGCAGCTTGGGGTTGTCGCAGATAATGCCGGAGGTGAGGACCTTCTTGCCCTTCCACTGAGAAGCGGGCAGAGCAGCCAGCAGAGCGTTGAGTTCCTCCAGCTTGGCGGTGTGCACTTCCTTCTCCATAAACCAAGCAGAGCGGAGAACCGCGGAACGGTTGACGGCGGAGACGGCCTCGGGGTGCTGACCGGCCAGCTTCACAAACTCCCGGCGGGCCTTCCGGCTGCGGTTCATGACCTTAATGGCCTGACGCAGAGCCTCATCGGTAATGGCGGTGCCGGAGATCTTCTCCAGCTCAGCCTTGATGTGCATGTACTGGTCCACGGTAAACTGCAGGCCGAAGGCGGGACGGCGGTACTGGGGATGGGCCAGGAAGATGCAGGGCAGCTTCTTGCTCATCGCCACACGGATGTTCTGGCTCATGGGGCGCAGCGTATCGCAGATGGTGGGAGTGATGATGCCGTCCAGCATATCCAGGGTGCCGTCCAGCAGCATCTCCAGGGCCAGCTGGGCGATGGTGCAGTAGAAGGTGGCACAGTACTCCTTGGCCAAGGAGATGGTCTTGCTGTTGCTGCCCCAGATACCCATGGGCACCATACCGGCGGCCAGCACTAGCTCCTCGGGGGCATAATAGGGCAGGACGCCGATGACCTTCTTCCCCTGAGCCTTGTAGGCCTCGATCTGACGGTGGGGATGCTCGGAGACTTCCTTAAACTGATTGAGTAAAACCTCGATGCTCATGGCTTACTTGCCCTCCTTCGCAGCTTTGTTTGCTTCCATCGCTTCTACCAGGCCCTGAACGCGGGTCATATACTGGGCCTCGTTGAAGTTCCGGGGATCGGCCTGGTCACCGTCGAAGCCGGCGCAGGGCACGCCCAGATCCTCAGTAAAGCGGCGCTGCATCTCAGCCATGTAGCCAGACCAGGGCTTGCAGGAGCGGTTGTAATGGACCAGAACGCCGTCCACCTTGTTATCCCGGCAGATGCCCTCACGCCAATCCACACCCTGCTCGATACACACGGAGTTGGGGGCCTTGTAGTAAGCGCGGGCCATCTCATCCATGTCGTTATACACGAAACCGAAGGCGGGAGCGTACACCACGGCGGTGACGTTGACCCCGTGCTCCTTCAGGGGCTTGAACAGGTTGGGCAGCTTGGGCCAGCAGGGAATGCCCTCGAACATGACACGATACTGCTCGGGGAACGGAGTGGTGGAGGTGCCGTTCTTCACGGCCTCAGCCAGGTCCTGCTCCAGCAGCTCAAAGGCCTCAGCCGCCTCCACCTTGCCGCGGGCGGTCACCACGTCGGCCATGTGGTTGAACAGGTCGAAACCGCTGTAAGGAGCGGGCTTGTACTGCAGGTAGTCACACACCCGCAACCAGGCCTTGGCGGTGCGGTTGGCGTTGGCACAGGCGTGCTCAAACTTCTTCTCGTCAAACTTCTTGCCAGTGATCTGCTCCAGCTGGTGGATGGCAGCGTCAAACTGAGCGCGGACGTAGGCTACGTTGGTGTCATGAACATCTACCGTGTTGTTGTAGGGGATGTCGATCATGATCAGGGGAATATTGCGCATACGGGCAATATTCTCATACCACTTGGTCATACAGTTACAGATGTTGTTGCAGCACAGCACGAAGTCGGGCTGAGGCATACGCATCTGACGATAAGGCTTGATGGCCTCCCGGCGGAAGTTCTTGTAGGCGATCTCCTTCTCGGTGGTCTCGGGCAGGGCCTCGATCTCATAGATGTCATCCAGCACCGTGTAGGGCTGCAAGGTCTTGGGATCCTTCTTGGGCTTGCCGGTCTCGGGATCGATGACCACCTTGCCATTCTCGTCCTTCAGCGGCTTGCCGCTGTTGGGATCCATAATATACTCCAGGGTCTCGGGGTCAAACTTCCGGGACGCACGCTTACCGGCGGCATAGGCCAGGCTAATACGGGCGTAGCCGCAGATATCATTGTCAAAGCCCAGATCCTCAGCGGCCTTACACATGATCTCGCCGTCCCGGTTGGCGGCGATACCGGCAGCCTGGTTCTCGGGGTACATGACGTTCAGGTCAAAGGCCTCGGCCAGCTCACAGGGGAACTTGGAGCTGGACCAGCCCACCAGTTTGCCCTCAGCATGGGCCTTACGGGCATCGGCATACACATCCTCGACGACTTTGCGCAGAGCCTTGACGCCAGGACTTACTTCTTTAGCCATTGTAAATTCCTCCTTAGCGGAAAATCAATTTTACAGTCAGGCTGTTGGAAAACAGCCTCCACATGCTACTTATCCTTTCGGAATGCCCCGATCCCGGCAATGACCAGACCGACAGCACCTACTAACAGGGCAGATTCTCCCCGGCTCATGAGGTCGCTAATCCCTGGAAGCCATACATCTGACAACATCATCAGCATAGCAAACAGGATAACCGCAATTCCGAACAGGACCGTTTTCATCCCTTTTGCTCCTTCTGATACTTCTGATAGGCAAACAGAGCAGCTCCCAGGGCCCCATTGTACTGGGTCAAGGGAGAGGTGTAGATGATATGGCCCAACTCCTCCTCCAGCGCTTTCACTACGCCGGTGTTCTGAGCCACACCGCCTGTCATGACCACCTGGTCCCGCACACCGACCCGGTGGGCCAATCCGGCCACCCGGCTGGCCACTGAGTGGTGGATGCCGTTGATGATGTCCCGCTTATCCGTATCCTGGGAGAGCTGGCTGATGACCTCACTCTCGGCGAAGACGGTGCAAGTGGAGCTGATGGCCACATCCTTGGTGGACTGGGCACCCAGAGCACCCAGATCCTCCACCTTCACCTCCAGCACCCGGGCCATTACGTCCAGGAACCGGCCGGTGCCGGCGGCACACTTATCATTCATGACAAAATTGGTCATAACGCCGTTCTCGATCTGGAGGACCTTTACATCCTGGCCTCCAATGTCGATGACTGTGTGGACGTCCGGGAAGAGGAAGGACGCTCCCTTAGCATGGCAGCTGAGCTCGCTCATCTGCTGGTCCGCCAGCTCCAGCAGGGAGTTACGACCGTAGCCGGTGGCCAGAATAAAGGCCATATCTTCCTTCTTCATTCCCGCATTTTCCAGCACCTCAGCAATGGCTCGCTGGGGACCGCTGGTGCCGGCACCCACGGAGATCAGGGACTTGCTGACGATCTCCTTGCCGTCCGCGAGCATGACGCACTTGGAAGCGGTGGAACCGATATCGATTCCCAGAGTGTAAATACTCATAATCAATGTCTCTCCGTCTCGAAATGAAATGGCCGGGCGGCGGGCCGCCGCCCGGCTAATGGGATCACTTACTTCTTAAAGGTCTCGTAGTCCTTGATGGTGCGGGGCAGCAGCATCTGGTGGAAGGGGCAGATGGACTCGGGGTTCTGATAGCAGGCATCGGTGAAGGCCACGATGTAGTTACGCATCATGGGCAGATCCACAATCTCGTCCACCAGACCAGCCTGGGCGCAGAACAGAGGCTTGGACTTCACGTCATAGTCGTCGATCAGAGCGTTCATCTTATCGATGGTGGGCTGCAGATCCTTGCCCGCCTTCTGGTCCTTGGCCAGACGGCCGGTGTACATGGCGTTGGCGGCAGTCTTGCCGTTCATAACGTTGATCTCTGTGGCAGCGGTGCCCAGAGAGAAGGCATTGTTGTCGTTGCCCTGGGGGCCGCCCAGCACGTAGTGGGCAGCGGCGGTGCCGCGGCGCAGGGTGATCTCCATCATGGGCAGCTTGCTGCTCTGGATGGAGTAGATCAGGGACTGGCCCAGGCCCAGCAGCTCAGCGACCTCGGCGTCGTCACCCACGTCGATGCCGGTGGTGTCCTGAATCCAGATCATGGGGATCCGGTCACGGGCACACAGAGTGACAAACTCGTTCATCTTAATCAGGCCCTGGCGATACAGCTTGCCGCCAGCACCCATGGACTGGCCATACTTCTCCATCTTGTACTCAGGGTAGTTGGGGAACACGCCCTGCTGGTTGGCTACCACGCCCACCAGAAGGCCGTCCACCTTGGCCAGGCCGGTAATCATCTCGGGGCCGTAGCCCTTCTTGTACTCCATGAACTGGCTGCCGTCGAACAGGCGACCAAGGACAGAGTACATATCGTAAGGACGGTTTTTATTGTTGAGCACCAGATCGTACAGCTCCACATCGGACATAGCGGGAGACTGGGGCTCATCCACACGGAAGAACTCCAGATCATAGCTGGGCAGCATATCCACGTACTTCTTGATGCCCTCGATCACGCCCTCCTGGCCGGTGTATACCTCACGGAAGAAGCCGGTCTGGCCATAGTGGATGGACACGCTTCCAGGAGGATCGGCACGCAGGCCCTTGGTGGCCTCGATCTGAGCCAGAGCGGCCTCCATATCCACATGGGGCTTGGGGTTCATGCCGCCCACGATACCAGCGCCGCCCACGGCCATGTTAGCCTTCTCATGGGCGATGAGGATGGTGGGGCTGATGGAGTGGTAGCCACCGCCGGCAGGGTTGGTGCCGTGGATACCCACGATGACGGGAATGCCCATCTGGTTGAGCTCAGAGTTGCGATAGAAGGGAGTGCCGCCGCCCCGACGGTTGGGGTACACCTTCTCCTGCTTGTCCAGCTCCACGCCGGCGCACTCCAGCAGATAGATCAGGGGGATGCGCAGACGCTTGGCGGTGTCGCTGCCGCGGAGCAGATTGTCCGCCTGGCCGGGCACCCAGGTACCGGCGTGCTTCTTGTTATCGGAAGCGATGATGACACACCACTTGCCGTTGACCCGGCCCAGGCCCTTGATAATAGAGGTGGAGCCGTTCTTATTGTGCTCGGGGTTGTACAGGCTGTTCAGAGGGCACCAGGTGCCGGGGTCCACCAGCAGGGTGATCCGCTGCATAGCAGTCAGCTGGCCCTTGGCGTTCATATCCTCGTCGGCTTTGCCAGCAGACAGAGCGTCTACAATGTGAGCGTGAATATCGTCCTCAATGGCACGCAGCTCTTCCACATTCTCAGGATTGGCGCGGACAGCCTTGCCCACAACAGGCATGTTCTGGAAATAACGGGGCATAGAATAGTTACCCAATGTCAGTTCCTCCTAATTATTCTGATATGGTATGGATGGTTGGTCTATTTTACTTACTCCTTGGGCACCTTGATGAAGGCCTGGCCGGGGTCAATCTCCTCCCGGATGAGTTTGATGATCTCAGGGCTGGGACCCTCCATCAGCTGGGCGCGGGACACGTCCACCTCAAAGCCGGTGTTCTCCCGGACCATCTCGGGGCTGGAGAACGGATAATAGTAAGCCAGGTACATCCGCTTGGTCTCGTCGTCAAACTTCATAATACCCAGGTCGGTAACCACCATCTGAGGACCGCGGTTGCCGGGCAGACCCACCTTCTCACGGCCGCCAGGGCCGTCCATCCAGCCGCAGGAGGTGATGTAGTCAATCTTCTCCATGAAGCGGCGCTTCTGGTGCTGCATCATAATGATGGTGTTGCAGTAGGTGGCGATGCCGTTGGCGCCGCCGGAACCGGTGAACCGGGTCTGGGGCTTGACATAGTCACCCTTGCCGTAGATACAGGTGGAGTTGACATTGCCGTAGGGATCGATCTGGGCGCCGCCGATGAAGGCGATCAGACGGTCCTCGTTGTGCAGCCACTCGTTGGCCTCAAAGCCGATGAACCGGATGTTGGGCCACTGCACGGCACAGTGAGCCATGAAGCGGTTGTCGCCCACGGAACGGGGCACCTCAACAGGGGAGCAGTCCATCAGGCCACTCTCCACGATGGGGTGGCAGGAGGGGCAGACCGCCCGCTTGGCCAGGGAGGCACCGATCAGAGGAAGGCCGGTACCCACGATCACGATTTGGTTCTCTTTGATGTTCTTAGCGATGGCATAAGCCTGCATTTCCTGCTTGGTATACTTTGTATAGTCAGCCATTTTCATTAACCTCCCTAGCGATCAGTGTCTGGTGGAATAACCCAGATGGGGCTCATTCTTCAGCCGCAGCAGACGGGAACCGCCGATCTTGTCCAGCAGCTCATCGTTGTCCTTCACGCTGTAAACCCACTTTTCCACATAGTCCTTGAAGGTCTCGGGAATGGCGGCACCGGAGGCGGCGTCATCAGCAGCCTTCTTGGCCTTGGCGGCGGCATCCGCCAGCTTCTCGTCCTCAGGCTTAGCGGCGGCAGCCTTGGCAGCCTTCTCAGCAGCCTTGGCCAGCTGGGCCTTGGCGTCCTCAGCATCCTGATACTTGGAGGCCTTATCGTACTCCTTCAGGGCGTGGGAGTCATTGTCGTAGTAGTTGTAGCACTGGGAGGGCCAGGCGCCGTAGGGAGCGTGGACCACCGCGCTGACGCACTCACCGAAGATGCGGGTCAGAGTGGGATCCCGGCGGATGTACTCATCGCTGACCAGCTCCTCGCAGGTCACGATCACCTTACGGGCAGCCACGGCGATGTCAACATCATGGAACTCGTCGCCCTCGATGATACAGGTGCCATCGGGAGAGGCCTTCTGCACGTGGATCACAGCAGTGTCCAGCTTGGGCACGGGGACAGCCACGACCTTCTCACCGGGCTGGAAGGGATTCTCGATCTCCACACACTTCAGATCGTCCACCTTCTCCAGCGCCTTGCGCTGCTCCTCACTGATGCCCCAATACTTCATCAGGCCGGAGCCCTGCATCAGGCGCACAGGCAGGAAGGGCAGGCCCAGAGAAGCAGCATGGAGCTGGAGCATCAGCACGTCCTGAGAGTAGTCCTCATAGGTCAGATGGCCCTTCTCGATGGCAGCACGGAAACGACGGGAAACGTTGGTGTAGCCGGAGTTTGCGGTGTAGCAGTTGATGTAGGCTTTGACGCGGCCCTCACCAATCATCATGTCCCAGTCGCCGCCGGCAGGTCCGGCCCAGACGGTAAAATCAGTCTGGCCCTGGCGCAGGATCTCCCCCACCACGGCGTAGGGCTTCCGGTTGGTCGTAAAGCCGCCGAAGCAGATACAATCTCCGCTTTCCACGTACTTGGCGACCGCGTCATGCAAGGAATACACTTTGTTCATGGTAAAACCCCCATTGCAAAAGTTTTTTGTTTCTCTCTGGTTTTCAAGGTACGGGTTTACGCTCTTTTTCGTGTACTATCTTATCACAACTTTCACAAAAGGTCTATTTGTAATTTAGCAAAAAGTTTGCATATCTTCTCCTCCCATGCTATAATGGCCTCACGCAACTCTTTATCTCCCTTTTTTGCAACAGTCCACGGAGGTTCGCCATGAATAATGTAGAATTTCATCTTCAGCTCAATCACAACGAAACCTGGAATATGAGCCGTCTTCATTTCCACGACCACTTTGAGCTGCTTCTTCCTCTCACCACGCCCGGAAACATCTTTGTGAACGATCAGGTCTACCCTCTGCGCCGGGGTACTCTGTACCTCATTGGAGAGAATACCCTCCACCGCACAATGGCAACCGGCTTCCACGCCCGTTATGTCCTGCACATCAGCCGCAAGGCCCTGGTGGAGCTATCCACACCTCAGACCGATTTCACCCAGCTGGCTCAGGACTCCTTCCGTCGCGCCACCCTCAACGGCGAGGAAATGACAGAGATCATTGAACTCTTCCAGGCCTTGGAGCGCAATAAAAATGACGGTTCCTTCGGCAGCGATATTCGCCAGACTGTAGCTCTTCTAAACCTGCTGATCCGGGTCGCTCCCACCCTGAACGCAGCCACTGCCGGCGAGTCCATCCGCAATAAGGATTTCCTGCGGGTCGCCCCCATTCTGGACTATATCCGGGACAACCTGGCCGAGCCTCTCACCTTGGATCAAATTGCCAACCAGTTCTACATCAGCAAGCACTATTTATGCCGTGTGTTCAAGGCTGCAACCGGTTTTTCCGTGATGGAATACATTATTTATAGCCGGGTTCTCCGGGCTCGACAGCTCCTGCAGGAGGGTGTCAGCGTACAGCAGGCCGGAGAGCGTTCGGGATTTTCGGACAACTCTCACTTCATCCGCACCTTTGGACATCTGACCGGCCTGACTCCCGGCCGCTACGCCAAGGAGTACCAATCAAGTGATCAGATTTTGCTCCAGGGAAACGGGACCCGTACATAACAAACGCGTACATTCCATCTGTTTTTTCCTTTTCTTTCCGTTTTTTGTCCCCATTTTGGGTCAACATCTGCAAACCGTCTTTTCCCTCCTCTATTTTGTCATTTTTGTCAAAATGTAACGGAGGACAGCCAGCTAACACGCCGGCTGTCCTCCGTTTCTTCACTTTCTTGGACTGCGGTAAAAACGCCCGGACAGCTTCTCTGTCCGCATCACATTCACAAACGCATTTGGATCGGCCTGCCGCACCCGACGCACCAGCCTGCGCACTTGGCTGCCGGATACTACCGTATAGATTAGCACGCAGGAAGTTCCGTTATAAAGCCCCACGCCCTCCACCAAAGTAGCAGAGTGATTGGTATCCTGAATTTGGGCACATACTCCCCCAGCTGTCTCTCGTCCGGTAACAATAAATAAGGTAGCCCGCCGCCCCTCCGGGTCCAAGGTCCGAACCACCTGGGTAACTGTAAATTGGAAGATAATGGAGTACAGGGCCTTATCCCAGCCAAATAGCAGACCGGCTACCACCAGCAACACGGCATTGCAGCATAGAATGTAGTTCCATGCATCCATATTCTTCCGTTCAGACAAGGCGATGGCTATAAAATCTGTTCCTCCACCGCAGACCCCTGCATACAGACACAAAGCAGAGCCTAATCCATTAATCAGACCACCGAATACACAGATCAATAGTACATCCTCTGTAATGGGCATGGAGGGAATCATATCGGTAAAGAAACTGGTCAGTACAATCACCACGCAGGAGTAAAAGGTGAAGTGCTTTCCTACAAATTTAAAGCTGATTACAGCCGGAATAGCGTTCAAGACCAGATTTACCGGGGAGAAAGGAATTACGATTCCCCAGTATTCCAGCGCACAACGCTGAACCAGACGGGTAACCCCGTTAAATCCCCCCGGAAACAGGTCTCCGGTCTGGATAAAACTCTTATAGTTGGCGGCAAACGCCAGGGACGCCACGATCATCGCTAACAGGCGGAAGGCCGTCTCCCGCCACTTGGGCTGCAAAGATTTGGTCTTCATAATTCCCTCCACGCGCTCTCAGCGCCGGCGCAAATGAGTCCGCTTCTATTCCGATAGCCTTTCTGTGCTTACTTGGCCTGGGACAACATATCCAAATTTTTCATAAAATATTCCACCCCGGAATAAATGGTGGTCAGCACGATTACCGCCACACAAATCCCGTTGATCCACGGTGCAATGGGCAGCAGCATCAGCACAATACACACCATGGTAGAGGCAGTCTTCACCTTTCCAGACCAGCCAGCGGCAATGACCCGCCCCTTGTCAGCGGCCACCATACGCAGTCCGGACACTCCGAACTCTCGAATAATGACCACCAGCAGGGCCCAGCCGGGCATTTGCCCAATCTCCACAAACCAAAGCATGGCAGCTGTCACCAGACATTTATCTGCCAGGGGGTCCATAAACTTGCCGAAATCAGTGGTTTGGTTGTAGTGTCGGGCGATATAGCCATCCAGCGTATCAGTGAGGCTGGCTACCACAAAAATGGCCAGCGCCACATAATTCGACCAGGGCGCCTGCCCCAGATACAACACCAGAAGAAAGGCCGGAATCATCAATACCCGGAGCATCGTCAGCTTATTGGCTGTATTCATTGTTTTATGTTCTCCTTCATATTCCCCAACTAAACTGCATGACAGTTGCAACTTTGTCATTCCCGCCCCGTTTGAGGCAGACGGAATGAGCTTTGATATGCCGATAGTCTACCACACTTCCCGAAGGGAAACAAGCGCTTCCCCGCAAATCAGGACAGGGGTGGAATTTTCCCTGGGCTTGCGGAATTTTTCTCCGCTCACTCTTCGATTTCTCCCGTCAAATCTCCGTCGGAAACTCCGGTGATGCGCACGGGCACAAAACTGCCGGCCGGCACCAGCCCAGCCGCGGTAAAGTACACATGGCCGTCAATATCCACGGAATCAGCATAGGTGCGGCCCACATAACAGCCAGCCTGGCTGTCAAAGCCCTCGCACAGCACCTCCATCACACTGCCCAGACGTTCTTCATTATAGGCATCCATGATCCGGGATTGCAGGTCTACCACCAGTTCCACCCGGCGGGCCGCTACCTCTGGATCCACCTGGTCCTCCATATCGGCCGCCAAAGTGCCCTCCTCCGGGGAAAATTGGAACACGCCTGCCCGCTGTAGTTTCTGTTCCCGCAAAAATTCACACAGCTCCTCAAACTCCGCCTCTCCCTCTCCGGGCAGGCCACAAATGAGGGAGGTGCGCAGCACCACATCCGGCATGGCCTGACGCAGACGGGCAAACAGCTCCTGTAGCTCCACCTTGGTATTGCGGCGGCGCATGGCCTTTAAAATCCCATCGTTGCAGTGCTGAATGGGGATATCCAAGTAGTGGAGAATCTTTTTCTGGGACGCGATGGTTTCCACCAACTCCGGGGTAATGACCTCCGGATACAGGTAGTGCAGGCGAATCCAATGAAAGTCCAGCTTACACAGTTCTTTCAGCAGCTTGGCCAGCGTGGTTCCATCCCCCAAATCCATCCCATACCGGGTGATATCCTGGGCAATCACGATCAGTTCCTTCACTCCGGAGTCAGCCAGCTGTTTGGCTTCCGCCAGCACCGCCTCCGTGGAACGGCTGCGGTAACGGCCTCTCAGCTTGGGGATGATACAGAAGGCACAGCCATTGCTACAGCCCTCAGCAATTTTCAGATAGGCAGTATAGGAGGGCGTAGTCACCATGCGCTCTCCATCCTCATAGGTGCGGTGAATGTTCCCAAAATGGGCAGGTCGCTCCCCCGCCATCAGCTCCTCCACCGCCTGGACCACATCGGTATAGCTTCCGGTCCCCAACATACCGTCTACCTCCGGCAACTCTGTCCGGATATCCTCCGGATAGCGCTGGGTGAGACAGCCGGTCACCAGCAACTTTTTCAGTTTTCCACTCTCCTTGAGCTGGGCCAACTGAAGAATATTGTCAATGGCCTCGCTTTTGGCCGATTCAATAAATCCGCAGGTGTTTAGCACCGCCACATCGGCTCCCTCAGGTTCGCCGGTAACCGTATGTCCTGCCTTCCGACACAACGCCATCATCTGCTCCGTATTCACCAGATTCTTGGCACAGCCTAAGGAGACAAAAGCTATTTTATATGGCATCCGTTCCATCGCTCCCATTCCGCTTGTTCCATAATTGTCTAGAAAGCTATGCTTCCTCTTCCAGGTCTACCTCATAGCGGCTCAGGGCCTGGGAAATCTCTCCCCAGGAATAACCCCGCCTGGCCAGGGCGTCGGACACCCGCTTTAAAGCGGCCCGGTCCGGCCGTTCCCCCCGCAGCTTCCGGCGTACAAAGTCGTCGATCGCCTGGCTGGAATCCCCAACCTGCTCCAGGGCTTCTTCCCACAAATCCCGGGGCACTCCTCGGCGATACAATTCATCCCGGAGTTTTCTTTCCCCGAAGCCTTTGGCCGAGTAGTGCTCCACCACCTGCGCAGCGTAGGCCGCGTCATTGAGGTATCCCAGCTCCTCCAGCCGGTCACAGATGGCCTCGGCCTCCTGGGGCTCGCTCCCCCACTCCGCCAGCTTTCGCTCCAGTTCCCGTCTGGATTGTGGTTTTCGCGCCAGTAGATTCAAAGCCTTCTCCCGCAGAGTGCTGCGCGCAATGGCGGCCATGAGGGCTTCGCCCTCCTCCTCGGTCAGCTCCCGGCCAGGGTAGAGGGCGAAATCCGCCACCTCATTTTCGCTCAGCCGCAGGATGCTGCCGTCCTCCAATGCCGCCAACCAGCGCCCCTCCACTCGGAGAGAACGCTTCAGCTCCTGGATGACCATCGGTTACTCCTCGCCGCCGTCCTCAAAATCATCGGCGGAGACATCCACTGCACGGCCAGCCGCCTTGGCTGCCACCTGAGACTGCTTGCTCATCAGCTTATAAGCGTTGGCCCGCACCTGGGCCTCCACTTCCTCGGCCACCTCCGGATTCTCCTTCAAATACTGACGGGCGGCATCCCGGCCCTGACCGATGCGCAGATCTCCCATGGCAAACCAGGATCCCGACTTCTGGATGATATCCAGCTTCACTGCCAGATCTACCAGCTCGCCCCACTTGGAGATACCCTCCCCATAGAGGATTTCAAACTCCGCCTCCCGGAAGGGGGGCGCGACCTTATTCTTGACAATCTTGGCCCGGGTACGATTTCCTACAACCTCTCCCCCGACCTTGATGGCCTCGATCCGCCGGACATCAATCCGCACAGAGGCATAGAACTTCAACGCGCGGCCGCCGGTGGTCACCTCGGGATTGCCATACATGACTCCCACCTTTTCCCGCAGCTGATTGATAAATATAACGATACAATTGGTTTTGGCGATGGAGCCAGCCAGCTTCCGCAAAGCCTGGCTCATCAGGCGGGCCAAAAGGCCCACATGGCTGTCTCCCATGTCACCTTCAATTTCCGCCCGGGGCGTAAGCGCGGCCACAGAGTCCACCACCACCACGTCGATGGCGCCGGAGCGGACCAGAGCCTCACAGATCTCCAGCCCCTGCTCGCCGGTATCCGGCTGGGAAATGAGCATGGAATCGATATCTACCCCCAGAGCACGGGCATAGCTTGGGTCCAGAGCGTGCTCGGCGTCGATAAAGGCAACCTCGCCGCCACGCTTTTGGGCCTCGGCTACGATGTGCAGCGCCAAAGTCGTCTTACCGGAGGATTCCGGACCATAGATCTCAACAATACGCCCCTTGGGCACGCCCCCAATTCCCAAAGCAATGTCCAGGGATAGGGAGCCTGTGGGGATGGATTCCACTACAATCCCCGTATTCTCCCCCAGGCGCATGATAGAGCCCTTTCCATAGGCCCGCTCAATTTGCGCCATACAGGTTTCCAGCGCTTTTTTCTTATCTGACGCGGGGGCAGCCGCCTCCACGGTGGTTTTCTTTGTTGCCATCTGCACTTCATCCTTTCCGGCCGGCAAGCTCCGGCTCTCCCTATCCCCGATAGGTTATCAAAAATACAGTCCAATAAACCGGACTTTTAATTGTTGGCAGCCCCTTCCACCACCCGCCAGATCCCTTGGGTATCCTGGGCGGTCTGGATATTGTCGTAGCCGTTTCGAGCTAAAATCTCCTCCACGTCAGGGGCCTGTCCCATTCCCACCTCAAACAAGAGGACACCTCCCAGGCGAAGGGCAGATTTCCATTTGGAGGCAATGGCCCGGTAAAAATCCAGTCCATCCTCTCCTCCGTCCAGCGCCACGTGGGGCTCATAGTCCTTAACCGAGCCGTCCAGGTGGGGAATATCCCCGGTAGGAATGTAGGGTGGATTACAGACAATTACATCAAAGTCCCACAGGGTAGAGCTGGGGGCCTCCAGAGCGTCCACCGACAGGCAGGTCACCCGAGCATTGAGCCCGTTACGCCGTACATTCTGTTTGCAGGTACGTAATGCCCCTTCACACAGCTCACCCAACACCACTCGGCAAGTGGGCACGTTGGCGGCAATGGCAAGTCCCACGCAGCCGCTGCCGGCACACAGGTCCAACACCCGGGCCCCCTCTCCGGCTTCCCGGGTCCGGGCAATGCCCCGCTCCGCCAGCAGTTCGGTATCCGTCCGTGGGATGAGCACATCCCGGGAAATGTCCAGAGGCAGGCCGTAAAATTCCCACTCGCCAATG
The DNA here is from genome assembly GCF_002161175.1 of Flavonifractor sp. An100. Classification (GTDB taxonomy): domain Bacteria; phylum Bacillota; class Clostridia; order Oscillospirales; family Oscillospiraceae; genus Lawsonibacter. The sequence continues at coordinate 40,290 of NZ_NFMA01000023.1, read as the reverse complement.
ATGTAGGCCACCGGTTCCCCTGCCAAGCGGCGTTGGACCAGCTCATCCACCCGCTTTTCCAGTTCAGCGGAGACATACAGAGACATATCCCGGTACAGCTGCTCCCGGCTCTTATCCGCCGCGTAGCATACCAGCTCCCGGGCTTCCAGCTGTGCCTCCTCTACCCCCGCCTTACGCAGACGGGCGCGGGTATCCAGGTATAAATTGTTGTAGGTGGTAGCCATCGCTTCACCTTCCATCTGAAAATTGCTTGTTACTCTTAGATTCAAAGCCCCGTTCTGGGTCCTGCGTGCTTCGCTGTTGTCACGCTGCGGCGGCTGCACACACGGCTTCCCTCTGTCTCGGGCTGGTCTCCGGGCCGCTCTGCGCCCCTGCGCTCGCCCTCGCTCCGGTCCATTCGTGCTGCTTCGCGCGCCTTCGCGCTTCGCTGTTACCAGGCGTCCTCACCCTTCCGCTCCGGAAGCACCAGCTCCAGCGCCTTGATTCCCACCTCAATCATGGAATCATCCGGCTCAAAGGTGGTAAAATTTTGCAGCCACAGTCCCGGGGCAACCAAAATTTTTGTAATCGGTCCGTCATGGCGGCCGGCCCAGCGGTTAAACTCATAGCTGATTCCCACAATCAGAGGCAGCATAGCCAAGTGGGCCAGGAAACGAAGAAATGCGTTTTGGATAGGCCAAACCGCAAACACTGCCGTGGATACCAAAATAGAAATGGCTATAACCATAAACAAAAAGCTGGTACCACAGCGGGGATGGTGCCTGGGCTGACGGCGGACATTTTCTACCGTCAACGGTAGGCCGGCTTCATAACAAAAAATAGTCTTATGCTCTGCCCCGTGGTAGGAAAACACCCGTCTCATCTCCTTTAAATTGGAGCACAGGGCCAAGTAGCTGACAAAAATCAGTATTTTCAGAAAACTCTCGGCCAAATTTCTGGCCAGCATGGAGTCAGTCAGCAGAGTGATTGCCGTTCCCAACAGTGTGGGCAGCAGGAAAAACAGGCCAATTGACATTCCGATCCCCAGAATCACCGCCAGTACGGTGAAAAATGACGTGGCCTTTTCACTGCCCAGCCGTTTTTCCAACCAGACCTCAAATTTGGACGGCTCTTCCTCCTCCGTCCCCTCTTCCGGGGCAAACTCCGCAGAAAACATCAGAGCAGTCACTCCGTTATACATGGAGTCGCAAAAATTGACCACACCCCGGATCAATGGCCACCCCAAAATGGGATAGCGGTCCTTGATCAATTTCAGCTCCTTCTCCTGGATCTCCAGCTCTCCGTCCGGCTTGCGCACCACAACCGCCTGCTTCTTCGGGCCGCGCATCATAATGCCCTCAATCAGCGCCTGGCCACCGCACATGGTTTTAAATCCCCTCTGGCAGCATGGCTGCATCTGTCGCTTATCTTGCATGGATGGTAGTTCTCCTTATCGTAAAACCGCTGTTGCGGATATTCTATCAAATGGCCCGAGAAATAGCAAGAGGAAATCGAACTTATGTTTCAATCGGCAGCCGGATGGTTACCAAACAGCCACCGCCCTCCGCATTTCCGATCTCCAGTCGGCCCTCGTGCCGGCTGATGATCTCTTCACAGACCGCCAGTCCGATCCCAGAACCACGGGCCTTTGAGCTGCCCTTATAAAACTTATTTTTAATGAAGGGAAGCTCCTCCACCGGCACACCGGGGCCGTAGTCCCGAATCTGGATGACCGCGTCCAAAATCTCCTGGCGAATGGACACATCGATGCGCTTTCCGGAGCCGCCGTGCTTAGCGGCATTGTCCAACAGATTACAGAACACCTGGCGCAGCCGCTCTGGGTCCCCGGAGATGGGGATGATCTCTTCCTCGCACTCCTGGTACACCAGCTCGATTCCTTCCTTGCGGAAGAACTCTTTATAGGTATATACCGCGTCCTCCAGTTCCGCTTTCAGGTCCAGAGGCTCCACCGACAGGGTGAAGCGCCCGTCCTCAATGCGGGAAAACTCCAGCAGCTCCTCCACCATGTTCGTCAGACGCCTGGCCTCAGAGACAATGATGTCCATGCCCTTGCGCACATCGGCGGCGTCCCGCAGCTCCCCGCTCTGAATGGTTTCCGCCCAGCCGGTGATGGCGGTCAAGGGGGTACGCAGCTCATGGGAGACGGAGGAAATAAACTCCGACTGGGTTTTTTCCGACTGCTTGATTTTTAAGGACATATCATTGATGGTGTCGGTCAATTCTCCAATCTCATCGTCAAATTTTTTCTCAATCTGCACGCCATAGCTGCCATCGGCAATGAGCCGGGCTGTCTCGGTGATGCTGGCCAGAGGCTCCACAATGGATCGGACAAAATACAGGTTGGAGAAGTAGACCATGGAGAAAATCCCAAGGCCAATGACGGTAATCACCGCCATAGCAAAAAAGAACTGACGGTCAATGGCAGACAGAGAGGTGACATAGCGGATCACTCCCACCGTCTGTCCCTGATAGACCACCGGGCTGGAAGCAGCCGCAATCCGCTCCCCGGTGGTGGGATCCCGGCCCATCCAGGGGGTTGTCATCTGATTTTCCAGCGCCCCTTCAATGTCCGGTGTGCCGGGGGTAGTTCCGGCGGTCAAATCATTTCCCGAGTAAATGACCGCCCCAGACGTGTCCAAAAATTGCAGCTCCAGCTCGCCCTTTTCCTCATATTTGTTGACCGTCTGCTGGGCCGCCGCCCAATACTGGCTGCGGGTATAGCTCTGAAAGCTGAAAGCCACCGAACTGGCCTTCCCCATCAGGTCACTCTCCGTCCCCGTGTAGTAATAGCTCCACAGGGCCGCCGCAAAGGAGCCCAGAGCCAGGGCCAAAATCAGCAGTACCACGCTGACGCTGTTCAGCAGCCAGCGCCGGCGTATGCCCCGGATTTTTACCTTATCCTTTAAATCCGTTTTCTTTGCCACAGGCTCCCCTCCTTCCCGATTATCTTATGAGCCAACCGACTCCGGGACCATCAGCCCCGCCATTTGTACCCGTAGCCCCACACCGTATTGACATAGGTGGGCTTTTGGGCGTTGTCCTCAATCTTAATACGCAGGCGGCGGATATTCACGTCCACGATCTTTAATTCTCCAAAATAGTCCTTGCCCCACACTGCGTCCAAAATTTCCTCCCGGGCCAGGGCCTTTCCCGGGTTCTCCATAAACAGCTTCATGATGGAATACTCCACCTGGGTCAGCTTCACCCGCTGGCCGCTCTTCTCCAGAGTGCGGTTGCGGGTATTGAGCAGGAAGGGAGGGTCACTGATCTCGTCAGCGGCCACCGACTCAATATCCCCTCCTGTACGGCGGAAGAGGGCATCCACCCGGGCAGTAAGCTCCGCCGGGGAGAAGGGCTTGGTCACATAGTCATCCGCCCCTGTCATCAGGCCCGTCACCTTATCCATCTCCTGGGTACGGGCGGTGAGCATGATAATACCTATTTTGTTATCCATGGCCCGAATCCGGCGGCACACCTCAAAGCCGTCAATATCAGGGAGCATGATATCCAGCAGCGCCACCTTAATATCCGGGTTTGCCTTCAGCGCTGCCAGAGCTTCCTCTCCGGTGCCAGCCTCAATGGCGGTGTAGCCCGCCCGCTTGAGATTGATTACCACAAAGCTGCGGATGTTCTCCTCATCCTCCAGCACCAAAATCTTTCTCATCGTTTGTATCTCCTCCGTTCTTCCGGCAAACACACTTAGGTATACCAGCTGGTTTGGATGGTCTGGAAGCACTCCATTAAATCTGCCTGCGTCATGCCGCAGTCCCAGGAGGTATCATAGAACTTCGCCGCATAGATGACCTCTCCCTCTTCCCGCAGAATAAATCGGCCATCCTCCGCCGCACGCACCGATCGGTTGCTGCCGGTGAGGCGGTAAATGCTCAGGAAGGGCTCAGGCACCTCATTCTCCCCTTTCCACCGGGAGAAAATGACCTGTCGCTGTCCGGTGAGGGAATCGTTGCGTGAGATTGTAATGTTTCCTTTCCAGCTGTCTGGAATCTCCAGATACCAGTTATCCGCCACATTGTGGTAGGTGGTCATAACGGTATTGCACTGGCCATTCTCGTTATACTGCCCCCAGTCAATCAGCCAGAAGTTGGAAGCTGTTCCATCCTGGTAGGAAGGCAGCGGAGTGGGCGAGGGCAGTTCCAATACTAGGTCCCCATTGATATCAGTGGGCACCACATCTACATAGCCGTGCAGCTGGTTCCGGCTTACCCCTGTCTCCGGGTCCCGGGACAGATTCACCAAATGACTCCGCCCATTTTCTGTACGATAGGACAGCACATCAATGACCTTCTCCCCTGTCGTCAAGGTACCCGTGACATACAGGGCAGGAGGGTAATATTCGCCGCTGAGATAGTTGGACTGCACCCGGTTCAGTGTGGCCATCCCGTCGGAGAGACCGGCGCCGCCCAAACTGGACATTTGCCCATTTCTCCAACCGTAGATTTCCACCTGACTGCCCACACCTGACGGGTCCACCCGGACAACAGCAATTTCCGTCCGGCTGTCCTGGTCAATATCCAACAGGCGGAAGCCGCTGGAGTAGCTGCTCGGACCATCACTGGCTGCGCTGCATCCAATAAGAAGCAGCTCGGTCGCCAGGAGATCGGAACGTTCCTTGGTGGCTGTCCCCTCCTCATCGGCGGGCACCACCAGTTCGTCCAAAGTGTAAGCGCCCAGCTGGTAAACTCCGGCGCTGATCTGCCAGTTTACCACCAGTTCCTTTTGTCCGCTTCCGTTCAGATCCACATAGTCCACCGAGTAAATGGCCGCTCCGTCGCCCTCTACAATACCGGTAACCTGATAGTCCTCTCCCACCTGGGTGAAAATGTAAATTTTCAGGGACTTCTCCACTCCGGGTACGCGAATAAAAGTCACCGCGCTCTCTCGCAGGCTATCTCCATCCAGATCCTGAAGCTGGATTGTGGCAGTATTCTCTCCTGAGACAATGACTGCATCCTCGCTGCTGACCCCAAACTCACTCTCCAGGCTGGTGCGCACATCCCGGATGGCATTGACCAGCTGGTCATAACCCGCCGACTTTTCCGGTCGCTTATAAAGCTCGTCCGGTGGCCGAAACAGACAGCCGGACAACAGCAGCAGCATGGCTGCCGGCACCAGTAGCTTGGTCCATTTTTTGCCCATCCTGTCCGCTCCTTTCCGTCCACCCCCTATATTTTGGGGTGGGTACATAAAAATCCTGTTTATCATCATACCACAATTCCCTCCCGTTGCCTATGGGTTTTCCAAAACTTTTTGTTCCGGTCAAAAACGGATTGACAACCAGGTCCATATGTGCTATGGTTAATTACACAAGTAATGAACCAATGGACATTGCACCTACTTAGGAGGTGATCTCGTGCATGGAACGCTGAACGACCAATCTCTGATTTACCTGCAGATCGCCCAGATGCTGGAGGACGACATCCTTCGCGGGGTATATCAGGAGGGAGAGCAGGTCCCCTCCACCAACGAATTGGCCCGGGGATACAACATTAACCCCGCCACCGCCGCCAAGGGCATCAATCTTCTGGTTGCAGACGGGATTCTATTCAAAAAGCGAGGGATCGGTATGTTTGTCGCCCAAGGAGCGGAGCAGGCCGTGCGTCAAAAGCGAAAGGACGCCTTTTATGACACGTTTATCCGGCCTCTGGTCCAGGAGGGCGCTTCCCTGCAGGTGACAGGGGAGGAACTGCTGGAAATGGTGCGCCGGGCCATTCAGGAAGGAGAAGGCAAATGAACACTGACATCTTAAAGGCCCAAGGGCTGTGTAAATCCTACGGGAACAAGCAGGTGCTTCACAACCTGGACCTGGAGCTGCTGCCGGGGAAAATTTACGGTCTGATCGGCCGCAACGGAGCGGGCAAAACCACGTTGCTGAGCATCCTCACCGCCCAGAACACCAAGGACAGCGGCACTGTGACTTACGGCGGGGAGCCGGTATGGGAAAACCAGAAAGCGCTCAATCAAATCTGTTTTTCCCGGGAGTTGCAGCCAACCCTGTTCTCCGGCCCCAACAACTTTAAGCTCAAATATTACCTGCGCTCCGCGGCCATTTACTATCCCCGTTGGGACCAGGATTACGCCCAGCGACTCTTAAACGAGTTTAAACTGAACCCCAAGCAGAAGATCGCCCAGATGAGCAAGGGCCAGATGTCCATGGTGACCATCCTCCTTGCCCTGGCCAGCCGCGCCCCCCTCACCATTTTGGATGAACCGGCGGCCGGTTTGGATGTGGTAATGCGGGAACGGTTTTATCAGCTGCTGCTGGAGGACTTCGCCCAGTCGGGCCGCACCTTCCTGGTCTCCACCCACATCATTGAGGAGGCGGCCTCGGTCTTCGAGAACGTCATTATCCTGGATCAGGGACGGATTCTGGAAAACGCCCCCACAGACGAACTCATCGACCAATTCCGCTATATCTCCGGCCGGGAGGATGTGGTGGATGCCGTTTGCCAGGGGCTGGAGGTGCTCTCCACCCACCAGATGGGCCGGCACAAGACTGTTGCCGTCCGGGGAAACGGAATCAAACTCCAGCAGGCCCTCCAGGCTGACGTAGATGTTTCCCCCATGAACCTGCAAAATGTTTTTGTGGCTCTGTGCGGCCACGGAGACGAAGGGTAAGGAGGGATGGACCATGATCAAATCCTTCCGTTTTCTCCTCCAGTTCGCCTGGATCAATTTGGGCGCTATTCTGGCCTTTGCCCTCATCGTCATCGCGGGCGCCTGGTGTACCGGCGTGCCCCAGGGAAATCAAAACCTGTTCGCCACCTATTTCTCCACCTTTCCCCTGCTCAGTCTCATCGTCCTGTTCATCTACTCCTTTGGCCTGACCACCAGCAACCTGAACCTGGCCCTCTCCTTCGGGGCCCGGCGGCGGGACTTTTTCTTCGCCGTACAGGGGATCCTGCTGCTGTACACCGGGGTGTGCTGGATGCTCCAGGTGGTCATGTCCTCCATCCCCTTCCTGTTCCACTGGACCGACCAGGAGCGGTGGCAGGTCCTCCTCTCCCTGGGCGGCTTCTCCTCCTGGGCCTACCCCCTGGTCTGTCTGGCCATCCTGTGTCTGGGCGGTCTGTGCGGAATGCTGATGGTCCGCTCCAAGCTCCTGGGCACTCTGGTCCTGATCCTGGCTCTGGTCGCCGCCATCGCCGCAACCGCCCTGCTGTTCATCACCGCCGATATGTTTGCCTCCGGCGCAGGCTGGGGCGCCTTGCCCCTCATTTTGGTGGCCGCCATGGCCGGTATTGTAGGCGCCAGCGAATACTTCTTTTGGCGGACTATGCACCGCCACATTGTGAGGTGAGCCGTCATGCTGAAAAAAGCGATCGCTCTTAATTTGGATGATCTGTGCCTGATACTGGGGGTCCCGGCGGGCCTGTTTCTGCTGACCCACCTGATCACCGCCGGGGTGCTGGTTTTCTTCCATGCAGACTCCAGCCTGATGATCTCCGGGGCCTTACTGCCCGTCTGCTCGGGTATCCTCATGGCTATTGTCACGGTCGCCCATGTGGGAATCTCCTTTTTTCATTTCCTTCGTTTTGGCCAGACCAGACAGCGGGCGCTGGCACAATCCATGGGCATCATCGCCTTTGAGGGCGGCTGCTCCCTGGCCGTCACTGCCCTGCTTACCGCGTTGGAGCACTGGGTGGCGCCCCGGCTGTGGCTGCTCCTCACCGGGTATCCGGCTCTGGCGTGGGGGGTAGACGGCATGGTCGTTCCAGATCCGGCCTTTGGTGTGTCCTCTGCCCTCCAGCCGGGCAGCGCTCTGCTCATTGAGGACTTTACTATGGATTGGTGGTGGTTCCCCCTGCTCATTTTGGGGGGAATCCTGATCGGGATCATCATCAGCGCCATCACCGCCCGCTTCGGCAGCCGGGGAGGCTGGGCCTTGTGGTGCACCTGGATGCTGTTCTGCTTCGGCCCTCAGCTTCTCGGGACGCAAGCGATTCTGGTGGGAGATTTTCTGTTATGGACCGGGGTGGTAGTCTGTATCACCGGCCTGGCCGCCTTGATCTGGTCCTTCTGCTTCCTGCTCCACGCCCCAGTGAAAAATTAAATGACTGCTTTCTAAAAAACAGGCCCGCTCCCCTTGTGTGGGGGAGCGGGCCTGTTTCATTGAAACTGGTTTTTGTATCCAACAAGCTGAAACTAGGAGGCTCTGGCAGGAAACCTCAAGCTAAATCAGGAACGAATATCCTGGCTACCCTGGCTGTTCTGAGAGGTCTGACTCTCCTCACTCGTTTGAGTGTCCTGACTGCCCTGGTCCGTCTGGCCGCTCTGGCTCAGCTGGGTGAGCTGGATGTACTGGCCGGAGACATATCCCATGGCCGCCTGGCCGCTTTTATTCAGGTACAGCACATGACACCAGCCGTTTTCCGCCTTCAGCACCACCACACGGGTGCCATTGGCCAGGCTTCCCACTACGGCGTTGTCTGTGCCGGGGCCGGAGCGGACATTCAAGCCGCTTTCTGCATTGACCACCGTCCCCGTCAGCGCGGCCTGCTGGCAGTAAACGGTACACTTGGCCGTCAAGCCGTTCCAACTGGCGGTGATGGTCACAGCCGCCGTACCGCTGCCCGGGAAGATGTTGGTCACCACGCCGTTGGCGGTGACAGGGGCGGTGCCGGGGGCGTCGCTGCTCCAGGTGATCTGGGCGTTCTCCCACTCCGGGTCCAGGGAGACGGACAGCTGCCGGCTCTCTCCCGAGGCCAGGGTCACCTCACTGAGCTTCATGCTCAAAGTATACTCCGAAGGATCGGGAAGCTCCGACTGACCGGGCTGCTCCGGCTCCTGAGGTTCTTCCGGTTCCTGGGGCTCTTCCGGTTCGGTGGGCTGCTCCGGCTCCACCGGCTGTTCCGACTCCGGATCGGTGGGCACGTCGGTGATGGGGGTATAGGTCATGATCTGATAGATCAGCGCGGCCATCTCAGCCCGGGTCAGGTTGCCCTTGGGGTCTACCCCCGTTCCCTTGCCGCTGACGATCCCCTGGGCCACCAGAGTGGCGGTATGGCCCTTGGCGTAATCGGCAATCTGGTCCTTATCCGAGAACTGATCCAGCACGGTCAGGCTGGCATCCGGGCACTCCTTGCCCAGCAGAGGCATGGCCTGGCGCAGGATGGTAAAGGCCTGCTCCCGGGTAATGGGCTGCGTGGGGGAATAGGCTCCGTCGCCCGTTCCGGAGGCCAAACCTACGCTCTGGCCCCAGGCCAGGGCGGTGTAGTAGTAATCGCCGGAGGACACGTCGGTGAAGGTGCAGCCGGTCTGGACGGCAGGCTTGCCCACCGCTCCGTAGAGCATGAGCATAAAGTCGCCCCGGCGAATCTGGTAGTCCCGGCCAAACTCTGTGGAGGAAATGCCGCCCACAATGCCGTGGCTGTAGCAGTACTCCACCGCCTCATAGGACCAGTGGTCGGGGGTCACGTCCGTATGGACATTGGTAAAGGAGATCGAGATGGTCTGGCTCACCCCACCGGCTGTGGCAGTAATGGAACCGCTGCCCTCCTTTCCGGCGGTAAACAGGCCATTCTCATCCACGGTGCCAACATCGCCCTTCACTGTCCAGGTGACCGGATCCCAATCCCGCAGGGCGGTACGGTTCCAGTAAGAACCGGTCGCCGCCAGCTGGACGGTCTCCCCCGGCTTCACCGTGATGGAGCTCAGGGCCGAGGTGCTCCCCTCCCTGGAAATGGTCAGGGAGGTCAGGGTATCCACCACATGGATCTGGGCGGTCCCTTCCGCGTCCAGATGCCGGGAGGACAGCTTCAGGGTGTCGGTACCCGCCCGGTCTCCGGCGGTATACACCCCGTCCTCAATGTCCCCCAAGTTCTCTTTCGAAGTGATTCTCAAATCGTCGATTTCTTCGTCCAGGGGGTTGAGTCCGCTGTCCACGGCAACGGCCTGGGGCAGAGTGACCGAGGAGCCGGTCAGCACCACAAGGCCGTCTTCCTTCAGCGCCAGGCGGTCTGCCTCCCCATCCCCCGTTTCTTCGGTGACCAGGAGCAGGTATGTAGCACAGCTTCTGGGCTTGCCGTCCGAGGGCAGATTGCGCACCGTTGGGCCGGACTGTCCGGGCAGCCACACCGAGATGGCGGTGGAGCCGCCGCCGTCCAGATTGACCGCCCAGACGCAGCCCTGCCGGAGCATCTCATCCGCCAGATCCTTCTGGCTCAGCCCCACGGAATACCCGGACTGGCGCCCGTCCACGGCGTAGACCAACAGGGTGCCGTCCTCCTTGACCCCCAGGGCGGTGCGGGGCGCACGGCCGTCATTGAGGTAGTTCCAGGTGGAGGTATCGGTGATTTTTCCGTCCCGGATCATCACATCTCCCACGCCCCCGGCCCACTGGCAGTTGGACAGGTCCTCGTTGGTGCAGGAGGTGCTCAGTGTGACCAGGTCGCCCACCGCAAAGCTTTGATAGGTCTCCGAGTATCCGGAGGCGTCGGCCGCGGTGAGAATATACTCATCTTCCCCAATGGTGATGGGGTCGCTGGACTGAATGAGCTCGGTAACCTGGAGGGTCAGGGTGGAGTTGACGGTCAGATCGGTGGACTCCTCCTCCCCGCTGCCCCAGATGCCCAAAGGATCGTTGGGATTGCCCCCCACCAGCTTCATCCGCACATACCACCCCGGAGTAGAGGTTCGGGTGGAGACCGAAGAGAAGTCCTCGTTGAGCACATACAGCCCCCCGGACTCGCTGCGCCACTTGTTCAGGTGGTGGGGGGCAACCACCTTTCCGGTGCTCTGATTGATCAGAGTCATGGTCACCGAGGGACTCTCCACCAGAGAGACCTGCCCATCGGTGATGATCATGGCGCTCTCATGCTCCGCGCTGGATTTATAGATTCTGTCCTCGATCACAATGCCGATGGGCACCCCTGAGGAGGTGGAAAAAAAGTCGGTATTGATAGCTCCTAATACATGGTAGCCCAATTCCTGGGCGTAGCTGACCGCCTTATTGATGGTGGCCGCGCCGTAAACCGTCCCCGAGGCCTGAAGCAAAATGGGGTAGGCCTGGCTGTCCTCCTCCAGCTCCATGGAGAAGCTCTCTACACGGCTGGAATTATTTACGGTAATGGTATTGTGGTAAGTAAGGCCCTCCACCAGCTCCGATGTCGTTTGAAGCTTTGTTTCTCCGGCAGAGGCATACACAGTGGGAACGGCCATCAAAATGGCCAGCGCCAAGGCGGCTCCCTGGCGCATCAGATTTGGAAGTGCGGTTTTTTTCATGGGTTCTCCTTTAATCATGTATCAGCCAGTGGTGGTTTCCTCAGTTTCCTAGGCCCGAAGGCCCGATTGTGAATTATTATAGCAGGTCGCTCCCCGGGTTTCAATGATAAAAAGGAAGAAAAGCCTCCCTTATCCTGGGAAAACCCGCGGCTTCTCCAAGTGTGAACAAGCTGTAAACGGCAGGCTGGAGAGGTTGAAAAACGGGTATTCTTGGTGTACAATAAGTCGATTGCGGCTTACTTTGTTGCATCTCATCCCAATATACCAAGGAGGCGACGCCGTGGAAGAACGGCAGAACAACGCGACCAAAACCATAAGCGTGGTCATGCTCATTACCCTGGTAGGAAAGATCCTGGGTCTATACCGGGACCGGCTGCTGGCCGTGCATTACAGCACTCAGATGGAGGCCAACGCCTTTTTTACTGCCAGTCGAATCCCCCGTGTCTTTTTTGACGCGGTATTTGCCTCTGCTATCGCCGCCTGTTTTATCCCGGTATTTAGCGAGTATCTGGAGAAAAAGGGGAAAAAGGAGGCTTTTCGCTTTGCCGGCAGCTTTATCACCATCATGGCGGTACTCACTGCCTCCCTCACCCTGCTGGGCATGCTCTTTCCCCAGCCCCTGGTGACCCTGTTTGCCGACTATGAGGACCCCCAAACCACTGCCCTGGCCATCTCTCTGACCCGGGTGATGTTCCCCACCTTCTTTTTCTCCGGCGTGGCCTTTTCTCTGGTGGGCGTTCTCCAGGCTCAGGACCACTTCACCGCCCCCGCCCTCATGTCCACCCTGTCCAACCTAGTCATCATTGCCTATTTTTTCTTTTTTAATCAGTCCATGGGCATCTATGGCCTGGCTGGAGCCTATCTGGTTGGGTGGCTGATTCAGGGTCTCATTCAAATTCCTCCCCTGCGCCGTCTGGGCTACCGGTACCGTCCCTCCTGGGACTTCCGCTCCGAGGGAATGAAGAAGGTCTTTGTCCTGATGGCCCCGGTGATGGTATCCACCTGGGTGCAGCCCATCAACCTGGTCATCAACTCTCGCTTCGGTTCCCGTCTTTACGATGGGGCCGGAGTATCCGCCATGGAGTACTCCAACAATCTCTATCTAGTTATTGCGGGAACCTTCATTCTCTCCATCACCAACGTGATCTTTCCCCGCCTGTCCCGGCTCACCGCCGGTGGCCAGCAGGGGGAGTTTCGGGACACCCTACGTCAGACGGTGCGCAGCAGCCTCTTCTTCGTACTGCCCATGACGGCCGGTCTAATGGTGGTGGCCCGTCCTCTCATCTCCTTTATCTACGGCGGGGGCGCCTTTGACGAGTTCTCTCTTCAAATCACCTCCACCGCCCTGGTCTGGCTCTCCCTTGGAATGGTGGGCTACGCCCTGCAAAACATCCTCAGCCGGGCCTATTTCGCTCGCCAGGACGGCCGTACCCCTTTGGTAGCGGGAGCTGTCTCCATTGGAGTAAACCTGGTGCTGTGCATGGTGCTGGTACAGCGTCTGGAAGTAGCCGGTCTGGCTATTTCTTCTGCGGTTTCCTCCACCGTTTACGCCCTGCTCCTCCTTCTCCCCCTCCAACACCGGGGAGAGGCCATTCTGGACGGAGCGATGGGCCGGGACGTTCTGAAAATGGTCTTGGCCACTCTGGTCATGGGGCTGGCTACTGCCGCCATGCTCTCCGGTTTGACCACCGTTCTCCCCACCGGTAAGCTGGGAGAATTGGTGTCTCTGGGTGTGTGTGTGGTGTTCGGACTACTGGTCTATTTCTTCCTTACGCTCGGCCTGCGTCTGAGCGAGGCCAAACTGATTCTCTCTGTGTTGAAACACTTGCGGAAACGAGGTTAAGCCATGGAACAAGTCAAACACGTTTTAAACGGGAGCCTTTTCTGGCGCGCCCTGATGGCCCTGTGCCTGTGGTTCGGGGACCAGTGGCGCTCCAGCGGCATTGTCCACTGGTTCCTCAACCCCAGAGGTTGGGGAGCTAGCGCATCGGAGAGCAGCCTCTTTTTTAAGGTATGGTCTCTGATCCGGAGCGCGCTGTGCCGGCTGTATCAGCTGCTCCGCCTGGACAAGCTCTTTACCGGCAGCGTCTTTCTCCACAGCTGGCTGTGGTGTGCCATTCCCGTGGCGCTGGCCCCGGCCCTGTGCGTCTTCCGCCCCTCCCTACTGGTACTGGGATTGGCAGCAATCAGCTACTGCTCCCTACTCCTTGTCCTGGTCCGGGACAAAAACCGTCCCCTGACCTGGTCCCCCATTAACCGCTATATCATTCTCTACGCCGCCGTCTATCTGGCCGGCACCCTCTTCTCGGTCAACCTGAAGGCCAGCCTGGAACCCGGCCTTCTGACAGTAGCCTTTATTCTCTTCCCCATCGCTCTGTATAACTCCATCACCAACCGCTCCCAGCTGGACACCCTAGTGGTACTGGTGGTAGTGGTGGGGACCCTGATCTCCTTCTACGGTATCCTCCAATATATCTTCGGCTGGGGCTACCAGTCGGCGGCCTGGGTGGACAGCGACATGTTCTCCGGCATCAGCTTCCGGGTGCCCTCCACCTTGGAGAACCCCAACATGCTGGGCCAGTATCTCCTGCTGACCATCCCCCTGGGTGGTGCCTGCCTGCTGTCGGCCAAAACCTGGGGCAAGCGGGTGTTCTACCTGTGCTGCTGCGGCATCATGTGCCTGTGCATGATCCTTACCTTCTCCCGGGGCGCTTGGCTGGCCCTTCTCTTTGCGGGAGTGGTGTTCGTTTTGTTCCTCAACCCCAGGCTGATTTTGCTGGCCCCCTTCGCTCTCATTGCACTGTACTTTGTCCTCCCCGATACGGTCATCTCCCGCTTTACCAGCATCGGAGACCTGACGGACAACTCCACCTCCTACCGGGTCTACATCTGGATGGGCGTACTGGCTATGCTGAAGGACTACTGGCTGTGCGGCATTGGCCCCGGGGACGCCGCCTTCAACGCCGTCTATCCCGCTTATAGCTACAACGGAATTGTGGCCCCCCACTCCCACAACCTCTTCCTTCAGATCGTCTGCGACGCAGGCATCGCGGCTTTGATCGTATTCGTGATTCTTCTCTTCGTTTACTTCCGGATGATGTGCTCCGCCTTCAGCCGGGAGAAGGATTGGACCAGCCGTATGCTCCAGACCGCCTGTATCTCCGGCGTGTGTGGCTTCATGGTCCAGGCCATGACCGACTACTCCTTTTATAACTACCGCCTGATGTTCTTCTTCTGGGCTTTCCTGGCCCTGGGCGCCGCCAGCACCCGCCGCTCCCAGCTTCCGGAAGGGAGGCTGCTGGCATGATTCGAGTGCTGAATATCATCAGTGACACCAACATCGGCGGAGCAGGCCGGGTCATTCTCAATTACCTGCACTACGCCGACACCACCCAGTTTGAAACTCTGGTGGCCGTCCCCCGGGGCAGCCTGCTCAAAGAGCCCCTGGAACAGGCCGGAGCCCAGGTATTGGAGGTGGACGGAATTGCCGACCGCTCCTATCACAAGGACGACGTGAAGACCCTCCAGTCTCTCATCCGCCATGTAAAGCCCGATCTGGTCCACACCCACGGCACCCTCTCCGGCCGCATCGCAGCCAAGCGGTGCCATGTACCGGTGGTATACAGCCGCCACTCCGCCTTCCCGGTCCCCGCCAAGCTGCGGTATCCACCGGGGCGCTGGGTCAACAAACTGGTGAATGAACACTATGCCGACCACATCATCGCGGTCAGCCCCGCCACCCGGGATAACCTCACAGATGCCGGCATCTCTCCCAAAAAGATCACCGTGGTCATGAACGGCGTGGCTCCCCTACAGCCCACTACCCCCCAGGCCCAGGCGGACCTGCGCCGGGAACTGGGCGTACAGCCGGATGACTTCCTCTTTGGCATTTTAGCCCGGCTGGAGGAGTACAAAGGCCACAAGTACCTCATTGAAGCGGCAAAGCTCCTGAAGGAGCGAGGCTATTCCAAATTCCGTGTGCTCATCGCCGGGACGGGCGGCTATGAGTCCCAGCTGGCCCAGGCGGTGCAGGACACCGGCTCCGGAGATGTGGTCAAGCTGCTGGGCTTCCGCTCCGACGTGCCCGACCTGCTGAGCATTCTCAATGCCCAGCTCAATGTCTCCTACGGCACTGAGGCCACCAGCATGGCCCTGCTGGAGGGAATGAGCCTGGGACTGCCTTCCATCGTCAGCGACTACGGAGGCAACCCCTTTGTTATCACCCAGGACAAGGACGGCCTGATTTTCCCCAGCCGGAACAGTGGGGCTCTGGCCGACGCCATGGCACAGCTGATGGACCATCCGAAGCAGTGCCAAGCACTGGGCCGCCAAGCCAAGGAGACCTTCCAAAGCCGCTTCACTGGAGAAGTGTTTGCCCGAAATACTGAAACTGTCTATCGAACTATCCTGAAAGGAGCCAAGTAAATGGAATCCAACACCCCTAAATTCCGTCTGCGCCTGAACCTGTTTGACGGCATCGTCCTGGTTCTGGCCCTGGCCGTGGGCGCGTTCCTTCTCTGGACCGCCCTCAAACCCGATACCGCCTCTGTGGGCACCCCTGCTGCTGCCTCCTCCACGGTGCGCTATACCGTCCGCTTCCAGAAGTGGATCGAAGGGACCAGTTCTCTCATTGAGTCGGGAGACAAACTGGTGGACAACATTAAAAATTATGAGCTGGGTAGCGTAGTTTCCTCTGAGGTCGTCCCCGCTCAGTCCCTCCAGCTGGACCACAACAGCCGGCAGTATGTCCTGACCATCATCCCCGGCTATGAGGATGTGCTGGTTACCGTGGAGTCCCCCTGCACCATCACGGACGAGGCCATCACACTGGGCGGCGGCTATGCCCTGCGGGTGGGCGGCACCGCCTACATCCGGGGCGAGGGCTATATGGCCAGCGGTCCCATTGTTGCCATTGAACGGGAGGGCGAGTAATGAAATTGATCGATCATAACGGCCGGCTATTCGGCAAAATCAGCGTCATCGACGTGCTGGTCCTGGCGGTGGTAGTGGTTCTGGCCGCCGCACTCTATTTTAAAAGTAACCAGACCCACACTGGAACCAGCGTGACCAACAACGAGATCACCTATCAGGTGCTGGCCAGCGGCGTGCGCAACTATGTAGCTGACGCCGTCCGGGAAGGGGACTATATGTACGACCAGGACCGCAGCAGCGGTGGCACCCTGGGAAAAATTGTGTCCATTGAAGTGCTTCCCAGCGGTAAAATGGCGGAGTTTAACGATGGTACCGTGGACACCGTTCCTGTAGAGGACGGCGTCAATCTTCTGCTTACCATCCAGGGCAGCGGCATTCTCAGTGACGGCCGCTACCTGCTCAATCGGGTCTATGATTTAGGGGTCAACTCCTCCCGGAACTTCTACACCCCCTATGCCCAATTTACCGGCGTCGTCACCTCCATCGGGTAAGCTGGATCACAAGAAGGAGGATCTGACATGAAGATCCTAATGGCCACCATGGGCCTGGACATCGGCGGAGCTGAAACCCATATCGTCGAGCTGGCTAAGGAGCTCAAGCACCAGGGGCACGACATCGTGGTCGTCTCCAACGGCGGCGTGTACGTCCCTGAAATCACCGCTGCGGGCATCCGCCACTATAACGCCCCCATGCACCGGCGCAATGTGGGCGACATGCTCCGCTCCCGCCGTATTTTAAAGGACGTGCTGTTAAAGGAAAAGCCCGACCTGGTCCACGCCCACGCCCGGATTCCCGCTTTCCTGTGCGGAAGTCTGCAAAAGCAGCTGAAATTCCCCTTTGTCACCACCGCTCACTGGGTCTTTGACGCCAGCGGTATGCTGCGCTACCTGACCAACTGGGGAGAGCGCACCATCGCTGTATCTGAGGACATCAAGGCCTACCTAATTCGGGAATATGGCCTGCCTGCCGAGCACATCTCCGTTACCATCAACGGCATTGATACGGAGAAGTTTTCCCCCGCTGTCTCTGGAGCGCGGGTTATCCAAGAATTTGGTCTGGACCCCCAGCAGCCCATTCTCTCCTATGTCAGCCGGATGGATGCCGACCGGGCCATGGTGGCTCGGCAGCTCATCCAGATCGCTCCCCAGCTCAGCCAGGCTGTCCCAGGGATTCAGCTGCTCATTGCTGGAGGAGGAAATGTCTTTGCCGAGCTCCAGGCCCTTGCCGAGCAGGTCAACGCCCAGCTTGGCCGGAACTGCGTGACCATGGCCGGTCCCCGTACCGATATCAACGAGATCGTGGCGGCAGGGCAGGTGTTTGTAGGGGTATCCCGGGCCGCCCTGGAGGCCATGTCGGCCGGAAAACCGGTGATCGTGGCCGGCAATGAAGGCTACCACGGCCTCTTTGGGCCGGAAAAGCTGGCAGAGGCTCAGGCAGGCAACTTCTGCTGCCGTGGACTGCCCCTGTCCACCCCCGAAACTCTCCTGGCCGACGTCAGCGCCGCCTTTGCTCTTTCCCCCCAGGAGAAAGAGCAGGCAGGGGCTTATGGACGGCAGGTCATCTTCGACTACTACTCGGTGCGCCGGATGGCTCAGGACTTCTTACGCGTCTATGACCAGGTCCGGCGCAGGAAATACCGGGTGGTCATGAGCGGCTACTACGGCTTTTCTAACGCTGGGGACGACGCCATTCTGGAAGCAATTCAGCAGGCCATTCATGAGGCCAGCGACGATATCGCTGTCACCGTACTGTCCAACGATCCAGAACTTACCAGGACCCAATATGGCATGGAGGCAATTCCCCGGTTCCGGTTCTGGTCCGTCTTCTCCGCCCTACGTCGAAGCGACGCCCTCCTCTCCGGTGGAGGAAGCCTTCTCCAGGACACCACCTCCACCCGCTCTCTGCTCTACTACCTATCCGTCATCCGCTGTGCCGAATGGCTGGGGAAACCCGTGATGCTCTATGCCAATGGTATTGGCCCGGTCCGCCGCCCCGGCAACCGCCGGAGAGTAAAACGGGTGGTGGAGCGGGCTAGCTTAGTCACCCTCCGGGACCACAGCTCCGCCCGGGAACTGGCAGATATGGGCGTAACCAGAAGCGACCTGCTGGTGACCGCCGATCCGGTATTTCATCTGGCGCCCGCTCCGGCTCAGCGTGGGATGGAGCTGCTGGCTCAAACGAACCTTGTCCCAGGCAAGCCCTTTGTGGCTGTCTCCGTGCGGGAGTGGCGGGACACCGGTAACTTCTGCCAGGAGCTGGCCCGTCTGTGTGACCATCTTTCCCGCCAGCACGGGCTTCAGGTCCTCTTCCTCCTCATGCAGCCTACCCGGGATCGGGAAACCGCCCGGCAGGTCCAAAGCCTGATGGAGGAGCCCTCCAGCCTCCTGGACGTGCCTTGTACGCCCCGGGAACTGATGGCGGTCCTGGGACAGGCGCGGCTGTGTCTGGCCATGCGTCTGCACACGTTGATTTTTGCCGCCCGGATGGCCGTACCTGCCATGGGCCTGGTCTATGACCCCAAGGTAGACAGCTATCTAAAGGAGCTCTCTCTCCCCGCTGCAGGCCACGTGGAGCGCTTTGACGGGGCAGAGGCCATCCGCAGAGCGGATGCCCTGATGGCCGATTACGACGCGGTTCTGGCCAATTTAAAAGATACTTCTGCCGCTCTCACCCGGGCTGCCGGGAAAAACGAAGAACTGCTTCTGCATATGCTGGAGCGCACCAAGCACTAATTCCCTCCGCGTCCTGGGACCTCACGTCCTGGGGCGCGGTTTCTTTTTCCCTTGGAGATGCCAAAACGATTTCCCTCCAAAAATTTTTACTGTTTTTTTGCAAAAAGGGGTTGACTCACAGCGAAAAACTGGTATAATACATGTTGCTGTCGCGGTGACCCCGGCAGTACGGTCTGAAAACCGTTGCCGATACGGAGTAGTATCGAAGTGGTCATAACGAGCACGACTGGAAATCGTGTAGCCGCTAACACGGCTCGAGGGTTCGAATCCCTCCTACTCCGCCATATCAATACGTCGTCTATGGATATCGCATAGCGACGCACAATCCATGGGTCACCCCTGTTAATCGCGGGGGTGGCCCACTTTTTTGTGTCCTTTTTCAATCGTTTGGGCTCTCGTCAAGGAACAGGATGCACCAATTTTGAGACGCTGGGAAAAAGACAGTTTCTGATGATCTGTCTGCTGCACCACTTTTGATACGGATATTTTTTTGTGCACCACTTTTTTCAAAAGTGATACGGATAATTTTACGATAGAAAAACGCCGCAGGCTGTCCTGCGGCGTTGCTTGTAATGTGCTATGGCTTAGAGGGTAATCTTCACTGTCTCGCCATTTGCTAAGGTGAAGATAAGGTGATTACCCCTATAAACTGCGACGGATTGGACCAGCTCATTCCACCGCTCATCGGTGTAGACAGGATTCGGATCACCGCATTCTTGCAGCACTTTTTCAAATGCATCTCTGATTTCGGTCTCCCGAAGCCTTGGAGAGTCACATATCTCATCGCCATCGTACTTGTGGTTGCAGTACCAGACATCGTAGCGTTCCCCTGTGCTGCGTAACCGCCAGACCTTATGACCATAGAAACCGCCGCAATCGCCACAGACGATTTTACCGGCAAACGGATGCTTGGTGCGCACTTTGGATCGGCGCTTGATGTTTTCTGCCAGCATCTCCTGCACCAGATCGAATACTTCTGGTTCTATGATCGCCTCATGAGAATTGCGGACGCGGACGGACGGTACCTCGCCAGTATTCTTTCTGACCTCTTTGGTGAGATAATCCACGGTATAGGTCTTCTGGAGCAATGCCTCGCCCTTGTATTTTTCATTGCTGAGGATGCTGCGGACAGTGCTGACACACCATTTGCTCTTTCCTGCTGGCGTTGAAACGCCCATCTCTGTTAGAATGGTGGCAATCTCATTGAGGGTTCTTCCAGACAGGAAAAGATCATAGATTTCCCGAATAATGACGGCTTCTTCCTCGACGATCTCCGGCCTGCCGTCAGGCCCCTTTTTGTATCCGAGAAAGTGGGAATATGCCAGATTCACTTTTCCATCCCGCATGCTTTTCTGCTTGCCCCAACGGACATTTTCGCTGATGGAGCGGCTTTCCTCCTGGGCGAGAGAGCTCATGATCGTGAGCATCATCTCACACCTGGGATCAAAAGTATGCAGGTTCTCTTTTTCAAAGATCACCTCCACGCCAATAGCCTTTAACTTGCGCACGGTTTGCAGTGTGTCTACCGTATTTCGAGCAAAGCGGGAGATGGACTTCGTCAGGATGATATCGATGCCGCCGTCTAAGGCAAGCTGAATCATGCGATTAAAGCTATCACGGTTTTTGGTATTTGTACCGGTAATTCCTCGGTCTGCAAACACTTCTACGAACTCCCAGTCCGGATTGCTTTGAATATAGCGGGTGTAGAAATCCACCTGTGCCTCATAGCTGGATTGCTGTTCGTCCTGCTCGGTGGAAACACGAGCGTAAGCGGCAACCTTCTTTTTGCGGGTTACAGATGTAAATGGCTGCTGTTGCAGTGTTTTTGTCGGAGCTATGAATTCTATTTCCGGCATATTATGATTGACCTCCCTCCTTGTGTTGCTTTAAGGCTTTCTGCCGTGCGGCCTCGCGCATCTCATCTGTCCAGCTTAATTTTCGGGACGGATGTTCCCAATGCGCATCGGCAGTCGAGCCATCTGTCAGTTCATAAATAAGGCAGTGGTGTTCCGGGACAATGATGCGGGAGATCGCGCCTAATATTTTCTCCCTGTTAAGTTCAGAAACACCCAAGATTTCTTTGGTTTTCTCGATTAGGATATCTTCGGATATTCTTTGAGACTGGCAGGCAGCCTTTCCATACTTGAAATATTGGTTGCAGATCCAGATCGGCTGGTCGCCGCTCTTGGCGTTGGTGTATTTCCGTACATATGTGCCTCCACAGCAACCGCACGAGATCAGCCCGGTAAACAACTTGCCGCTGTTTTCATGTCCAACGGTTCTGTGTGCCATAATTTCCATCTGACGAGCACTGCGGCGCTCGATCTCCTGCTGTACGGCCTGAAAAGTCTGCCGTTCAATAATCCCATCGTGGCTGTTTTTGACGTAGACTTTGCGAAGCTCGCCGGTATTTTTCCGATCCTTTTTGGTGCGGAAATCCTCCCGGAAATACTTTTGTAGGAGCAGGTCGCCGGTGTACTTTTCGTTGAGAAGGATATCTCTTACAGATGCGCTAGACCAGGTACCGCCAAAGCAGGAGGAAATTCCTCTCTCAATGAGCGTTCTGGCAATTTTGGCGTAACCCATTCCGGAGAGATACAGATTGAAAATTTCCTTTACGACCTCGGCTTCTTCCGGCACGATCTCGAATCTCTCGCCCGTCAGCCGATATCCGAAAACATGACCGCCAGCGGGCTTGCCCTGATCATATAGCTTCTGGATGCGCCATCTCTGGTTCTCACTGGCAGACCGTGCTTCTTCTTCGGCATACATGGCAAGAAGCGTCAGCAAAAGTTCTCCATCCGGGCTAATGGAATGCATGTCCTCTTTCTCGAAGTAGCAGTCAACGCCCAGTTTCTTCAGATCTCGGATTGTTTCGAGCAGAATCACGGTATTGCGTGCAAAGCGGGTCACGGACTTCGTGACTACAAGGTCAATTTTCCCATCCCGGCAATCCTGCAGCATTCGTTGAAACTCCGGACGATGGATCGTTGTCCCGGAGATTCCGTTGTCCGAATAGATGGAAACCAATTCCCAATCCGGGCGTGCCGCGACATAATCACGGTAATATTCCGCCTGTGCCTCCAATGAGTGGAAAGCGGCGTCCTTATCTGACGAAACGCGGGCATAGGCCGCCACGCGGATTTTCTTTGGTTCTTTCGGCTTTGCCGGTATTTCTTCAATATGTATCATTTTAACCTCCTAACGACATTCATCACTCTCTGGCCCGAAAGAGTCAACGATTGATTTCGATAATCTCCCGATGATCTCTGCGCCATCTCATGCGGCAATAATTCGAGCAAAAGACAGCTCCATGTCGTGCCGCTTCATCCAATGGTTTGTGGCAATACCGGCAAATCGGCGCATTCAGCTTCTCCGCCTTTGTTTTTCGCAAGCCAGTCGCTCCGAACCCTTTGCGTCTACAAACAGACTTTACGGTATTGGGAGACAATCCAAGCTCCCGGCCAATAAAGCTGTACGGATAATTTTTCCGCCGCAGAGCGGCAATCTGTTCTAATTGTTGTCCCGTCATTGTTTCTCTCCTTTCCCCGACAATATCTTTCGCTTGATCGGTGACCTGCGTGTCTGTTGCCACCCTGCAATAGACCGCAACTCGTAAACTTTTCTGATTCAGGTAGTCGTTACGCATGCTGCGCCTCCTTAGAAAATCCCCGGCCCGTAATGAGCCGGGGATTCGTAATGTACGCCCACTCAGATTTTGCGGATATGATCCTCGCCATAGACAACGCCAAGGCCGGAGCCACAATCCCAGTTGACGAATATGGTGCCGGTGTCGTCCACCATGGAAACCGTTCCACGGTCACCGGGCTTCAACTTCGTGTAGGGATCGTTCATGTTGATCAGCTCCACCCGTGTGCCTTGGGGGTAACTTTTCCGCAACTGCTCCACGATATCTCTGCTTGGCAAACCAATCATTCAAACTCCTCCTCTTCATCCGGAACCGGAACCTCTGCAATCGGGAAAACGTCATAATTGCCGTTTCCTCCAAGTGCCTGGCGCAGTTCCGCCTGTTTCTGTGGTGTCAGGTCATCCCTGACCTCGTGGCAGAAGAGCCTCATGAACTTTTGCTTAATCGCAAACATTGGCTTCCTCCTTCTCCGCAGTTTCAGCTTTGCCTTTCGGCGGTGCACCGTAGCGCCAGCCGCTGTTGCCGGTGAGATGCTTCATCATCAGCTTTCTCGCCAGCGCAAACGCAGCGCCTTTCATCCCCAGGCTCACCATGAAGATACGCATGGCGAAGCGGTCGTTGTCGCCGTCGTAGGGCTTGTCCAGAATGCGGGTCTGCTCACTGGCCATCTGGCAGAGGGCCGTGATGAACTGCGCGTAAGCAGCCGCCTCGCCATCTACACCCGTGAGGGTGAACCACGGGAAAGCAACCTCTTCCTCCGTGACTTCAATAGGCAGAGCGTCGGCAATCACGGCCCGCTTGAACAGCATCTCCTTGTTGGAGACGATCAGCTTCAAGCGTTCCAGCGCATCGTCCGTAAGGGTTTTGCGCGGAATGCTGACGGTGAGCTTGTTGCCCTCCGCCTCAGCAACGGGAACATCCTCCGCTGTGCCATCCGGAGCGTCATCGCTGCGGACGGCAGAAACCTCGGGTTCCTTTTCAGTGTCATTCTCATCATTGGGAAGATCTTCGGATACCTCCGGGGCATCATCGGCCTCATCGGGTTGGGCGGGACCCGCTTCGCCCTCTTCCGCCGTATCGGGCCTTTCCGCGCCCTCTGTGGCCTCCATAGCCTCCGCCTCGGGTTGGGCGAGGGCTGCGGCCTCCGGCGCGACGTCGGGCCTTTCTGCCGGGATTTCGGCGGGGGCGTCCTCTTTGGGAAGATCCGCCTGCGCCTCACCCTCCGGGATAAAGTCCCGTTCTTTCAGCTTCTTAACCACCAGGGCAACCGCCTCCTGCGCCAGTGTGGGCGGGTAAAAGATCACGCCGTTTTTATCCACGGTGTAATCGCCCACACGATAGGCAAAGGTCGGCGCTCCGGCATAGGCCGCCTCGGAGAATGTGATCTCGGAGAGCGCCTCTACCAGCGCCTTGCGTTCTTTTCCTGTAACATGAAAATTGATGCTCATAGTAACCTCCATTTCTTTAGTCAAATCATTCGTACTCCAGCACGTCGTCCTCCGTCACAAGAAAGTGACGCTCGGTCAGAAACGTGCCTCTCCAGATCTCCTGCTCCGGCAGAGATTCGCAGAAGCGAATGACCGCCCGAGCCAGTCCTTTGTGCGCGCCCTTCGGGAACCTGTCCCAGCCACGCTCATAGGCCACAATCTCACTGGAAGCCTGTTTGCCGCGAATGTGCAGCTTGATCACCCTGCCGCAGTCGATCCCGAAGCCGGAAGCTTCGTCGCAGACCTTTGCTTCAAAGGGATGATCGTCTACTACACCCAGCAGCCAAATGCCGTCCTCGGTGTGAACCGTGATTTTGTGGTCTGCCATCTCCGCCTCACTCCTCGGAGCCGGTCATAATGAAGTGCCAATATTCTTTGCTGTGCTCCTCCAGATAGATGACCAGCTCATAGTAGCCCTCGCGGTTGGCAATGTACTGCACCATGCGGGTGTCGAACATATTGGTCTCACCGCTGTCGCGGATCGCCAGAATCTGCTCTCGGATTTTCTCTGTCATAGTAAATTCCTCCTTCAAGTGTGTACACAGTAATAGAGGCACGGGTAGCCATGCCTGACTCCCTCATGCAGAATCAAACCGCCGTTTTTGGGGCAACCGCTCTTCGTGGTAAAGAAAAAGCTATCTTTGCCATCCGGATACAAAGTCACCGTCTCATTCGCCCAGCGGAAGCAGTCCCGCAGCCCTTTGGACAGAGCCCGACGCTTCTGCTTGTCCTTGACGATCTCTCGGATCGTTCTGGCAGCATGACAGGTGATGATCCTGGCACAGGGCTCAGGTGGGATATACAGATACTTTTGCGTCTCTCCGTCATCCAGAACCAGCTGGACTGAAAGAAGCGGGATCGTGATATCCTGCCGGAAGCCTTTTACGCTGTCGTCTCCGCAGGTGCTCAGCCACGCAAAGGAAAATTGCAGGCTGTCTACTCCGCGCACGATCTTGACGTAATCGCCGCAATCGGAGTCGAACTTCACTGCGCCAATCTCTGCCTCCAACAACCACCGCAGGATAACCTCCTTGATGAGGAATCTGCCGTGGCTGCCGTGTTTTCGGCAGTAGGTCTTTACCCCGACAAACTGATTGCTCCTGACGAGCTTCACCAGTATGTTGGGGGAAAGCTCATGCCAGGGCGCTTTGCGCAAAATACGCTCGGCAGGCTGTTCTGTCTCCCATCCGGGAACCTCAGCCAGCTTGTCGTATTCGTCCGCAATTTGCTCCAGCCAGCGTTCCAGATCCTCCAGAGATTGGCCCGTCCAGCGCGGTGCGCCGAAGGGCTTTTCATAGGTGCCGTCGCCGTATGCGGTGAGCTCCAGTGATTCATCGGTTACGATGAACTTGCCCTTGTAGGCATAGCCCACGCGGATGAATCCGCCTTCGTCTGTTTTCGTAATCTGAATACTGCCGAACTCGGACAGACCTCCGTCGCCGCGATTGGCCGTGTAAGAGAGCGGATAGCCCTCCTTCAGATCGGCCAGATCCATCGGCCATTCCTCGGTGTACTGCCCCACATAGAGCAGGGAGTCCAGATCGCCAAGGATCGTGTGGACCCGCAGGATCAGGTAGACCAGCGCGTGATGCTTCTGCTCAAACTGCCGGACCATCTCCGTGTCCTCCGCGCTGAGCTCGGGGTAGGTCTTCTGGAAGGTGCAGATATGTACCTTGCCGTCTTCCTCGAAGTCGCGGATAAAATCTTCCCGCAGCCCCATCAGCCGCATCCGCTTCAAGGCCTCTGCCTTCTGCTTCTCGCGTAAGATCTCGCTCATGTTCATGTCCTCCTTTATCAGTCTGTTTCTTGGATGTCGATGATACGGATCGTCCGCATCGCCAGATCCACCGGCTCGGTTGTGATGCGCAGCGGCGCAGCATCCTCCCGGTCTGCACGGAACACGAAGTTCCCGACATGGGCGATGCTCTTGACTTGGTAATGTGCTTTCAGAGCGTTCCGCAGCCCTGAACCGTCGTTTGCGACCCTCAGCTGGGTAAGGTCATGGGTGTCCATTTTCGGTCAACCTCCCTTCACTTAGCGTTTGTATTCGTGGTACCCCTTAACGGGGCATGATATTTTGTTTCCCGCGTCCGGTATGCGGGGGCTTGGCACAGCCCGTCAGGGTAACTGCCAGATGGCATCCGTGCAGGGCCAGGACTCTCTGCTGTGCTTTCTCTTTGTTTTTGATGATGTTTGTTTTAAGCAGCGGCACAAGGCTCATCTGGATGTCGGTTGGGTTCCTCAGATAAGCAAAAGCGCAGGAAGCCATAGCAGCGACGCTCCCTTCGTGTGCATCAGGGTGAGCAGTGCCGCACTCAAAACGTCCTGGCTGCGGATGCCCCAGTTCTCTGAAAAGATCTCCTGAAACACCGCCAGCACCGCGTCGGCAATCAAGGTTGGATCGCCGGGAAGGGCCAGCGGATTGAAGCCCACGGGACAGGCGTCTGACGGATCAATGATCACCACATCGTCCTGCCGATCTTCGGGGATCCGCTCCAAAATTCTGTTTACGAGATCGGCCTTGGGGTCGATGACTAGTGTACTGCGACCGGCACGGATATCTGCCAGGATGAGGTGTTCCAGCACAGTCGACTTCCCGCAGCCAGTAGGGCCTATCAGGATACTGTGCTGCAAACTATCCTGGGGACTAATAGACAGGCGCTGGCTGCCGCTTGGCACCATGCTCTTGGCAAAGCTGCGGTCATACAACCGGCTGGTCGGCTCCCGATACCATGCAGGAGGAAGGGTAAGTTTTGGATGCAGGCCGCTGGTACCGGGAAGCTCGTCTTCGCCAAAGGGAAGCAGCATAAAGCTGGTCAGCTCTTTCACCGACAGGCGCAGCGGAAAGTGCCAAGGCACCTTTGCGCTGATTAAGTGCTGCGGCTTGTCCGGCAGCGTGTGTATCCGCGTTCCCACCGACTCCAGTGTGCGGAGCGCGTTGAGGATCGTGTTGATCCGACTCTGCGCTCGGTCGCCGGATACGCCGATGCGAATATGCACTTCAAAGCAGTGCTGCTCGTTCTTCTCCCGGATCGACTTCTTGGTTTCCACCGATGCCTCGTCGACCCCAAACATGATGGCCTTAAGCCATGACACATGGGGATCCGGTATGTGTTTGGGCGTGGGCTGTGGCCGGAAAGATTTCCCCAGCACGATCTGCACGACGGATTCATCCCCGCCGCGAACCGCCGCAAGTGCCGCGAGTCCCGCACGGATGGTGGATGAGATTGCGTCGGTGCTAAGAGACAGGCCGGTATGGGAAATCACCAGCTGCCGTGCCGCGCTGACAGGAGCGCGGTGGTAGTCATCGAGCGGATAGAACCGGATCTCTCCATGCGCCTTCATCACGCTTTCGATCCTGCGGATGTACACAGCGTCTGCGCCGATGATGTGTTTGACATATCCGCCGTGGCCCCTGGCCTCCCAGATGATTGCACCGCGCGGAATGGTGGAAGCCAGGTGCGAGAGAATGTCGCAGACCTGTTCCTGGGTATAGGGACGCTGCCAATGCAGCTCCCTCCATACCAGTTGGTAAAATGATCGTTTAGCCATGCGTGACCTCCTTTTCTACCAGCCGGAGTCGCGTCTGCGCCTCCAGATTCGGTAGCCCACAACTCCTACTGCAATTACTGTAGCAATGACTGCGAGGATTGGCCAAACCGCGTACAGCCAACAGAGGGCCAGCTTGATCAGGAAGGCCGAGAGCGCCAGTATGACGGCGGATTCCAAGAGCCTTTCCAGCCAGCGTTTCGGTTGATTCTCCATGGTTCATCGCGCCTCCTCCGGCAATACTGCCTTATGATACAGCTCGTTGGCCTCTGGATTCTTGCTCCCGGACGGAAGCATAAATACTTCGTTCCCAGGAGAAACAGAAAGGACAGGCTGTCCATGGAGAAAAATCTCCAGCCGCCTGTCCTCTTTGCTAAGGGATTCAATTTGCTCCTTTCCGAGACACCGGGATAGTTCCTCAAAAAATTTACTTCCCACTGTAAACCTCCAATCTTGTTACTTCATTGAAAATAAAAAAAGCCCGTGCATTTTTTGCACGGGCTTAGGAACGCATCTTTTAACTGAGTGTTCGTCCTCATATTCTTCTTGGATAAAACAATAACTCACACAGCATTGACTGTGTGAGTTATTGTTTTGGTGGAGATAAGCGGGATCGAACCGCTGACCTCTTGAATGCCATTCAAGCGCTCTCCCAGCTGAGCTATACCCCCACATTCCCATATTTAGTTGTAATTGGTGGAGATAAGCGGGATCGAACCGCTGACCTCTTGAATGCCATTCAAGCGCTCTCCCAGCTGAGCTATACCCCCACATTTGCTGCGCCTTCGTGTCTTCTCGTTCAGCGCAAGTGGTATTTTACCAGAAAGTGAGCTCTTTGTCAACGTTAAATTTAAAGTTTTTCGATTTTTTTCGGATAGAAAAACCGCCGCAGCTTTGCTGCGGCGGTTTACTGCCATCAATAGAACTTTTTACGATTCTTGCGGGCGGCCTCGGACTTCTTGCGGCGCTTGACGCTGGGGCTCTCGTAATGCTCACGCTTACGAACCTCAGCCAGCACGCCAGACTTGGCGCAGCTGCGCTTGAAGCGCTTCAGAGCACTCTCCAGAGACTCGTTCTCTCTTACACGGACTTCCGACATTTATATTTCCCTCCCTCCGGCGCGGCGGGGCGTCCCCTGCCACGTAAGGGCCATTTTTTATGGCTTTAACAGTAACATTATATTCGTTCCGCCCAGCTCTGTCAAGTAGCAATTGTGAACTGGGTGTAAACTGTAAATGCTATCGTAAATCCCGAAGGGGGGCAATCCCCCAGAGGGATTTATTTTTTGCCCAGAAAAGGGGGTGCAGCAGAGCCATGAAATACCTTACCCTCAAGGACCGGCGGCTTATCGCCAAGCTCTACCGTCAGGAGGCCCGCGTCCTGGACATCGCAAATAAGGTCGGGTGTCACCCTGGAACCATCTATGAGGAGCTTCGGCGTGGCGCTACCGGGAAACTGGACGAAAACCAGAGGCCGGAGTACGACCCGGACCTGGCACAAAAGGAGGTCCGGGCGTCTATCAGACGCCGCGGCAACCACAGAAAGGCACCGATGCCTAACACAAAAGAGGAGGACTGAACATGAGCAAGACCATTGAGCTTTGCAAGGTGCGCCAGGGTGAGTTTTTCACCATTGACGGCGTGGAATTTGTCAAGCTGGACGAGAAGATGGGCGGCGCGTTTGTCGTTACCACCGATACCCTGCCGGACACCGGCCCCTTTGAACACGAGGACGCGGAGCGCAACGACCACAACAATTTCGTTGGTAGCTGCCTGATGGCCGACATCCTGGAATGGGCCAACAACCACCCGTCTATCAAGGACGCCATGCTGGAGCGGCCTATTGATCTCACGTCCATGGACGGCATGACCGACTATGGGATGCCCTGCGTAAAGGCCAGAACTCTGACCATCGACGAGTTCCGCAAATACCGCTGCTACATCCCCCTGACGAGCAAGCCGTGGTGGACCGCTACACCTTGGTGTACGGACAACTCCCCGTACTCCGACGCCAACCGCGCGTACGGCATCGATACCGACGGCTCTGTGGTCAACTACTACGTCTACCACGAGCTCTTCGCCCCGCGCCCCGCTTTTTATCTGAAATCCTCAATCCTTGTATCTATCAATGATGGAGCGCCGGATAAGGGAATCCGCGACTTCTCCGACACGGACCTTATCGACGAGCTGTACCGGCGGAGGAGGGAGAGCTATGACCCGGACTGAGAGAAGGGCGCTCCAGCGTAAGCGCCGTATCTTCGCGGCGAGAGCCGTTATCTGTCTGGTGGCGCTTCTGGCCGTCATCACCCTGGTGCTTGCGGTGACAACGCCGACTGCTGCGGAGGGCGAGGCTGATGCAGGTTCCACCAAACCGCCGTGCGTTTCCATCATCCCGGAAGAAACTGAGCAGGCCAGCCGTGACCCCGCTGAGTACCTTGCAAAGACGCTCTACGGAGAGGCGCGCGGATGCTCGACCGTCGAACAAGCTGCCGTCGTTTGGTGCGTTCTGAACCGCGTTGACGATGAAAGCGGCCTGTGGCCGGATGACATCATCGGAGTGGTTACGCAGCCCAACCAGTTCTACGGATATGACCCGGACCACCCGATTCTGCCGGAGCTTCTTGCTGTTGCGGAGGATGTCCTGTCCCGCTGGGAAATGGAGGACATCTGCCTGGGTGACGTTGGGCGCGTCCTGCCGAAGGAGTACCTGTACTTCACCGGCGACGGGAAGCACAACTATTTCACGACCGAGTGGAAGGGCGGAGCGACCTGGGGCTGGGAACTGGACAACCCATACGGGAGGTGACAGTGTGTGCAATACGCACTTATCCCTCTTTTCTGGCATAGGAGGTCTTGATCTGGCTGCTGAATGGGCTGGGTTTAGGACTGTCGGTCAGTGTGAGTGGGCTGACTACCAGACTAAAGTTCTGGAGAGGCACTGGCCTAATGTCCCGAGGTGGCGTGATATACGCACACTAACCAAGGAGAGCTTTTATGAAAGAACAGGACTACGAACAGTTGACCTTATTTCAGGTGGATTTCCGTGCCAACCCTTCTCAAAAGCGGGATTCCGACGAGGAAAGCAGGATGACCGTTTCCTCTGGCCAGAAATGTTGCGAGTTATCAAAGAGCTGCGGCCTGCTTGGGTTGTTGGAGAGAATGTTGCTAACATCGTCAATTTGGCGCTCGACGATGTGCTATCTGACCTGGAAGCCGAAGGTTACGAAACAAGGGCGTTTATGGTTCCAGCTCGCGGCGTCGGCGCTCTTCACCAACGATACCGATTTGCAATCTTGGCCCACTCCAACGGCAATGGACGGTGCGGACGGTCTTGCCAAGAGGTACAGGAAAGATGCGAACGGGACCCGCTCTATGCTCCTATCGCAGAAAGTGAATTACCTTGCGGGGGGGGCGATGGTCAACTGAACCCAGAATGGGTCGAGTGGTTGATGGGGTTCCCTATTGGGTGGACCGAATTAGAGCGCTCGGAAACGCGGTAGTCCCGCAACAGTTCTACCCATTCTTCCTGTATATCCATGAGATTGAGAGGGCGAAAAGAAATGCCTGACGTGAAACACGGGTGTTGCTCCTGCACCCATTACAAATTGCCAATGAGCAAAGAGCCTTGCAAGAGCTGTAAACGATGGAGCAGATGGGAGGACAAAGACCATGGCAAACCGATTGCAGGAACGCCGGTTGGCGCTGGGGCTGACACAGCCCCAGGTGTCGGCTCGGCTCAAAGAAGTAGAGGCCCGCGCGGACGTGGGAATGGTAAGCCGCTATGAGAAGGGCGTCTGCCTGCCTACGGAAGCGCAGCTCAAAGCCCTGGAGGAGCTTTTGGGCGAGAACCGCTTGGCTCTGTATGACCCCGAGGACCTGGACCTTCTCGGAGTTTTCCGGGCTGGTTCGGAACCGGTGACGCCGGAGAGCGAGGACAAGGCGACAGCTCCGCCTCCGAGCCATGCAGGGCGATTCCGCAAATGCTACCGCATCAGCCGGGAGTTCGCGGAAAGCCTGCCGGACGATCTCCTCCAGGTGTGCGGATATAGCTCCTGGCAGAGCTGGCACGATGCCGCCCTCAAGCGGCTTTTGGGCGAATATGCGGCCCGCATAAAGGCTACGAAGAAAGGAGGAAAAACAGCATGAGCGAGCAACTGGACAAGAAAAGCATCCTGGAGATGTCTATGGGAGCAATTCTGGAGAGAGTGGACTATGAGATGGGAAAGGTAATCGACAACATCCTCGACCTGAATACGAAGCCCACCGGAAAGCGGAAGATCACCGTCACGCTTGAGCTTATCCCCAGCGCCGACAGAAAAACCATCACCGTTCAGACCACGGCGAAGTCCAGCCTGGTTCCTACGGACCCCGTCACCACGAGCCTCTTTATCACCAATCAGCCGAACACCGGCGAAATGGTTGTGGCCGAGATGGTTCCCCAGGTCCCAGGTCAGATGGCCCTCGACGGCTCCGAACAGGTTTCCCCCAAAATCCTCAACTTCAAGCGGGCGTAAGCCCATAAACGAAAGGAGAATTTCCAATGTTGAAATCCGCTATTCAGTTCCTTGTGTCCCTCAAGGAGAACAAGACCTACGAAATCAACGGAGAAACCTACTCCGACAATGACCTGGTCCGCATCAAGCCTCACATCGACCGCCCTGCCAATCTCTCTGTTTCCGGCCTGGACAGCATCGTGAAGCTGGTTCGCAACGAGCTGGACGTGGTCGAAAACCTCCCGGTGTTCATCCGCGTGGATGGTGCCCGCATGGTTTCTGTGTTCACCACCTATGACAGCGTGATGTGCCGGGACAACCTCTACACCGCGAATTGCGATGTCCCTGGTTTCCATGACGGCTTCCGCGAGCCTGAGAGCGCCATCATCGAGCTTCGCAGCAAGTTTGAACCCGGCGAGGGCGTTGACTACCTCCTGGACCTCCTTTCCCGCATCAACAAGGAAAACGGCGTCAGCACCATTGACAACGGCGTGAGCCAGCAGGTAGAGGCCCGAACCGGCATCTCTCTCAAGCAGATGGTCCAGGTGAAGCCCCGCGTGAAGCTGCGCCCCTACCGGACCTTCCTGGAGGTTGAACAGCCGGAGAGTGAGTTCATCCTTCGCCTGGATGATGACGGAAACGTGGGCCTCTTTGAGGCGGACGGCGGTATGTGGAGCATGGAAGCCAAGCGCCGCATCGCCGCTTACTTCGAGGAGAAACTGTCCGAGGAGGCCGCGCAGGGCAAAATCGTGGTGATGATGTGATGTATTCCTGCCCACGCTGCGGGCTTCTGTTCGAGGAGCCGGACATCATCCACCGGCGCGAGAACCTGGACGGAGAGAACGGCTGGTGGGACTACTACGAAGCGAGATGCCCCGGTTGCGGGGAAGAAGAAATCGAAGAATATCACGAGGAGGACGAAGATGAACTCTAATTCCAATTTTTGCGATTGCGGCTCACAGGCCCCTATGCCGCGGGAAACGCTCCCTTCTATCGCAGGCACTACCGCTGAGATCTTGATGGACACCGAGAACGTGCTGGAGCGGCTTTCCCAGATCATCGAGTGCAAAGTCAGGGCGAATACCCCGAACGACAGCGAGAAGAAGGTCGATTGCTTCCGCGAGAGCTTGCTGGACATCCGAGCCAGCGCCGAACGGGTGAACGGTCTGGCCCGGATGCTTCTGGACAGCTTCCAGAGCTGACGGCGGATTAGGAGGACAACATGAAAGGAATTAAGCAGGTATCTACCCGCGGAATGGGCCGCCCTGAGTGGCTGGCCCTCCGCCGGAAAACGGTCGGCGGCTCGGACGCTGCCGGTATCATTGGCCTCTCCAAATGGTCCACCCCTTACACCGTATGGGCGGACAAGACCGGCAGGCTGCCGGATAAGCCGGACACCGAGGCTATGCGCCTGGGACGCGACCTGGAGGACTATGTGGCCCGCCGGTGGATGGAGGAAACCGGCAAAAAGGTTCGCCGCCTCCAGGCTATGCTCTACAACCCGGCATACCCGTTCGCCCACGCCGACGTTGACCGCATGGTTGTCGGCGAGAACGCAGGGCTTGAGTGCAAGACCACCTCCACGCTGGACATGAAGCAGTTCAAGGGCGTCGAGTTCCCGGAGAAGTATTACGCCCAGTGCGTTCACTACATGGCCGTGACCGGCGCAGATCGCTGGTATTTGGCTGTGCTGGTGTTCGGGCGCGGGTTCTTTATCTTCACCCTTGAGCGGGACCAGGCGGAGATTGACGCGCTGATGTCCTCTGAGAAGGAGTTATGGAACATGGTGGAGAATGACACTCCCCCTTGCCCTGACGGTTCAGAGGCCACGAGCGACGCCTTGCAAGTCATCTATTCCGATACTCAGGACCGCGGCGTTGACCTGTTCGGGCGCGAAACCATTCTGAGCGAATATCTCCAGCTCAAGCAGCAAAAGAAATCCCTGGACGAGCGCATCGGGGAAATTGAGAACATCGTCAAGAACGACATGAAGCAGGCGGAGCGGGCTGTTTGCGGTGCCTATGCGGTCACCTGGAAGCCGCAGGTGCGGCAGACCTTCCAGGCCAAGTCCTTCTCCAAGGACCACCCCAACATCGACCTTTCCCCCTACTACAAGGAGAGCGTTTCCAGACCGTTCAAGGTGACGGAAAAGGAACTGGACATCAAGGAGGCAGTTTAATATGGCAGGGAACACAACGATTCAGAAAGCTGCTGGTCGAGCGGCGGCAAGGCAGGAGCAGGGCGGCAAGGCCACCATACAGCAGTACATCAAGCAGATGCAGAACGAGATCAAAAAGGCTCTCCCCTCTGTCATCACGCCGGAGCGGTTCACCCGCATTGTGCTGTCTGCCCTTTCCACCAACCCCAAGCTGGCGGAAACCACCCCCCAGAGCTTCCTCGGCGCGATGATGACCGCCGCGCAGCTCGGCGTAGAGCCGAATACCCCCTTGGGTCAGGCGTACCTCATTCCCTACTGGAACGGCAAGGAGAAGCGGCTGGAGTGCCAGTTCCAACTTGGGTACAAGGGCCTCATTGATTTGGCCTACCGCTCTGGAGAGGTCAGCGTCATTCAGGCGCAGGTTGTCTACGAGAACGACGAGTTTACCTACTCCTTCGGCCTGGAACCGCAGCTCAAGCACGTCCCGGCCATGAGTGCCAGGGGGAACCCCACCCACGTCTATGCCGTTTTCCGCACCAAGGACGGCGGCTACGGCTTCGAGGTTATGAGCATGGAGGATGTCCGGGCGCACGCGCAGCGGTACAGCAAGGCGTATAACTCCGGCCCCTGGCAGACCAACTTCGAGGAGATGGCGAAGAAAACTGTCCTCAAGCGGGTCCTCAAGTACGCTCCTCTCAAGAGCGATTTCGTCCGTGGCGTCGCACAGGACGAAACCATCAAAACCGAAATCTCCGACGATATGTACTCCGTCCCTTCCTCCTATGTCGAGGCGGAGGCATACGAGGTGGACGATGCCACCGGCGAGGTTGTTGCGATGAAAGACACGCCCGTTTCTGGCGACGAGGAGCAGGGCGACCGATAAGGGGGCGCTACAATGCCAAAAACCAACGACAAAGACGCCTACTTCTTCTCGCATGACTGCAACGCCAGAAACGACCCGAAAATCCTGGCTCTCCGCTCCGTTTACGGGGCGGAGGGCTACGGCGTCTACTTCATGCTGGTTGAGATTTTGCGCGAGCAGCCCGAGTACAAGCTGTCTGTAACGAAGTACATCTGGTCTACTCTTGCTATGCAAATGCAGGTAGAAGCATCCAGGGTGGAGCAGATCATCACGGACTGCTGCACAGAGTTTACCGAGAACGGAAAGCCTCTCTTGGTGAATGACGGGGAGTATTTATATTCCGCTTCCCTTCTTCGCCGCATGGGAAAGGTAGATGACATCTCCAACCTTCGGAGAGAAGCGGCGAGAAAACGCTGGGAAAATCAGCCTTGCAAGGATGATTCCGGCGATGAAGGATGCACCGGCGATGCAAATGCAGAGCAAAACGGTGCAAAGAAAAGAAAAGCAAAGCAGAGTAAACCAAAGCAAAGCAAAGCAGAAGAAAGCAAAAAAGATATATTTGCGGACTTCGCCTGCGGCGATGCTGACCTTCTGGCTGCCCTGCGTGGCTTCAACGAGATGCGGGTCAAAATCAAAAAGCCGATGACCGAACAGGCCAAGAAGCGGCTGGTCACTGAGCTTGAGAAACTGGCCCCTGGAGATCGTGACACCCAGATTGCCATTCTGCACCAGAGTGAGGACCGGTGCTGGGCCGGTGTGTTTGCCCTCAAGACCGATGCGGCGAACGGGTTCCACAGTAACTCCGGTGGCCGCACTTCCACC
Organism: Flavonifractor sp. An100; assembly: GCF_002161175.1. GTDB lineage: Bacteria > Bacillota > Clostridia > Oscillospirales > Oscillospiraceae > Lawsonibacter. The sequence continues at coordinate 4,369 of NZ_NFMA01000023.1, read as the reverse complement.
AGCGCCTCGGACAAGATGGAGGCGCTTCGGGACCTGCACGACGCGTTCTCTGGAGGGGATGGGCGATGAACAGGGCGGAGATGACCGAGATTTTTGCCGTCCTGATGGTCGCCTATCCGAACGCCGAGATGTTCCGGGCGGAAAGCCAGCAGGCGCTCAAGGAGCGTCTGGCTCCGACGATTACGCTCTGGACCACCTGCCTCCAGGACATCGACTTCTGGACGGCGCAAAAGGCCGTCATCCGGGTTTGTAAGACCTGCAAATTCCCGCCAACCATCGCGGAAATGCGTGAGGCTGCCGACGGCGTTTCGGAGGAAGTTCGGCTGGAAATCGAAAGTGCCTGCATGAAAGCGCGCAACGCACTCAGGTGGCTGCAAGACGGAGAGAGCGAGGAGGAGGCAATCAAGCGCCTGCCCGCCAGGACCCAAAAGACTATCGAAGCCATGGGAGGCATCAGGGCTTTTTCCCCGCCGGATAAGCCGATGTTCAACTTCGACGGATTCCGGCAGACATACGAGCGCCTGCTGAGATCGAATCCGGTTGGGCTGCCCGGTGGGGAGCGAAAGAAACTGACATAAGCGCTGGGGGTGTTCTGGTATGGGCTACTCAAACAGGACTTGGAATTGCCCGTTTTTCAAGTGGGACGAGAAAATGTGCGTCCACTGCGAGGGCGGTCGAATTTCTTTCCCGGACAGGAAAGCGTCGGAGGAGTACATAAGCCGCTACTGCGCGTCGGTGGCGAACTGGAAGGACTGCTCCGTTGCCTCCAACCTCCTGCGCTACTACGAAAGGACGGAGTGATATGCGAAATATCGACAAAATCAAGAGCCTTGAGAAGGAGCTGGGCCGATACCGCAAAGCGGTTGCTGACCGGGACAAGCTCCTTCGCAAGCAGAGGGAAGAACTTGAGCGGGCGCACGACGGTGCCTTGCAGCTCCAGGCTGCGACTGACGCTCTGATTTCCTCCATCGCCCTCGCGCATGGTGAGGAGATCATCGAGGACGGAGAGCGGCTTGGGTGGCGGCTTACGGTCCAGAAGTTCGATGTCGAGGAGGTTCGGAAGGGGTACGAGGTCCACGCCCGCCGGGATGAAAAGACCGGCGACTACATCGTGGGGGTTGTCCCCAGGGAGAACCAGGAATGAGCGTTCGCAGGAAAACGCCCAATCGCCTGGTCCTGCACAGGAAGTGCGGGACCTGCGGAAAGATGATTGTCACAACGGCTGATACGCCGTGGGTACGGCAAGTAGAAAGGGACGGGAAGAAGCAGGCCACGACTTACTTCTGCTGCTCCCAGTGCTTCGCCGCAAGCTACAAGCATATCGGCTGGTATGACGGAAAGGCGGAGGAACGCCGGAGAGAGCGGGAAGCGAAGCGCGACACCAGAGAGAAAAGCCGAAGGTACTACGCTGCACACGCCGAGGAGCTGCGGGAAAAGGCCCGGCGTTACCGGAAAGAACATCCGGGGGTTGCGGCTGCTGACAGCGCATACCAACGCAGAAAGCGGAAACTCCTGCGGGAGGAGGCGGAGCTGAGTGCTTGACGATAGAACCCGGCTTTGCGATGGCGAAATAGACTATGGCGATAGTGGTTTGTACCAAAATGTAGTACAAACCACTGGCACGGAAAACCATGGTGGAGGCGATGAAGATGGGGTTGAGTGGTAGCGATCTGGCGAGGCTCGGGCCTGCCGCCCAGAAGCAGGTTCTTGAGAAGCTGGGGAAACGGGCGCAGGAGCGGAAATATCACAACGAACATGACAGCCGAGGCAACCTGCATTTCGACAGCAAGAAGGAGGCGCGGCGGTTTGACGAACTTGTTGTGCTGCTTCGGGCCGGAAAGATACGGAACCTCAAGCTCCAGGCCCAGTACACGCTCCAGGAGAGTTATATCACCGAAACCGGAGAGAGGGTTCGGGCTATCCGATATGTGGCCGACTTTGCGTATGAGAGGCCAACAATGCCGGACTGCGCCGGAGAGGTTCACTGGGTCCCGGTGGTGGAGGATGTCAAGAGCAAGGCAACGCGGACCGCGAAGTATGAGATGAAGAAAAAGCTCCTGCGGGAGCGGTTTGGTCTGAGCATCACGGAGGTATGAGATGAACGATGAAATCAAGCGCGGCGACATCTACTACGTCGCCATCCCCTACGCAACTGGTCACGAGATGGAGAAGGACCGGCCCGCCATTGTCGTGAGCTGCAACGAGCTGAACCGGACAAGCCCCTGCATCGCTGTGGTCATGTGTACCGGCTCCGAGAAGAAGGACCTGCCGGAACATATCACCATCCGCTCTACGCCCATCCAAAGCACGGCCATGTGCGAGCATATCTACACCGTTGACAAGAGCCGCGTCGGGAAGCGCGTGGGGCGCTGCACGAAGTCCGAACTTGCGTCGCTGGACATCGGCATCATGTCCGGCCTCGGGCTGGGCTGCTATGACCTTGCAAGGGACGAGGAGCGCGCGGCAGAGGTAAGCCCCACCGTCCCTATGCTCCAGCCCGTACAGACCTCCGAGGAGCTTGTGCGGGCGCAGGCGGAGCGCGACATCTACAAGGGGTTGTACGAGCGGCTGCTGGACGGCATGACCATGGAACGGAGGGCCGGGGCGTGAGCAGGAGAAAACCTATCACCTGCTGCCCACACTGCGGAAGCAAGCAAGGGGTTTTCACCAAGACAACCTATGTCAATGTTCCGTACTGCATCGGGTTTGATGGAGAGGAACAGTACAACGGGGAGATGTACGACAACGCAGAGCGACACGATGGTGGGATGATGGCTTATTGCCAGTCTTGCGGGAAACCGGTTTGCCGTTTGACCACGATGCAGAAGCAGTGGAGAGGGAGGGGTTGAATATGAGGGACAAGAAGAACTTGCGCCGCATCTCTGAGGTGGTAACCGCCCAGACCAATTTCAACCTGGACCGGCTGGCTGCTCTGCGCGGCTACCGGGACCGGGGCCGCATCATAGACGAGCTGGTGCGAGATAAAATGCTGGAACTGAAACGGAGGAAAAGACATGAGCATGAATAAGTTTGCCCAGGAGGTCCACCAGAACGCCGTAGCGCACGGCTGGTGGGATGACCCCAGAACTTTCGGGGAGATCATCTCCCTTTGCCATAGCGAGCTGTCCGAGGCCCTGGAGGAGCTGAGAGCCGGTCGCGGTATGGTCTGGTATGCCTGCACCGAGGGAACGCCCGAGCATCCCTGCAACCCGAAGGACATCTATGATTGCGAGATGTCCGGCCAGGAGGCGAGCTGCGCCTACCGAAGCGCAAAGCCGGAGGGTATCGCCGTGGAGCTGGCCGACTGCATCATCCGGGTGCTGGACTACTTCGGCAAGGAGGAGTTCGACACGGACGCCCTGCTGTTGCAGGCCAGAACGACCATCATGTGCGATGTGCCGTGCCGCGTCTATAACGCCTCTCTGGGCGACTGCATCGCACGCTGGCACCTGCTCCTCTCCCTGGCGTATTCGTGCTGGTGTCGGGCCTCTGGGAGCTATGCCTCTGCCCTTCGGATGGCGCGCTGTGTTTGCGAAATCCAGGAGTGGGCCGAGGAGAACGGCGTAGACATGGAGATGGCCTTGGACATCAAGCACGCGTACAACAAGACCAGACCCTACCGGCACGGAGGCAAGGCGCTGTGAAAGTTGGGCAGAAGGTGGTTCGATACCCGGAAACCTTCTGGGAGCGCGAGGGGGACCGGAACAGCCCCAAGCGCCCACTGAGCGGCAAGGTGGTTTATATCCACCCGAAGGGGCGGTATCACACCGTCGAGTTCGATTTACCGGGCGGAAAGGTACGGGAGAATTTTCCGGGGGTAGAGGAATGAAAAACATCCTGTGGCGCATACGGTCATGGCTCATTCAAAAGCTGGGCGGGTATGACCGGCAGCAGATCTGCACGACACGCGTTTCCCACAAAATCGTGAACTTGAAGCCAGTCCGAGTGAGGCAAGAGGTTCGGATTTCAAGGGACTGCATCCAAAACGCGGACTATTTCAGGGACGAGGTGCTGCACGCCAGAAACAGCATGGCGTATATGATCGCGTCCGAAATGCTCAAGCGCGACTTGATTCTTTTCCAGAGCCAGGAAGCCATAGAGCGCGACGAAGTTGTTCTGCGTGCAACGGTGTTCCTCGTTTCTGCCAGAGATGCTTCTCTGTTTATCATCTGATATGCTCATGGTGTGCTTTAGCATAGCATGAGCAAGAGAACGGCCCTGGGGCGAAAGCCCTGGGGCCTTTTCTTGTCTATGCCCTCCTATGGGGGAGAGAGATGCGGCGCAAGTTCTTCTTGTCCCTCATATTCAACCCCTCCCTCTCCACTGCTTCTGCATCGTGGTCAAACGGCAAACCGGTTTCCCGCAAGAC
>NZ_NFMA01000022.1 GCF_002161175.1 Flavonifractor sp. An100 | reverse complement strand
TACTTCGGCCGGCGACAGGTTTTGGCCTGCCGCTTTTTGTGCTGCGATGGTTTTTCATGAGGCGTTGAAAGCCTGTTTGTCAAGGTTCACGCCCTCGCTACTTATTTTCGTAGCAAGGTCCACGATATCGCGCTTCTGCCGGTTCCGACCAAGGCCGCCAGAAATATCTGGCGGTCGAGGCCGGAGTACATGGCCGGGCAGTGGAAGCAGCATATCTGTGCATTCAATTGGATCCCCGCAGTCTATGTCGGGTTCACAGCATAATTCACCCATAGGGGGATCGTTGGCTGTACCGGTGAGCAGCAAAAGACTTTGTACAGGATACATACATTCTCTTGCGCTGCTGAGCACAGCCCCTTTAGGGGGCGGGGGTGGAGCCTCAGGCTCAGGAGTCAGTAGGGCGAGGCAGGAGAGAACATCCATTTGGTCTTCCACTGAACGAACGTCTTCGATGCTTCTGGGTATTTCCCAATGAGCTTCATTTGGCGATAGCTCAGTATTGAACGTCTTCCAAAAGTCCACCTTCATTAGTCGTATCCTCCGCGTGCACCTTTTTTGTTTGGATACCCATGTGGGAATACTTGCTTAATAGAGCATCCCTTTCCGCTTGCCACAACAGCGCAATGTTCTGATCTTGGATCAGTGCGGCAGCTGAACCAAATTGGTTGAATAGCGCTTTAAGACAAATGGGAATATTTTGCTCCACATCGCTATTATTCGGGTCATGGCTGTTCGGCTTTGTCGGCACCATCATGGCGTAAATCGTAAGGTCGGATTGTACACCGTCCAAAGAAGAACGTGTACAGTTTAAATCAGCGTCCGCTAACACATACCATGCGGGCTTGCTGCCCCTAGCTTGTTTCAGGAACACATTTTCCGTAAAGCTGGACTTATCCCAATGAGTCCCGTTGAGAAAAATATCAAGACTGACAATTTGAAAGCGGCAGCGTCTCCACAGAAATAACGGGCCGCCAGCGGGTTGAGAGATGATTCCAAGCCTATTTCGGTTCCCTTTCGAAAGAGCCCCCACAATTTGATCCATATTGGGAATTGACATTGTCATATCCTCCTTATTGGTTGATAAGCTGTTGTCATGGCCATTGACATGCTTGATGGTACAATAACGGAAGATTATTTTCTAGTTCAGGACCATACGCGGATACACAATACTCCAAAAATTTTGACATTGACAAGGAGGCGACCATTTTAAAGAAAAAATTGAAGGACAATATTGCCGCTACAGAATCTGATATTCTCAACGAAGCTATGGAAGAAATAAAGGAAACCGTAAAGTATACCAGAAGAGCGAATGAGCCAAATGACTCTTTGTCACCTGTAATTGAACGCTGCGGAAAATATTTGGAGGCACTCATCGAATGCCATGAGTATCAAGTGAGGCCGGCAACCGCGGAGGAAGCACAAGTAACACAAAAAGCGCTTGTTGAAAATTGGAACTTTGAAAATGAAGATTTCCATTGGTCTACCGCAGAGTCCCGCAAGAGCTATTCTCATATAAACGATCATTTCAAAATGCGCAAATTTCAACCTCGTTATGCTATGTATGGGTTAAGCAACAAGCCAAAGATAGTTGCGCTCCTACCATATTTACTGTTTGCATTTTATAACAACTGTGAGATTGATGGCGGTTGCCCGGCAGACATTTTCTCAGTTTGCGATTCACACGAGAAAACAATTGACAATCAGTCTCGAATTATTACCACATTTTCCAAACGATTTTCAGTCGAGTCGTATATAACGGATTTCTTAAAACAAAAAAGAAGCCAATATCCCAATGCGATCAAAAAACTGAAAACACATGAGGACTTTGTCGAATTTCTTTCGTTTCCGCAAAGAATTGGCAGGTCGAAAAAGCTGCAGAATTATCACCTTACAGATTTACATTATCAGAGCATACTAAACGCTTTGGTATACTCTACCTGTGTCCTCGCGTGCCTACATACGAGTACAAATGATATTTATAGCCAAGTAGATTACAGAGCTTCATTCGAGCTGTTTAATAAACACACGGCAGCGTTTCAGACAGTCTATCTTGCCCCTTCGCTTTTTAACCTAGACGATGATGACGATGATGATGATGACATTGAGCGGTGGAACTTCACTATTTATGATAGCTTTAGCGACATATCATCATGGCAGGCCAGTATTGAAGTTTTTTGTAAAATAGTTTCTGACTTTCCTCAGCAAGAGAAAAATCTATTTCAGAACTGCTTTGGAATAAATATATGTGATTTGCAGGGTCCGCCGTTTTGGGCAGACTATCCATCAAAAGAATGGTATATAAACGCCGCTATCATAACCGCCGCACGATTTAATCCGTTCTGTTATCGTTATTTGATACCGTGATTTGAGGAAAGGCAGATGGGCGGATGAGCAGTTGGAAATCTCTTTTAAAATAGCCTCGTTATCATGTCCCTTTTAGGACAAAAATCAGTTTTGTTCTGCTCATCCGCCCATCTGCCCATTTAAGTGAAAAGCGCCTCGATATCATTCCGTTTGACTCTCCACAGTTTTCCTATACGAGACGCAGGGAGCTTTCCTGAGTTAACGAGTTCATAAAATTTGTTACGGCCAATACATAAAATTGCCATTACTTCCTTGGGGGTCAAGTACTCATATTCAACTTCTGTCATCTTATCCTCAAACTCAAAACTCATATCAGTGCCTTTCATAATAAGTTTTCTCCTTTCGCGAAACAATTGTAGGCGGGAAACTGCCTGCACTAAAGCCGCTTCCCTTATCAGTTTGTTTGGCGTTATTTTGTCCTTCTGTAATCATATATTATTGAACAGATAGGCCCCAGTTCCCGTATTTTCAGTCGCTGACGGGAACTGGGGCCTATTTTGTTTTGGGGCGGATTTGAAGAGAAGCACATACCTTTTTCATCCCACTGCCCCAAATATACCGAAAAGAGGAGGGAAAACAAACATGCTTCGCACAATTTTACTGGCAATCCGCACGATCCTGTGGCGGCTGCTTGGAACGCTTATGAGCAGCGCCTGACCTGCGTACCCATCTCTATGCGAAAGGAGGGCGATCCCCAATGATAAACTGACCTTTACCCCCAGCGATATATGGGCGGTTCTCATCGCTGGTGCGGCTGCTGCATTATGTGCCGCCATCGATCTGATTTTGAAGGAGGAGAAACTAAACGAAAATTCTGAAACTTGAACCGGGAGAACGTCCAAGGACAGAACAGATCCCCAACACGCTTGTTGCAATGCAGGCCGCCGTTGGGGGAACAATCCAGGCCCTTTATCCCTTCGAGGAACCCGTGGCCCTGATCTGCAACGATGAGGGAAAACTGCTCAATCTGCCGCCAAACCGGGTCTTGTACCATCCGGAAACAGGGGGCGTATACGATGTCGTATACGGCCCCTGCTTTCTCTGTGGGATCACGCCCGATTCAGACTCTTTTACAGACCTGACGCCGGGTCAGCTGACCCGCTTTCAACATTATTTCCACTCGCTGGAGCTGTTTTTACAGACAGACTCCGGCCTTTTGATTTTAAGGGAGGACTAAATTATGCGTGAAAACACCTTTATCTGTTCCCACTGTGGCGAGGTCACTCCGAGAGATGAATGCTGCTGTCTGGATGAGGAAGAACTGTGCGCAACCTGTGCGGAGGAGAACACCGTTTTGTGCTCCCACTGCTATACCCGCATCTGGCGCGACGATAACGCCGGGGACGAGGATACGCCGCTCTGCCAGAGCTGCTATGACCGCTACTACACATCCTGTGACCGGTGCGGCCGCATCTTGCATGTGGATGACGTCTACTATGAGGATGACGACGAGGACGCCCCCCTCTGCTATGACTGCCATGAAAATCACACCCATGGGCGGATCATTCAGGACTACTACTATAAGCCCACTCCGATTTTCTACGGGGAGGGAGAGCGCTTCATGGGTGTGGAATTGGAGATTGACGAGGGCGGGGAATGTGACCACAATGCCCGCTCGATTTTGGAGACGGCAAACGGAAGCGGCGCGGAGTATTTTTACTGCAAGCACGACGGCTCTCTGAACGATGGGTTTGAGTTGGTGACCCATCCGATGACGCTGGCCTATCACCAGAGCGAAGTACCATGGGCAGAGCTTCTCCGCAAAGCGGCGGAGCTGGGCTACAAGAGCCATCAGGCAGGGACGTGCGGCCTGCATATCCATGTAAGCCGCCGTGCATTTGGAGAAGCAGAGGGCCAGCAGGACGCCTGCATTGCCAGAATCTTGTACTTCGTTGAAAAACACTGGGAGGAACTGCTCAAGTTCAGCCGGAGGACCCCGCGCCAGTTAGAGCAGTGGGCTGCTCGATATGGGTACAAGGAACAGCCCCGTGAGATCCTGAATCACGCCAAAAAGGGGTATCACGGCGGACGATATACTTGCGTCAACCTCCAGAATTACAGCACCATTGAGTTCCGGATGTTCCGCGGGACATTGAAATATAATACGGTGATGGCCACATTGCAGCTCGTTGACCGAATCTGCGATGTGGCCCTTTTTCTGTCTGATGAGGAGGTAAAAGCTTTGTCCTGGACCACATTCGTTGCCGGATGTACGGCCCCGGAGCTGGTCCAGTATCTGAAAGAGAGACGTCTGTATGTCAATGAAGCGGTAGAGAGCGAGGTGGAGCTATAATGTGCTGCTTATTTGGCCTGATGGACTACGGACGCCGGATGAGTGGACGGCACAAATCTCTGGCGCTGTACAACCTCGCGTCGGCCTGTGAGGTTCGGGGCACAGACGCCACGGGAGTCGCCTACAACAGCGGAGGAAGGCTCCGTATCTACAAGCGGCCCGTGGTCGCGCACAGGATGCGCTTCCACATTCCGGGGGACGCCGCCGTCATCATGGGCCATACCCGTATGACGACGCAGGGGAGTGCGCGGAGAAACTATAACAACCACCCCTTCCCCGGCAGGACCGGTGCGGTGGATTTCGCTCTGGCTCACAACGGGGTTTTGTACAATGATGTGGCGCTGCGCGATTCCCTCCATCTTCCAAAGACTAAAATCCAGACGGACAGCTATATTGCGGTGCAGTTGCTCCAGCGGCAAAACCGGCTTGACTTCTCCAGCCTGCGTAACATGGCCGAGCAAGTATCCGGCTCTTTCACCTTCACCGTACTGGACGGTGCGGACAACCTCTACTTTGTCAAGGGGGACAACCCCCTATGTATCTACCACTATACAGATGCAAAGCTTTTGGTCTATGCCTCCACAGAGGCAATTCTGCGTGGTAGTGTCCGGATGCTGAATCTGCCTGCGAATTTACGCCCGGAGAAAGTGATGCTCCGAGCGGGCGACATCCTGAAAGTGTCCTCTGACGGCTGCTTCTCCCAGGCGGCATTCGATGCCAGCCGTCTGTTTCCCCAGTGGCGCGTTCCATACGGCGTTTCCTGGTCTCCTTCCTCCCGCTACGCGACGCCGGCTCTTGATCCTGCGGAGTCGGAGTACATTCAGGAACTGAAATCGGTGGCGGGCGCCTTCGGCTGCTCCCCGGACGAGATCGACTTTCTGCTGTCGGAGGGATTTTCCCCGGAAGAATTGGAGGAGTACCCCTACTGCGGCGAGCTGTAAATCAGAGGAATCTCTGTGCCATTGGGGTGTACCCGATTGGCAGGGCATAAAAGTATCCCATTGGGGTTGGTTTTAAAGATTTGACACATGCCAAATCCAAAACCGGCCCCAATGGGAATCATCATAGCTGTTTTGGATAGTCCTGTCCCCCGTAGAAAAAGCGAAGCACATAGACCATCTGCTCCTGCTCCACGGGGCGAAAAACCAGGATATAATTTCCAATCACGGTTTTCCGGTAGCCCATCTCTTTCAAGCGCGTATCCTGGCAGCACTCATATAGAAATGGAAACCGGCGCAGCTGGCCGTAGCACTTTTCCACCTGATCCAACAGATTAGCGGCGGCTTTCGGGTTTGCCAGCTTCCGGGCAATGTACCCCAGAGCATCGTCCAGATCCTGGTGCGCCTTCTGGGTGACAATGAGCTTATAGGCCATACTTCTCTCTCAGCCCTTTCAGAGAGTCTTCGGCGGAGAGAACCTGTCCGGATGCCACCTGCTGTTCGGCGGAGGCCAGTTTCGCGTACACGTCCAGCATTCGCATGCGCTCCTCGTACGCTTCCATACTCATCACCACCATATCGCCGTATCCGTTCTTTGTGACGAAAATCGGCTCGCCCACCGCATGGCAGCACTCGGAAATGGCGGTGGTATTTTTCAAATCACGAATGGGAATGATCTTTGGCATACGCCCACCTCCTGTGGCCATATTATACCACGGCCATTCTCCATTCACAAGAGGAAAGGAGTCGAATCATTGAAAATTGGATACATCCGAATTAGTACGTTGGACCAGAACACCGCCCGGCAGGAGGTTCTGATGGAGGCGCTCGGAGTCGATGAGGTCTATATTGACCGCATGAGCGGGAAGAGCGCCGACAGGCCGGAGATGCGCCGGATGCTGGAGTATGTGCGCAGAGGAGATACCGTGGTTGTGGAGTCCATCAGCCGGTTTGCACGCAATACCCGCGACCTGCTGGAGCTGGTGGAGCGGCTCACCGAGAAAGGGGTGGAATTTGTCTCCCAGAAGGAGGCCATCGACACCACCACGCCCACCGGCAAGTTTATGCTCACTGTATTCGGCGCGGTGGCGGAGCTGGAGCGGGAGTACATCCTCCAGCGGCAGCGGGAGGGTATTGCCATTGCCCGGGCACAGGGGAAATACACGGGTCGAAAGCCCATCTCGCCCCCAAATTTTGATGCGGTGGTCGCCCGCTGGAGGAAAGGAGACTTCACAGCAGTAGAGGCCATGAAGCGGCTGAACATGACTTCCAGCACCTTTTACCGGCATGTCCGGAGCCAGGGGGCTAACCACTGAGAAGGGGAACAGCCAGGGGAAAACATTCCTCTGACTGTTCTTTTGCTCTTTAGTATAGTGCGTCACCCTCGTCTCCGGAAAATATTTGGCTGCGAGGAGGTCAAAAATGTCGAAAAATTAGGGAAGGGAGACAACTGCTGTCCACTCAATATGGTATAATGGTCTCATCAAAAATCATCGAAGTAGAGAAATTTGTAGGGAGGCACATCCAATGCCGCGGCAATATCAAATAATGTGTCCAGTGACAGGGCTTTTGAAATATTGGGGGCTTCTAAATGGCCAATAAAGGCCGGCGTTACACCCACCTGCTCTGCAAGCTCCTCCTGGGTCAAGCCCCGGAGCTTACGGTAGTAAGCGATTTTCAGGCCGATTTGGCGGTATTGTTCTTTATAGATGTCTTTCATGTGCAATTCCTCCAAGTCCCTTTTATGGTAGCGAATTGCGACAAAAATTGACATGAGCCTATAAATATATTATTATAACTTCAAGATAGTTTTATATGTTCCATAGCGCATAACTTTCTGTAGGAGGATCGTTTATGGACGGCACGGCGTTAAAGACTGACCGCATCTTAAAAATCTACTCCCAGTTAGTCAATGGGGATATTTTGCGCAAAAAAGAACTGGCGCAGCGCTTCCATGTCACGGAGCGGAGCATCCAACGTGACATGGAAGCGCTGCGCTGTTTTTTTGCAGAGGAAGGGCTACAACAGGATATCATCTACGACCGAGCGGCAAGAGGCTACCGGCTGGAGAGTCCCTCTCGCGCGCTGCTGAATAACAGCGAGATCTTGGCCGTCTGCAAAATCCTATTGGAGAGCCGCTCCATGCGAAAAGACGAGATGCTTCCTATCCTGGACAAGCTCATCGCCTGCTGCGTACCAGAGAAGAGCAAAAAGGCGATAACGGAGTTACTGGCCAATGAGAAACACCACTATGTGGAACCCCACCACAAGCAACGGCTTCTCCCAGGCCTATGGGAGATCAGTCAGGCAGTACAGAACCATCAGATGATGGAAATTGAGTATGAACGTCTGAAAGAACCCAGGCTGGTGCGCCGCCGGGTAAAGCCGGTGGGAATCATGTTTTCAGAGTACTATTTTTACTTGACCGCATTTCTGGAGGACAAGGACACCTTTGAAAATCCAGACGACCTTTTTCCCACCATCTACCGGATCGACCGCATCCGAAATGTTCAGTTGTTGGATGAGCATTTTAAGGTCCCCTATAAGGACCGCTTTCAGGAGGGGGAATTCCGCAAACGGGTACAGTTTATGTACGGCGGAAAGCTGGAACGGATTCGATTTCACTATACAGGGCCGTCCATTGAGGCTGTGCTGGACCGGCTGCCCACAGCGGAAATCGTGGAGCGGGATGAAACTGGATGGACCGTAGAGGCCGAAGTGTTTGGCAGGGGCATTGAAATGTGGCTGCGAAGCCAGGGTTCGTATATTAGTTGAAAATAGAACATACGCAGCGTTAAGCGTTGGAAAGAGAGTGAGATAGAGATGAACAACCAGGTCAAGATCATTTACAACCCGTATCAGAAGACGATTCGCTATCGATACCGCAGCGCACCAGGCCAAGCGTGGGGAGATCTATACCAAGGGAGCGCGCTTTTTAGCGACCTAAAGTATCAGCAAGGTTCCCTGCAAAATTGTGCGGAGGAGATCATTGACTACATTTTGAAGGACTGCTGCACCGACGGGAAAGGCGTGGACCTATTTTTCTCGGGTACAGATACAGACTGGGAGGATCTGAAAGAAATTGTCCGGCGGATGGACGTCAAACAGCAGATCTGCTGCTGCGACGGCGGCGGCCGTATGATCTCGTCTGAGGCTGTGTTGGAAAAGATTGACGAGATTTTTAAAGGGTTGGCCGAAGACTTCGCAGATGACTCCAAAATCAAGGCTGATCTTGATAAGTATTTGGACGCGTCCCGCTCCGGAGTCGTACTTGTTGTAGCCGGTGCGTACAGCGCGGGCAAGTCCTCCTTTATCAATGCCCTCATTGGCGAGGAGCTGCTGCCCACCGCCTCCAGCCCCACCACGGCAAAAATATTCAAAGTGACCTCTCTGCCCCGGGGCACCTGGTCTGATACCGTGATTCGGTTCCAGTACGGCGACCAATCGGTGCAGATTTGTTTTAACCAGGATGGGTACTACCTGGAAGACAGCGCCTTCCTGCCGGAGCTGGAGCTGAAGCGGTGCCTGGACACTGCGCTTCGAGATGTAAGGCCCTCTCCTGCGTATGTCTGCCGGCTGATCTCGGTATTAAACGAATTCAACAGCCTGAAAAACGGCGCTGCAGACCATTTGATCTCAGACTGGATCGAGATTGATACCCCGTTCGTAGGCTCGACCTTGCCGCTGGACCGCTACCAGTTTACCATCTGCGATACGCCGGGACCCAACGCTGCTAAACGTAAAGAACACAAGGAGGCTATGGAGAAAGCGCTGGAAGGACAGACCAACGGTCTCCCCCTGCTGCTCACGGATCCGGACAATATGAGTTCTACTACTGTAGAGGAGCTCCGGGAACAGTTATCCGGTATCGAGGCTCTGGACACTAGCAATACAATGATTGTAGTTAGCAAGGCAGATCGAACCGACTTGGATTCGCTCAAGGAGAATCTCCGCAAAGATGATAATTTCAGCATACAAAACAGTGTGATTTTTGTCTCTTCCGTGGTGGGTTTGGGAGCAAAAAAAGCAGATATGACTTGCTGCGTAGATACCAATACTCGGCGTGTATATAAAACTCAAGCACCATTGTTTCAAGATGGAGACCCGAAACTCTTCCTTGCAGACAAACTACCTGAATACCGCCTCCAACCTATCTGCGAGGCGGGAGAGAGAGCTAATGAAGGGGAAGATATGCAGCAGCGGCTACTCCATAACAGTGGCTTATGGGCTGTTGAGAATGAGATTTCACGTTTTGCAGAAAAATATGCCGCCTATAATAAAAGTCAGCAGGCACAGACCTATCTGTCCTCAGCAATCCGCACACTGAGGGACTGCGCAGAGCGTAAGAAAGTGGAAAAAGCGGAGCTGTTAGCACAGATTGTGGACAAAATGAGCGAAAAGGAGCAGGAATTGGTTCGTGCGCTTGAGGCCGAGAAGGAAAAGAGGCTTCAAGACGATCCGGTTGAATATAAGAAAAAAATCCGCACACAAATCGAAAAATTTGAATCCAGTATGGCTCCCAATGTTTTAAAGCCTCAAATTGCAGCACAATGGAAGCAGTTGAAGAAAAATGATGGGGATATGCAGCGTTGGATCACAAAAGAGATGCAAAAAATGCAGAAGATGATTGCAAATAGCCTATATTCTGAGAGTCGCGCATTTTGGAGAATGTATTTAAACTGGTTCACGTCGAATTGTGCGGAGCTCGTTACCGAGAGCAAGGGACTTTCCGAACAACAAAAGGAATTTCTGCGAGAGCATATTATAAATTTTCCTCAGCCAGAAATATTAGAAATATCTTTTGATTTTAATGATTTAGGCAAATCAGAATGGCGTTTTCTCTTCTGGCATGGGAGAGAATTTAACGCAAAAACCTGCGCAGATAATATGCAGACGGTGTTGAAGGAAAATATAACCCTAATATCAAACAGCTATCTGGATAATGTGCAAAATATGATGAATAAATGGTATGATTCCTTTATCAGTGCCCTAGAGTCGCGCATTGCGGACTTCAATCCCACCTTGCAAGAATTGGTACGACAGCAGGAGGCGTGCAGTCAGGAGATCCAGCATCTTGAGGATCTAAATACTCGCTTTACCCAAAACCAAGAGGAGATCAGACGCCTATTTGAGCTTGACAATGAGGAGGTATGAGTTATGGACAACATTCAGGCCAGGATTAACTTTGTCGACAAGGTCATGAAGGGGCAGTATAGCCGCGCGGAAGCCGAGGCGGAGTTGGATCGTATGGAGCAGGAGTTCGGGGAACGCGCCTTTACCACTGGGAAAGTTACCCGCAAATCCAAGCCGTGGTCGATGGAGGACCTGAAGGATCTGGAGCGCGATTTTATGGCCAGCGCCAGCTCCCGCAAATTCTTTGAGTACATGGCGGAGATGAGCGAGGAGGTCTATCGGAAGAAGCGCCAGAGGAAAAAGCTTGCCATCTTCGGAGGAATTGCGGCGGCAATTGCGCTGGTGGTAGCCGTCGTTGCCCTCGTGCGACTTTTTCACTCCTAAAAAGGGGGAACGTTCATGGGCTTCATACAAAAGAAAGTCAATCAGGCCAAGGAGGTAGCCCAACAAGCGCTCACCATGGCGGCGGATGGCATCGCCACTGCCGCGCAGTTAAGCCAGGCACAGGCCGCCGAGATCGACCAGGCGCGAAAAAACTATCTGAAGTCAGAGAGCGCCGGTGAGCAGGACAAGTTGGACATCGTTTCAAAGTGCCTGAACGCCATTCACGCGGAGGTCACCCAGACCTATCTGCCGCTGGTAAGCTCCTCCTATTGGCCCGTCACTTGGCCGGACGAGAATTTTTCTCCGGAAAATCGCATCCGTTTTTTTGACATTACCAAGTGGACGGTGGATTCCAATGAAAACAATCTGGACAAGCTGGTAAACGTATATCAGGCTCTGTCGGAGGAACGCTGCGTCATCGCACTGATTTACACCCGAACCACTGCCGGCTGCACTGTCACCATGGCCGTGGAGAACTGCGACGAGCTGGATCAGCCCGCGGTTGTCAACGGACTGAGCCGCCGTTTTCGGAGCGCATTTTATGGGAATTTCCCCGGCGCAGAATTGGGGGAGACACAAGACGGAATTCCCCTTGCCCTGCGGGAGCGGCTATCCGGCTGCGCTGTGGCGGCGGTCTCCAATCTGCCGTCTGAAAAATCGGAGAATTTTGTCAGTCAGAGTATCGAGAAGCTACTGGACGGCGTTGTCCCACAGAGAGGAGCTGACGAGTATTCCATTGTGCTGCTGGCTACACCTGCGGACAATCTGTGGGAGCGTCAAAACCGTCTGTGCCAGCTCTACACCGAGTTGAGCCCCTACGCCACTTGGCAGAAAAGCCGTGGTTCTATAGATTCTCTGTCGGAAAGCGCAAGCGCAAGTGTGGGGGCATCTTTAGATACATTGTTGCCCTTCAACCTTGGCCGTTCCTCAAATCGAGCCCAAACCAGCGGTACCACCAGTGGATCAACAGAGACCTATGTGGACTATGGTGTAAAGCATATTCAGGATATGCTGGAGAGCCAGATAAAGCGCATGGATCAGTGCACCGCCCTCGGGATGTGGGATTTTGCAGCGTATATTTTCTCTCACAATTACGATATGGCCAAGAATGTCGCCCACATGTATCTCTCCTTGACCCAGGGGGAGGAATCCTATCTGGAACAGGCTGCCATTAATGTGTGGGAACCCAGAAAGGCGGTTCCAATTTTCCCCTGGCTGCGCGCGCTCCGGCATCCACAGTTCGCGCTGAGCCGGGAAGTGGTACAAAAAGAGCCAGAGCAACTGATTTATCCGTCCCAGGTATCTGTCACTACTGCGCTTACCGGAGCAGAGCTGGCCCATGCCCTCAATTTTCCCCGCAAATCAGTCAGTGGTCTGCCTGTATATGAGTGCGTCCCCTTTGGCCGGGAAGTGGTCCAGTATGCAAAGGACCCGAAAAAGGCGGTCGTTCCATTTGGACGGATCTACCACATGCGGCAAGAGGAAAAGGCTCCTGTATGCCTGGACCGGGATAGTCTCACTGCACATGTGTTCATTACCGGCTCTACTGGCGCAGGCAAATCCAATGCAATTTATACCCTGTTGAATCAGCTGTGCCTGGAAGGAGACGCAGATGCCAATTTCCTTGTAATTGAACCCGCGAAGGGAGAGTATAAGGAGGCGCTGGGAGGCTGCTCCAATGTTCAGGTTTACGGCACCAATCCCTATAAGGCACCGCTTCTGCGCCTGAATCCGTTTTCTTTCCCGGAGGACACCCATGTGCTGGAGCATATCGACCGGCTGATTGAGATCTTCAACGCCTGCTGGCCTATGTACGCTGCCATGCCCGCGGTCCTGAAGGCCTCTGTAGAGCAGGCGTACAAGGGCTGCGGATGGAGCTTAAATTCCTCCACCTGTACAGGCCCTATGCGGAAGTTTCCTACCTTTCGCGATGTAATGAAGGCTCTTCCGACTGTTGTGGACAGCAAGGGCTTTTCCAATGATACGCAGGGAGACTATAAGGGCGCGCTACTGACCCGGCTGGAATCCTTGACCAACGGGATCAACGGGCAAGTTCTTTGTGCCTACGATGAACTTCCTGACAGTGAGCTATTTGACAAAAATGTCATCGCGGATCTGAGCCGAGTGGGTTCTTCCGAAACAAAAGCCTTGCTTATGGGTGTTTTGATCCTAAAACTTCAGGAACACCGCATGGAACAGCGGGCAGATGGGTCAAACAAGCCAAACAGCGGTCTGCGCCACATTACGGTGCTGGAGGAGGCGCATAACCTGCTGCGGCGTACCTCCATGGAGCAGAGCCAGGAGAGCTCCAACCTCCAGGGGAAGTCGGTAGAGATGCTGACCAATGCCATTGCAGAGATGCGTACTTATGGCGAAGGGTTTATCATCGCTGACCAGTCGCCCGGCCTTTTAGATATGGCGGTGATTCGTAATACCAATACCAAGATCGTACTGCGCTTGCCAGATGAGAGCGACCGTATGCTGGTGGGGAAGGCCGCGGGACTAAACGACGACCAAATTGTGGAACTGTCCCGCTTGGATACCGGTGTGGCCGCGGTGTATCAAAATCACTGGCTGGAGCCGGTACTGTGCAAAGTTGACTACTTTGGCGAGGCCAGATGCTTCTCTTATCAGCCCACTTTAGCCTGCAAAAATCAGCTGGCAGAGTCTGTGTGTCAAGTCTTACTCCAAAATGCGCCGGATGGCACGCTGCTGGAGCGGGAGGGCATAGACCATATCCGGACATGGATCGACCGTCGCGAAACAGGTCGAGAGGCAAAAAAGCTACTGTATCATGCGATAATCGACCAAAAACCACTTTCAACGGCCGAGCAGAGATATGTCCTCTACTGCTTGGTACATGGGAAACGGTTGGTGGAGGAAATTCGCCGCGACACAGTAAGCGTAGAAGAGGCCCGAACATTGGCAGATCGTAAAATTACGGAATCCTTATTGGTATCAGAACATACTGCGCAGGAGATCCGGCAGATTATACTATCCTATGCAGCGAAAGAAGTCCAAACGGACCGGAAGCAGTATCAAGAGTTGATGGAAATTCGGGGGGTGAAATAATGGCCAATTTTGAAAGAGGTGACGTTCCCGCTGGCGAGATAAAGTCTTCCGAAATCCAGAATAAGGATACTTTTGATCTTCCGGATGACTCTGGAGATGTGCCGTATCAGACAGAGTTGCCTGACGACTCCGGGGAGTGTCCCTCCAAGGAACTAGAAAACATCCAGAAGCAGGATGATGTGATAGAAGCGGTGAAATCGGGGGACACTCCATTGGAAGACACAAAGCAAAAAGGAAACTTTGCTGAAATGTACTCTGATCAGATCTTTCGTGAGATGGGATACGAACGCATTTCCCTTGACATGGTCACTGGTCTGGACGATAAAGGGCACGGAGGTATTGACGCAGTATACTATAACCCAGCAGGGAAGCCGCCTTATATTATCGTAGACGCCAAATACAATACCGCTCAGTTGGCAGAAACAAAAGGTGGAAAACAGATGAGCAAAGACTGGATTAACGCCCGTTTAGACAGTGCAGTTGGAAAAGAACGGGCAGATGAAATTCGGGAAGCCATGTTGGATGACAATGTTGGATGTTATGTGGTGCGGGTCGGTGTTGGCGATGACGTCAATACTCCGGTCATATTTGAAAAATTGGACGATAACGCAAACGTTGTATCGAAAGGGGAGAGTTTCAGTGCTTCGTGATTGTAGGAAAACACAGGATTATTTTGAGCGTTATCTTCGGGAGCAAGAGACGCGGATCGTTCGTTTCAGCAAGAAACTGGAGGAGTTGGTATCAGACCAAAAACCCTTACCTAAAATTCAACAATGCCATCGCTTTTTGTCCAGTTTGATGCACGATAAGTTCTATGCCCAGTACTCCTTGGGCTGCGAAAAAAGCCTCCTCATGCAGACTTTCCAGGCGTATCTGCTACATGTCCAGACGCAAGGCTCTCTGACGTATCAAGAAGTATTGGACACGCTTTCTCTTGCGGTCCTATTTCAAGTTGACCTCAAAAGCACGCTGCCTGCTGCATATATTCCACAGGATGCACTGCTACAGACGCTTTACTCTTATCAGAACGGCCGCACCGAGGATGCGCCCGAAGATAGCAAGCTGCTCTTTCCGGATACGACTTCTGTATTTATGGAGACCCTGCAGGAAAAAAGATCTGCGGAAGATCTGCGGGAGTATATTCAGTCACAGTGGTACGAGGACAACAAAGAATCCGCGTGGTTTGATTCGGACAAGCGGACGGATGATACGTACTGCGGCTACTGGTGTTTTGAAGGAGCTGCAGTGGCGCTTATCCGGAAATTTGAGCGCAACACATTTTCAAACTGCAGATTCTTTCCAGTTGATATGCTGTGATAAAATTAACAGTTCACTTTCGAGATAATTCGCAATCTCTCGTCCTGTTATGCCATATCCTCCGTTACCAACATTTCTGCCTACAAGCACCGAAATACTGCTGAATTCCAACTAAGAATTATTAAGAGCGTGAAACAGACAAATCCCCGCAATCCATTGGAGTACAATGGATTGCAGGGATTTATCGAGAACGCATGAAATTCCGTAATACCCTATGCACCGTACTCCTAAGGGGAAGGCCGGGGGTTCGAATCCCTTCTGGGACGCCACGTGGCCGCAAAGTCTGCTTTGCGGCCACCTTTTTCTCCCGCTGAACCCATTTCCTTGGAGGACCCCTATGAAACAAAAATTTCTTTCCCTTCTTCTGCTGCTCACCCTGCTCACCGGCTGTGCCGCCCCCGTTCCCGCCTATCAGGCCCCGGAGGAGGGCAGCTCCTTTGCCGTGCACTACATCGACGTGGGCCAGGCGGATGCCGCCCTGGTGGAGTGTGACGGCCACTACATGCTCATTGACGGCGGCAACGCCGCCGACTCCGACCTGATCTACTCCTATCTGGAACAGCAGGGGGCCTCCCACCTGGACTACATGGTGGCCACCCACATCCACGAGGACCACATCGGCGGACTGCCCGGCGCTTTGCATTACGCCACGGTGGACACCGCCCTTTGTCCCGTCACCCAGGGGACCACTCAGGTGTTTGACAATCTGGTCAAGTATCTCTCTGCCCAGGACAAATCCCTCACCGTTCCCGCTCCGGGGGACACCTTTGATCTGGGCAGCGCCCAGGTGGAGATTTTAGGCCCTGTCAAGGACTACTCCGACGCCAACAACACTTCCATCGTCCTCCGGGTGGACTATGGCCAGACCTCCTTTCTCTTTACCGGCGACATGGAGCGGGAGGCGGAGGAGGATCTGCTTCAAAGTGGTGCCGCCCTGGAGGCCACCGTGTTGAAGGTGGGACACCATGGCAGCGAAACTTCCACCAGCTACCCCTTCCTGCGTCAGGTGATGCCGGAATACGCCGTCATTTCCGTGGGGACGGACAACTCCTACGGCCACCCCTCCCAGGACACCCTCAGCCGCCTGCGGGACGCCGAGGTCCAGGTCTATCGTACCGACTTGCAGGGGACCATTGTGGCTCAGAGTGACGGCACCACCGTCACCTTCCAGACGGAAAAACAGTCCTCTCTCCCCACCAACCCTACCCAGCCCGCCGGAGAGGGCTATGTAGGAAATTCCAACTCCATGAAATTCCACCTTCCCTCCTGCTCCTCGGTCTTGGACATGTCCCCCGACAACCAGGTGCTCTTTGATACCCGGGAGCAGGCCATACAGGCGGGATACTCCCCCTGTCAGCGGTGCAAGCCCCGCCGGGTCGGCCGCTGACCCTCCTCCTATCGGCGCTTTCCTTTGTTCCCTCTCCGCTCATGAGGAGCGGTTCAGCCACCAAAAAATATGTGAAAAGGAGCGAAGTGGTTATGCATTTAGTAGGCGGTTACACAAATTACGGACAGGACATTGGAATTTTGATGCTGGACACCATTTTCCCCCGTATCCCCGGCGACATTGGCAATGCCAAAAGCTACCCTAACGTTCCCGTACGCTACAAGGTGGTAAAAGATGCATTCTGCCACCGCATCATGGGGCAGGACCACGACCCCACTCTGTTACAGCCCTTTATCCAGGCCGCTCAGGAGTTGGAGGCAGAGGGCTGCCGGGCCATCACCACCAGCTGCGGCTTTTTGGCTAAATTCCAAAAGGAGTTGGCAGCTTGTGTCCATATTCCGGTGTTTACCTCCGCTCTGATGCTGGTCCCCTTGGTCCGCAATATGATCAACCCCGACCTGGAAATCGCCATCTTCACCGAGCGGCCCTGGAACCTCACCGAGGACCACTTTAACCAGGCCGGCTTCTCCACCAAGGACATCCCCGTGGTGGTCAGCGGCATGCCAGAGGGCTCCCCCTTCCCCTCCCTCTTCATTGACAACCACCTGGAGGAGGATCGGGAGGTGCTGCAGGAATGCATGGAGGAGATGACCCGCCGCCACATGAAGGAGCACCCCAACACCGGCGCCATTGTCTTTGAGTGCACCAACTTCGGCCCCTTTAGCCGTCAGGTGCAGGACATCGCCAAGGTCCCGGTATTTGGCATTAACCAGCTGTTGGAGTACATTGCCGCCTGTGTGGATATGCGTTCCTACTACTGATCTTGTACGTTTTTCGGCGCAGATGGTCCGTCAAAGAAGCTGAAAACAATCTGTAAACTTTCTGTTTTTTTGTTGAGCTTTGGTCCGCTTCGCAGTATCATACCAGTATCCCCTACCGGGCGCTGCCCGGTCACGACGCTCTCTTCCGGCGGAGAGGAGGGACGTCCCGAATGCGAAGGAGAGAGGTATGAAGTTCCATATCGTCAGTGACAGCTCCTGCGACTTGGGTTTGGAGAGAACCCAGCGTCTGGGCGTTGATCTGGTATCCTACTATGTGGCGCTGGGTGATGAGGTGTACTACCGAGAGGAACGGGACATTTCCACCCACGACTTTTACCAGCGCATGGCCGACCATCCCGGCGTGTTTCCCAAAACATCCATGCCCACCATTGAGGACTATTTGGATGTATTTCGCCCCCTGGCTCAGCAGGACATCCCCATTCTGTGCATCTGCCTGAACGCCCGGTTCAGTGGTTCTTACCAGTGTGCGCAAAATGCCCGGAACGCTCTGTTGGAGGACTTTCCCAAGGCACAGCTATATGTAATGGACTCCCAGCTGGCTACCGTGCTTCAGGGATTGCTGGTGGAGCAGGCCGTTCAGCTGCGGGATCGGGAGTTTACTCTCATGCAGGCGGTGGAAGCCCTGGAGCCCATCCGCTCCACTGGACGTATCTTCTTTACCACCAACGACTTAGATTATCTCAGCCACGGCGGACGAATTGGAAAGGCAGCAGCCGCCACCGGCTCTTTGCTAAAAGTAAAGCCCCTAATCGGATATCAGGACTGCGGACTGGTTTCAGATGGCATCGCCCAGGGACGAAAAAAGTCCCTTCAACGGGTCCAGGAATTGTTTTACCGCTATGTTCAACACCAGGAGCTGGACTTGTCCCAGTGGCAAGTGGTCACTGGATTTGGTCTAGACCGACAGGAATACGACTCCTTTACCGACACCCTGTTCGACGGACTGGCCCAGCGGGGGTATTCCGTGCCCCGTTCCCCGGTCTATCAGATTGGTGTTACCATCGGTGTACACACCGGCCCCACCCCCATCGGAGTCGGTATCCTGCGCCGCTGCTGACCCTTTTCGCCTTCTCCTACGCCAGACAGAGCATCCTCTGTCTGGCGTATTTTTTTATAAAAATTTTGGTGAATTATGTCCTTTCCTGAAAAACTATTTTTACTTGCTCCCCGTCTTCTCTCATAGAAGAGGGCACTGGCATCCAATCGCTTTTCACACTTGCAATTTATGGGAAACATGATATCCTGTAAAAGACAATCAGGAGGGTATCATGGATCACGACAAACTTCTTAACCTAGGCGCAGAACTGGGCCGGCAGCTGATGGCCAGCGGCGCCGAAATTTATCGGGTAGAGGAATCGATAAACCGGCTGCTCACCGCTTATGGGCTGCAGCCCCAGGTCTTTGCCATTCCCAACTGCCTGATCGTCAGCGTGAACACCCCCGAAGGGCATCCGCTGACCCGGATGTGCCGCATCCCTGCTCACGGGACGGACATTGAACTGCTGGAACGGTGCAACGCCCTGTGCCGCCGCCTGTGCCGGGAGGTTCCCCCCATTGACCAGGCCTTGTCCCTGGTTAACCACCTGCAAGACGACCTGCGCCATTTCCCCGCCTATGTGCTACCCATTAGCTATATGGTCACCTCTGCCTTCTTCGCCCTCTTCTTCGGCGGCAGTCTGCCCGACTGCCTCAGTGCCGCTCTATGCGGCCTGGCCGTGGCACTCTGCGGCCTGTTCGGCCACTTTTTTACTGGCTCTAACCTCTTTTTCCGCACCGTCATCTCTTCCGCAGCCGCCTCCGGTTTGGCTCAGCTTCTGGTATTTCTGGGATGCGGGCGGAATTTGGACGCTATTACCATTGGTACCCTGATGGTCCTTGTCCCCGGCATGGCCCTCACCAACGCCATGCGGGAAATTATGGCCGGCGACCTGATTTCCGGCCTGACCCGCACGGCTGAGGTGATCCTGGTGGCCACTGCCATCGCCTTGGGCACCGCCTTGCCCCTACTGGTAGGCTCCGGCTCTGCCGCGGTGGCCAGCGATCCCCTCAGCCCCGGCTATCTCTCCTGCCTGTGGGCCTTCTGCGCCTGTGTGGGCTTTGGCCTGGCCTTCAATATCCAGGGACGGGGCATTCTGATCTGCGGTCTGGGCGCCGCTCTGAGTTGGCTGGTCTATTTGCTCACCCTCTCCCTGTGGGAGAATGATATCCTCTGCGCTTTTCTATCCGCCATGGCGGTGGGTGCCTATTCCGAGATCATGGCTCGGGTCCGCCACTGTCCCGTCACCGGCTACTTGCAGGTGGCCCTTCTCCCCCTTGTGCCCGGCGCCGGCATCTACCACGCCATGGTATATTGCGTGGGCGGCTACACCAACCTGTTTTTATCCACCCTGCTCCACACCCTGGGCTTCGCTGCCGCCCTGTCTGTGGGCGCTATGCTCATCACTTCCCTTCTTTGCGCCCTGCTACCCAGACTGCGCCGGGAAGGGACATCCACATCCTGATCCCATCCTTGGAGGTTTCTCTCATGTTCAATTTCCTTTTCCCCCGCCGTGCCGCGGCGGTTCTCCTCTCCTCTTCCCTGGTCCTCAGCGCACTTACCGCTTGCTCCACCCCCCCTGCCTCCTCTTCCCAGAGCTCCACTTCCTCCTCCACTACCTCCTCGTCCAGTCAAAATGCATCTGGCTCCTCCTCCCCCCAGGACTCTGCCTCTGCCGCCCTTCAGCCCACCCACACCACCTCTGACTCCCAAGAAGATGGAGCGGCTCCGGATACATCCTTGTCAGAGGAAAACCAAAAGGCAGTTTCTTCTTACGACTTCTCCCAGCCCGCTCCAGAAAGCGAGGCCGTGGACGTGAGCTACTTTGACGACGCCGCCTTCGTGGGGGATTCCCGGACAGACGGCTTCCTCATCTACAGTGGAATCGGCCGAGGGAAAAATCTCACCTCCAACGGTCTTTCCATCTTTAAGCTGGAGACAAAAAAGGCCATTACCATTGACGGTCAATCCTATACTCTGATGGAGGCTCTGGCTCTGGAGCAGTACGGAAAGGTATATCTATCCCTGGGCATCAACGAGCTGGGTTATTATGATGACGAGGGCTTCTACCGCAACTACTGTGAGGCCATTGACCACATCCGAGAGCTCCAACCCAACGCTGTTATTTACATTCAGGGGCTCATCCCTGTCAATGAGACTCTCATAGCCCAAACCACCGGCCGTACCTACTTGACCAACGACCATCTCAGGGTCTACAATGATTTGATGAAGAAGGCCGCAGAAGAAAAGCAGGCGGTCTACTTAGATCTGTACAGCGAGTTTGTGGATGAAAATGGTTCACTCCCCGCAGATGCCAGCAAGGACGGCGTCCACCTGCGCAGCGCCTGGTGCAAACAGTGGTTGGCCTATCTGGAAACTCACACCGTGGACTATGACACTCTCTACCCCAACGGCGCACCTCAGCCCGCGTCTGCCCAAGGGGAAACTCAGGAAGGAAGTGTGGAACAATGAGATCCAAGCTACGGCTGCTTGCAGCGGCACTCTGCTGCGTAACAATTTTGACGGCCTGCCAGGGTAAAAACGACCAGTCTCCCTTCTCGAAAGACCTGGTTCAAAAACTGGCTGATGGCAGCGTCTTTTCCGAAGAGCTGGAGGAGCTGCCCGCCGATACGGCATTTGCACTGTACCGGCTGTCTGACTATGGTCTGAGCCAGGATGCACTGACCGACTGTGCCCTGCTTCGCTCCTCTGGCGCCACCTGCGAGGAGGCAGCCGTACTGATTTTGGACAGCTCCCAATCCGCGGAGAAGGCCGAACAGGCCCTGACAGATTACCTGGAAAACCAAATTTCCTCCAATCAGGATTATCGTCCCACTGAAATTCCCAAGCTGGAAAATGCCATCCTGGAGCGCCGGTCAGACACCGTCCTTCTGGTGGTAGCCAACGACCGGGAAGCGGCCGACTCCATTATATCCGGATAAGGACGCAACTCTTATTTAATAATTTTTTAAATATTTTGCACTTGTCAGCTTTTTTCAAATATGGTACCCTAGGTTAGGTGGAACCCCTTCCACCTAACCTATTTTATTCTTTTAAAAAGGAGGGACATCAGGTGGACTTATGCGGACGAAGTACCCAATTGGACAGTGATATTCACTTATGGGACCGGTTTGTCCAGGTCCCCTGGTTCCCTATTTAGCGGAAACCGGCCCCTGGCCGTTCCATAGCTGAGTATCACCGCGGAATTGCAGCTGGACGATGTCCGGCAGCTTTGCCGCGGTTTTGTATGTCCATTTGGCGGCTTCCTCGCTGTATTTTTTAGAACAGGAGGAATCATCCAATGGAAAAGAAGCTGAACATGGAGGCGCTGCGGGAGCTCCTGGAGCGCCGGGATTATCACGCCCTCCGAGCCGCCCTGGCCCAGGAAAATGAGGTAGATATTGCCGAGTTTCTGGAGACCCTATCCCAGGAGCAGACGCTGCTGGTCTTTCGCATGCTGCCCAAGGAGCTGGCCGCCGAGGTCTTCTCCAATTTTTCCCCGGACACCCAGCAGATGATCATCCAATCCGCCACCGACCAGGAGGTCGCTGCGATTGTTGAGGAGTTGTATGTGGATGACGCGGTGGATATGCTGGAGGAGCTGCCCGCTAACGTGGTCAAGCGGGTGTTGAAAAATGCCCGCCCAGACACCCGCAAGCTCATCAATCAATTTTTAAACTACCCGGATAATTCCGTGGGCAGCATTATGACTGCCGAATTTTCCGACCTGAAAAAGGACATGACGGTCTCCCAGGCCATTGCTCATATTCGCCGCACCGGAGACAGCTCCGAGAGCATCTATACCTGCTACGTCATCGATGATCAGCGCCGTCTGGAGGGCGTACTCACCCTGCGGGAGCTTCTCCTGGCCCGGGATGCTCAGCTCATTGGCCAGCTGATGGAGCAGGACGTCATTACCGCCGAGACCACTGAGGACCAGGAAGCCGTTGTGGAGCGGATGATGCGCTACGACTTCATCTCTCTGCCAGTGGTGGACCGGGAGGGACGCCTGGTGGGCATTGTCACGGTAGACGACGTCATGGACGTTATGGAAGAGGAGGCCACCGAGGACTTTGAGAAGATGGCCGCCATGGCCCCCTCGGAGAAACCCTACCTGAAAACCGGCGTATTTTCCCTGGCCAAGCACCGGTTCTTGTGGCTGCTGGTTCTCATGATCTCCGGCATGATTACCGGCGGAATTTTGGGGCAGTATGAGGCCGCCTTCTCCGCTATGCCTCTGCTGGTCACCTTTATCCCCATGCTCACCGACACCGGAGGCAATGCGGGCAGCCAGAGCAGCACCCTGGTCATCCGCGGGATGGCCGTGGGAGAAATCCAGCCCACAGACTTCCTGCGGGTGTTCTGGAAGGAGCTGCGGGTGAGTATGCTGGTGGGCCTTGTCCTCAGCGCCGTCAACTATATCCGCCTCATCCTCACCTACCCCGGCAATAACCTGGTGGCCTTCACTGTGGCGGCCGCTCTCTTTGTCACCGTTTTGCTGGCCAAAACGGTGGGCGGTGTCCTGCCCATGGCCGCCAAGCTGTGCAAGGCCGACCCCGCCATTATGGCCGCCCCCCTTATTACCACCATTGTAGACGCCATCTCCCTCATCGTTTACTTCAACATCGCCAGCTCTTTGCTGTCTCTCTGACCGTTTTAGGCAAAAAAGTGGACCGGGATGAAACCCGGTCCACTTTTTTCATGAAATAAACGGTTAATTTGCTCCATTATGAATGACTGTCTGCCTTCTTCTTGTCCGCCAGAAGCAGGATCGCCATGCCGGAGGCTACCAGAGCCCCTACCCAGAGGAAGAAGGAGTCGCCGGTCTGGGGTACTTCCGCCATAGGCACCGGCTCTTCGGGCAGTTCCTCAAGGGGTACATTCTCCTCGGGAAGGATCACGGGATCCTGGGGGTCGGGGGCGGAAGTGGTGGGCGTGGGATCCTCGGGGATCTCAACAGGAGGCTGGGGAGTGGTATCCGTGTCGCCGTCGCTCCCGCCGTCATAGCCCCCCTGCTTGGTATTGGTGATGGTCCACTGGTTATCAGTGTGGGTGACAGACTTGCTGTAGCCATCGGGCACGGCCACCTCGTCTACCGTCCAGGCGGCGTCCTTGTCCAGACCGTTCCAGGTGTGGCTCCAGCTGTTGGCGGAGGAGAGGGTCACCGCGCTGCCCTCGGCCGCGCCGTCCTTGTACAGCTGCACCTGGACAGAGGCCTCGGTGGGCTGGGTCATGACGGTGCCGTCGGCGTTCTTCCACACCTTCTCCACCGCCACGCTGATCAGTTCAGGCTGAGAGGGGATCAGGGCTCCGCCGCCCAGCAAAGCCACATGGCTGATCTCATGCAATGTATCCTGATCGCCGCCGGCGCCGGACTCACCCTTGCTCACACTTTCCACCACATAGGTGACCCCAGCTTCCAGGACTCCGTTGGGAACGGTGTACAGACGGTAGTACTTGGATGCCTTGACCGCAATTCCGCTGACCGAAACATCCGCGCTGGCGGTGATGGCCGCATATGTGTCGGTACCGTTGTAACCCTCGATGGTAATGACAGCGGTCTGATCCGGATTGCTTCCCGTCACAGTGTACGCATAGGGAGGGTTCCATGACCCGGTGGAATAGAACACCCCTTCATTCTTCTCGGTGATATTCCCTCCAAAGACGCTGTATTCGTCCAAAACCACCACATCATCCAGGGTATTTACAACGGGCCGTAGCACCTGGATCGTCCAAACTTCCGTCTCCCGGATGCAGTCCAGACCAGAGAGGTCGCTCACCTCATCCAGGTCATAGTAGTCGTGAACGGCCTGGCCATCCTCCACATAGGTGGAGCGATACCGGTAGGTGCTGTGAGAAATGGTGGCCTCTCCGGAGGACAGCGCCTCGACGCTGCCGTCCGCGGAAACCGCGGCTACCCCTTCATTGCTGCTGGTCCAAGACTCCTCCTCAGGGGCATCCACCGTTTCTTCCTCCAGATCGGTGCCGGTGCCGGAGGTCAGGGAGATGGTCTCCCCCACGTCCAACGTGATCGGAGCCTCTTTCCGCCGGTTCCCCGCAAACCCGTTGACCGAGAACAGGCTGAGCATTATACTTGCCGTCAACAGATAGGCAAACATCCTTCTAAACTTCTTTGCCATCATTTCCTTCTCCTTTTCAACCAAAGTTGGAAAAGTGAAATACTGGCGGTCGGGCTGGCATAGCGTCTTCCGCCTTAGCCCCCATGGCTTTGCGTCCCGCCCTTTCAGACGGTTTGCCCTTTTCAAATATTCCTCTCTCATGTTCTGCCCCTCCTCTCACCCTGGGGGCTGAGCTCGTTCTCTCTTGCTATGACGGCAGTTACCATACCTCGGTTACATCTTCGGTTACATTTTCGGTTTTTTCGTTCAAAATATAAGAAAAATTTCCGCCTTATTTTCTCCCCCATTTTTGTATATATTTCACTATTTTGTTCTTGCTGCATATTATTATATATTTTATAACCGTGTTAGTTCTACTTGCCGCATCTTTCTACTCCGGGTATATTGACGGCATCCGCTCCCCGGGGCTATAATTTTTTCTTGTGTCACTCCTGCTATTTCTATTTTAAGAAAGAAGGCACGTTATGAAGGTATTTTTACGGGAGAATATTCACCCCAAGGCCTTGGAACTGCTGCACAGCCGGGCGGAGATTCTCTCTGATTGGGAGCAGTTGGGACAGGCAGACGCCATTATAACCCGCAATTTAAAGCTGCCCCACTCCCTCCTTGTTCAGGCTCCTTATTTAAAGGTAATTGCCATTCACGGCACAGGGGGCGACGGCGTGGACCTGGACTACTGTCGGGAACAGGGCATTACCGTTCTCTATGTCCCCTACCGCAACTCCGACTCCGTAGCGGAGCTCATTGTGGCACTTACCCTCTCTCTTCTCCGCCGCCTCCCCCTGGCTGACCGTAAGGTCATCGCCGGTGAAATCAAACAGACCGCTCCCGCCTTTTTGTACGGGCACGAGCTGGGCGGTAAGGTGGTGGGCCTGGTGGGCGTGGGGGATATCGCCCGCCGAGCCGCTCGGATCTTCGGCCAGGGCTTTGGCTGCTCCCTCATCGGCTATGACCCCGCCTTCCCCCATGACCTGGCCGATCCTCTGGGGATTCAGTCCTGCCAGACCCTGGAGGAGCTGATGTCCAAAGCCGACATTATCAACGTCAGCGTCCATCTCTCTCCCTCCACGGAACATTTGATCAACGCATCCCGGCTGGCCCTGTGTAAACCGGAGGCCATCCTGATTCACACCGCTCGGGGAGGCGTGGTGGATGAGGACGCCCTTTTCCATGCGCTGAAGAAGGGGCAGCTGGCGGGAGCAGCCTGTGATGTGTGGCAGCAGGAGCCGCCCACGCCCGACCATCCCCTGGTGGGACTGGACAACGTGCTGGCCACCCCCCACCTGGGAGCCAATACCGAGGAGGCTCTGGAGCGGGTTGGAGTACGGGTGGTAGAGGAGCTATTCACCGTATTGGACGGCGGACGAGCTGAATTTACCTACACCGCTCCTGGAGAGGGGGGCGACCCTGCCCATGGCTAACTGGAAACGCTTTCTTCAGCAGGAGACCGTCCTGTGCGCCGCCTGGGGGCTAGCCCTTGTGTCCGCTATTCTGGTCCCTCCCAGCCTGGACTACTGGGACTACATCGACTGGCACACCTTAGGACTTCTGTTTTCCTTAATGTCCGTCATGGCTGGCCTGCAAAAGCTGGGACTGTTCCGATACCTGGGAGAAGCCATGCTGGAGCGGACGGCCACCTCCCGTCAGCTGGAGGGAGTTCTCATTTTCCTCCCCTTCTTCTCCAGCATGATTGTGACCAACGACGTGGCACTGATCACCTTTGTACCCTTTGCCCTAGAAGTATTAGTTTTGGCCAAACAGCAGCGCCGGATTATCCCCGTGGTAGCGATGCAGACCATTGCCGCCAACCTGGGCAGCATGACTACCCCCATTGGTAACCCCCAAAACCTCTACCTCTATTCCCACTATGGCCTGGGCCTGGGGGACTTCTTCTCCACCCTCCTGCCCCTGACCGCAGCCTCCGCCCTGTTGCTGGCGCTCTTCCTTCTGTTTGGAAAATCCGCCCTGCTACCTTCGGTCTGGCGGGGGCGGGACCTTACTCCTCCCTCCGACCGCTCCCGGCTTGCCTTATATCTTCTGCTTTTTGTGCTGTGCCTGGGAGCTGTAGCCAAGCTGGTTCCTGTGTGGGTCCTCTCTCTCATTATCCTGATTGCCCTGCTGGCTGCCGACCGCTCTGTCCTGAGTCGGATTGACTGGTCTTTACTGCTCACCTTCGTAGGCTTTTTTGTCTTCGTGGGCAATTTGGGCCGCCTCCCCTCCTTCCACGACCTGTTCCAGTCCCTGCTGGACCACCATGAGGTGGCCTGCGCCGTCCTGGCCAGTCAGGTCATCAGCAACGTCCCAGCCGCCCTCCTCCTCTCCGGATTCACCTCCAACGCCCAGGCCCTGCTGGTGGGCACCAACCTGGGAGGACTGGGCACCCTGATCGCCTCCATGGCCAGCTTGATCTCCTACAAGCAGGTGGCCCGTAACTACCCCCTCCTGCGCAGCCGTTACCTGCTCTGGTTTACTGCTGCCAACGTGATATTTCTGCTGGTTCTTCTGGCTCTTTATTGGGTTTTGACCCTCCTAGTTTGACAAAAGGCCGCCCAAATAGGCGGCCTTTTGTCTGTATTGCCCAAAATTTTAAGTTGCTTTTTTCGGTTTTTATTTTTATTTCCAGTTTTCTTCCTGCTCTATTGACTTTATCGCTTTTCTGCGTTAAACTGCAACACATCAAAGCAAAAAATTGTCGCTATAGAGAGGTCGGATTCCAATGGTAATTAAGGCTGCCATGCTGATCGTATTCTTTGCGGTCATGGTGGGCATCGGACTGTACTGCCGCAGCAGCGCTGCGGACGTCAACGGCTTTGTGCTGGGCGGGCGCTCTGTGGGGCCCTGGCTAACCGCCTTCGCCTATGGAACCTCCTACTTCTCTGCTGTGGTGTTTGTGGGCTACGCTGGCCAGTTTGGCTGGAAATACGGCATCGCCGCCACCTGGGCTGGCATCGGAAATGCCCTTTTGGGCTCTCTGCTGGCCTGGGTCGTTCTGGGCCGCCGCACCCGCATCATGACCCAACACCTCAACAGTGCCACCATGCCGGAGTTTTTTGGCAAGCGCTTTGGCAGTACCTCGTTGAAGGTCACTGCCGCTGTGATCATCTTTATCTTCCTCATCCCCTACACCGCCAGTCTCTATAACGGCCTGTCCCGGCTGTTTGGCATGGCCTTTCACATTGACTACACCATCTGCGTAGTGGTCATGGCGGTGCTCACCGGCATATACGTCATCGCCGGGGGATACATGGCTACCGCCATCAACGATTTTATCCAAGGCATTATCATGATCTTCGGCATCTGTGCCGTCATCGCCGCTGTGCTCCAAAGCCAAGGTGGCTTCTTTGCCGCCCTGGAAGGACTGGCCCAGGTCAATGACCCCACAGTCTCCCAGACGCCCGGCATCTTCGCCTCCTTCTTTGGGCCCGACCCCATCAACCTGCTGGGGGTGGTCCTCCTCACCTCCCTGGGCACCTGGGGCCTGCCTCAGATGGTACAGAAGTTTTACGCCATCAAAAGCGAGAAGGCCATTGACACCGGCACGGTGATCTCCACCCTCTTCGCCACAGTGGTGGCCGGGGGCTGCTACTTCCTGGGCGGCTTTGGTCGGCTCTTCTCCGACCAGGTGGACGTGGCCACTCAGGGCTACGACGCCATCATCCCCACCATGCTCTCCGGTCTGCCCGACATTTTGCTGGCTGTGGTGGTTATTTTGGTTCTCTCCGCCTCCATGTCCACCCTCTCCTCCCTGGTGCTCACCTCCAGCTCTACCCTCACCCTGGACCTGCTGAAGGGACACCTCATCAAGGACATGGATGAAAAGCGCCAGGTGTTCCTGATGCGCTGTCTCATCGTAGTGTTTATTGCCATCTCCGTGGTGCTGGCCATCATCCAGTACAAATCCAACGTCACCTTTATCGCCCAGCTCATGGGAGTGTCCTGGGGCGCCCTGGCCGGCGCCTTCCTGGCCCCCTTCCTCTACGGTCTGTACTGGAAGGGCGCCACCAAGGCCGCCTGCTGGGTCAGCTTCCTCTTCTCCACCGTGGTAATGCTGGCCAACATTTTCCTGGGCAGCCACTTCCCACCCATGCTCCAGTCTCCCATCAACGCCGGAGCCTTCTGCATGGTGGCCGGACTCATTCTCGTCCCTCTGGTCTCCCTCTTCACCCCCAAGCCCGACCGGCGTTTGGTGGAAGAGTCCTTCTCCTGCTATGAGGAAAAGGTGCTGGTCCGCCAGCGCCAGGCCCTGGGCGAGCACCAGTGATTCCCCTTTCAAAGGTAAAAAAACTGTGGTATGCTAACACTAGGCATACCACAGTTTTCCTTTGATCAATCTCTGGTTCGGCACAATTGCGCTGGAACCGGAAGGAGTTTTTCCCTATGATAATCGACATTCACACCCATATTTTCCCCGATAAAATCGCCGCTGCCACCCTGGATAAGCTCCAGTCCCTGTCTCACAGCTGCCCCTTTACCGACGGCACCCAGAGCGGACTGGCCGCCTCCATGGACCACTCTGGCATTGATGCCTCCCTGGTCCTTCCGGTGGCCACCAACACCCGGCAGGTGGAGCACGTCAACGACTCCTCCGCCCGCATCAATGACCTGGGGTCCCAGACCGGCATCTACTCCCTGGGGTGCATGCACCCGGACTTTTCCGGCTGGAAGGAGGAGCTCTCCCGCATCCAGCGGCTGGGTCTGAAGGGGATCAAGCTCCACCCGGTCTACCAGGGCGTCAACTTTGACGATCCCCGCTACCTGCGGATTTTGGACCGGTGCGGAGAACTGGGACTGGTGGTGCTCACCCACGCGGGACTGGACATCGGCTTCCCCGGCAAGGTCAACGTCTCCCCCGCCATGGTGCTGCGGGCGGTGCGGGAGGTGGGACCGGTCAAACTCATCTTGGCCCACATGGGGGGCTGGCGCAACTGGGACGAGGTGGAACAGCTGCTGCCCGAGACCTCTGTCTGCCTGGACACCGCCTTTTGCCTGGGCCAAATCACGCCCAACGGAGACGGCTACTACGGCCCCAGGGACCTGGACTTGATGACCGGGAAACAATTTGTCTCCCTGGTGGAACGCTTCGGGGCAGGACGCATCCTCTTCGGCACCGACAGCCCCTGGGGCGGTCAGGCGGAGAGCTTGGCGCAAATTCGGGCTCTGCCCCTATCTCCCGCCGATCAGGCGGCTATACTGGGAGGGAACGCCCAGAAGCTGCTGGGACTATGACCGCCCCTTCCCCTTTGGAGAGGAATCCTCCTGAAGCGGCAGCAGCTTTTTCCGCTGGAACAGGAACAGGGTCAAGGTTGTAGCGGAGGCCAGGCAGTCGGCGATGGGCTCTGCCACATAGATACCCATGACGCTGCCCGTCGCCCAGGGCAGTACAATGGCCAGAGGGACCAGGAGAATGACCTTTCGCAGCAGCGCCAAAAACAGGCTGGTTTTCGCCTGTCCCAGGGCCATAAAGGAGACCTGGCAGGCCATTTGCGCACCGAAGGCCCAGATCCCTGCGAAAAAGATGGGCATGACCCGGCCCACCAGGGCCACCAGCTCCGGATCGTTGTTAAACAGCCGCGCCATAGCCTCCGGGGCCAGGATCACCAGCAAAAAGGCCAGCACGGTGACCGTCATGGTGGCAGCAATCAGCTTTCGGAAGGTCTCCCGCACCCGGCGGTAATTCTTTGCCCCAAAATTGTAGCTCATGATGGGCTGCACGCCTTGGGCAATCCCCTGCACGGGCATGACCACCATCTGCATCACACTTTGCAGAATAGTGATGCTGCCCACATACAGGTCCCCGCCGTAGGTCTGCATCCCGGTGTTGAGCACCACGGTCACCAGGCTCTCCGTGGACTGCATGATGAAGGGGGCCACCCCCAGGGCGGCAATTTTCCCCACCACCCGGGCATCCAGACGGAGATTAGAGGGTTTAATCCGCAGGCCAGACCGGCGGGAGCATAGGAACACCACCACCCAACAGGCGCTGACCGCCTGGGAGAGGACGGTGGCAATGGCCGCTCCCTGCACACCCAGGTCGAAAACAAAGATAAATACCGGGTCCAGTACGATATTGAGCACCGCTCCAATCAGCACGCTGAGCATAGCGATCAGTGCCTTTCCCTGGGCACTGATGAAGGTATTCAGACCCAGGGCAAACTGGACGAACACCGTCCCCAGCAGATAGATAGAGATATAATCCAGAGCGTAGCCAATGGTGTCCTCCGACGCGCCAAAGGCCATCAGAATAGGCCGCTTAAAGATGGAAAATACCACCGTCAGCACCACCGAGGTACCGATCAGCATGGCGGTGGAGTTGCCCAAAATCCGCTCTGCTCCCTCCCGGTCCCCCGCTCCCAGCCGGATGGAGGCCAGCGGCGCACCCCCCATGCCGGAAAAGGCGGCGAAGGCGGAAATAAGCATCAAGATAGGGAAGGTCACTCCCACCCCGGTCAAGGCCGTCTTGCCCACCACCGGAATATGCCCGATATAGATTCGGTCCACAATGTTGTACAGTACGTTGATCAGCTGGGCCGCCACCGCCGGCACCGCCAGCTTGACCATCAAACGGCCAATGGGCGCTGTTGCCAGCGCCTCTTCATCCTTATGGGTTGCCACACGAACGCTTCCTTTCCGTTTCTTCCTAGTCTTTCTGTCCGTCTACTATAGCACACTCCCTAGAGAAAAGAACGAACAAATTGTAAAGCTTTTCCTCCCCCATCTCGTCAACTTCTGCAAACATTTTTGCCGCATCCGCTCTTTTTTTCCCGCGCGTCTGGTGTACAATGAGAACAGTACCATGTTCATTTTGGGGCTGCCGGCCAATGTCGGGACCGCCGCCCGCCATGCAAAGGAGATCGCTATGAAGACAAAACGCACCTTCAAGCCCGAGGAACTGCGCTATCTCAAGCTGCTGGCCAAACAGTACCCCACCGTCCAGGCCGCCAGCACGGAGATCATCAACCTCCAGGCCATTTTAAACCTGCCCAAGGGCACCGAACATTTTATCTCCGATATCCACGGAGAATATGAGGCCTTTCTCCATATTCTCAACTCCTGCTCCGGTGTCATCAAGGAAAAGCTGGACGAGCTCTTCGGCACCAGCCTACCCCGGTCGGAACGGGATCAGCTGGCCACCCTCATCTACTATCCCGAAGAGAAGCTGGAGCTGGTGAGCAAGCAGGCGGACGATCTGAAGGAGTGGTACCGGATCACCCTCCACCGGCTCATCGAGCTGTGCCGCTGGATCTCCTCCAAGTATACCCGCTCCAAGGTCCGCAAAGCCCTCCCCAAGGACTACGCCTACATCATTGACGAGCTGCTTCACACCCACTATGACGAGGCGGACAAGCGGGACTACTACGAAAACATCATTAACACCATCATCGATATCGACCAGGCCCCCAGCTTTATTGAGGCGGTGTGCTCCGTCATCAAGCGCATGGCGGTGGACCACCTGCACATCGTGGGCGATATCTTTGACCGGGGCCCTCGGGCGGATATTGTAATGGATTCTTTGTTAAACTACCACAGTGTGGATATTCAGTGGGGCAACCACGATATCCTCTGGATGGGGGCCGCCTCCGGCTCCCGCACCCTGGTGGCCACCGTGCTGGCCAACTCCATCCACTACAATAACCTGGACGTCATTGAGACGGGCTACGGCATCTCCCTGCGGCCCCTGTCCATCTTCGCCAATGAGGTGTACAAGGACTGCGATACCCACCGCTTTGCCGTCAAGCTCACTGGCCCCGACGCCGAGCAGTACACGGAAAAGGATAAGCTCCTCTCCGCCCGGATGCACAAGGCCATCACCATCATCCTCTTCAAACTGGAGGGGCAGAAGATCGTCCGCCACCCCGAGTTTGCCATGGCCGACCGGCTGCTGCTGGACAAGATCGACTATGAGCACAAGTCCATCACCATTGGTGACACCACCTACCCCCTGGAGGACTGCGACTTCCCCACCGTGGACCCCGCCGATCCCTACGCCCTCACCCCCGAGGAGAGCCAGGTCATCGACCAGCTCACCGCCTCCTTCCAGCGCAGCGAGAAGCTCCAAAGCCACATCCGCTTCCTCTACTCCAAGGGCGGACTTTACAAGACCTTCAACGGCAACCTGCTCTTCCACGGCTGTATCCCCATGGCCCCTGACGGCACCCTCCTCCACTTTACCATCGGCGGCAAGGAGCGCTGGGGCAAGGAGTTTTTGGACTACGCCGAAAAGACCGCCCGGAAGGCCTACTACGACAAGCCCGGCTCCCCGGAGCGTCAGCAGGGTATGGACTTCCTCTGGTGGCTGTGGGCGGGCCGGAACAGTCCCATCTTCGGCCGGGACCGGATGACCACCTTCGAGCGGCGGCTCA
Source organism: Flavonifractor sp. An100 (assembly GCF_002161175.1). Lineage (GTDB taxonomy): Bacteria > Bacillota > Clostridia > Oscillospirales > Oscillospiraceae > Lawsonibacter. Next base: position 22,946 of record NZ_NFMA01000022.1, on the reverse strand, counting down.
TCAAGGACGAGAGCGCCTGGACCGAGCCCAAAAACTGCTACTACACCCTCTACCAGGACCCCGCTGTCTGCGATATGCTCCTGAAGGAGTTCGGCCTGGAGGGCCCCCACTGCCATATCATCAACGGCCACATCCCGGTCAAGGCCAAAAAGGGAGAGAGCCCCATCAAGGGCGGGGGCAAGCTCATCGTCATTGACGGCGGCTTCTGCAAGGCCTACCAGCCCACCTCGGGCATCGCGGGCTACACCCTCATCTACAACTCCCACAACATCCGCATCGTCTCCCACCAGCCCTTCGCCGGGCGGCAGGAGGCCATCCTCTACAACCACGACATTGCCAACGACTCCCTCATCTTTGAACGGATGGAGTCCCGGGTGAAGATCGCCCAGACCGACATTGGCCGCACCCTCCAGTCCCAGGCCAATGATCTGCGCCGGCTGCTGGAGGCCTACAAGTCGGGCGCCGTCACCGAGGACCACAAAGACTAGCCCCTCCCTGCGCTGCTCCCCTCCTTGACAAACGAGGGGGCAGCGCATACAATTTATTTACCCATATTTTCAAAAAATGAGCCCATTCGACTGGAAAGGAGGCCTTTGACCATGGGGAAATTTGACGGCGTTTTGCTGGTCAGCGACTTTGACGATACCCTATACGATTCCCACCACCGCATCCCGCCCCGCAACCTGGAGGCCATCGCCTACTTTCAGTCCCAGGGCGGCCGCTTTACGGTGGCCACCGGCCGGGCCCACCGCACCTTCGCCCCCCACGTCCACCTGACCCCCATCAACGCACCGGTGGTGCTGTCCAACGGCTCAGCCCTCTATGATTTCCAGGCCGGGCGCATGCTGGAGCAGACCTTCCTCCCCCCCTCTGCCCCGGAGAACTTCGCCCAGCTGCTGGAAAAGTTCCCCTCCATCGGCATCGAGGCCTACCACCAGGAGGACATTTATGTCTGGAACCCCAATCCCATCACCGACGCCCACATGAAGAAGGTGGGCACCGACTATCACATCTGCCCCGTCTCCCAGGTCCCCACCCCCTGGACCAAGGCCATCCTCCAGCAGGAGCACCCCGTCCTGCTCCAGGCCCAGGCCTGGCTGCTGGGCAAGTACGGACTGCTCTACGAAGCCATTTTCTCCAACCAATACTATCTGGAGATCACCCTCAAGGGGAGCACCAAGGGGGGCATGGTGGACAAGATGGTGTCCCGCCTGGGGCTGGACCCCCACCATGTCTACTGTGTCGGGGACAATCAAAACGATATTCCTATGTTGCAGCGCTCCGCCATCCCCTTCGCCCCCTCCAACTGTGCCCGGGAGGTGAAGGACTGGGGCGCCCAGATCCTGTGCCACTGTGACGACGGGGTCATCGGGGACATTGTGGAAATTTTAGACCGGCGCTATTGATGTTCGCTAACATGGAAAAGCCGCTGCCCGGAGGGGGCAGCGGCTTACGTTTTAGTCCCGCTGCTGCACCTGGGTCAGGTCGTACAGCCGGATGAGGGCGGCACACAGCACCAACAGGGCGGCCCAGGCATTCAGATCTGCCGACTTTCGCTCCCGGCAGCTGCCCGAGCGGCTGTTCTGCCAGCTCTCCACCGCCAGGGCAAAGAAAAAGCCCAGCGCCATGATCACCAGCAGGCTTCCCCCCAGGCGAAGGCAGAACACGTCGGGCATGGCCGACTTCTTTCCCTCCAGGATATCACACAGGCCACGCCGCTGCAGGGCAGTTGCCCGGAAGGAGAGCCCCACCGACACCAGCAGCACCAACATATGCTCCAGTGAGCCGTCAATCTCCCCCAGCTGTCTGCACAGCGTCCGTTTTACTTCCTCCTCCACTTCCCGCCACCTCCTCGCCCCCTATCCTATGCCTCAGTCCTTCCCCCAGGCACCAAAAAGCCCTCAGACGTTAAAATCTGAGGGCTTTCTTATTTTAATTAAACCAGCGGCTCAGCACCTGCGCCACTCCGTCCTCCTGGTTGGAGGGGGCCACCAGATCAGCGGCGGACAGTACCTCCGGGGCGGCGTTGGCCATGGCCACCCCGGTCCCGGCGACTTGGATCATGTCTAGATCGTTAGTGCCGTCCCCAAAAGCGGCACTCTCCTCCACTGGGAGGGACAGCTCCCGGCACAGGGCCAGCAGGGCCGCCCCCTTGGTGGCCTCCCGATGGTTCATCTCCAAATTGGCCGGCAGGGAGTGGGACAACACCAGCTCCGGGAACCGCCTCTCCAGCTCCTCCATCACCTGGGGCCGCAGCTCCGGGTGGGGGAAGAAGCACTGGATTTTCTGCACCGTATCCCCTCCGGCACGGACCGCACCCAAAAAATCCTCCACCCGCTCCCGGTTGTTCCGGGTGAGCTTCCGGGACTCGGGGTCTGGGATGTAGTAGTCCAGACGGTCGTAGTACCGGCCGGCCATCAGCCCGCGGTCATTTTGATAGCAGTCCACGGTGGCGTCCAGGGGCCGGATGAGGGCAAAGACCTGCTCCGCCGTCTCCCGGGGGATCTCCCGGCGGTAAAGCACCTGGTCCGCCACCCGGTCGTAGACCTTGGCCCCGTTCATTAAGATAAAATACCGCAGGAAGGGCAGCTCCAGCAGCTCCCGGGGCACACCCCCATAAAACCGCCCTGTGGCCACCACCACCTGGGCCCCCTGGGCGGCGGCCCGCTCCAGGGCGGAGCGGTTGGCGGAGGAGAGGCTCTTGTCGTCGCGGAGGAGGGTGCCGTCCAGGTCGGTAAGAATGAGTTTTGGCTTCATGCTCTCCCCTTCTTAAAACCGGGCTCCGCCGAACTCCGCCAGCTTCAGTCCCTTGTTCCGGTCCTGCACCCACTGGATGGACCACTGGGAGGCAAAGAGCAGCAGCTGGTTGCCCTTGTAGTCCTCCACCAGCTTGGCGTCGTTGGGCAGCAGCAGGTCCTCCTCCTTCAAGGCAGGGGCGTCCTCGTCCTCCTTCACGATCCAGCGCAGGTACTCAAAGGGCAGGCCCTCCTTGTACAGCTCCACGTTGTACTCGCTGCGCAGCCGGTACTCCAGCACGTCAAATTGCAGCGTGCCCACCACGCCCACAATGACCTCTTCCATGCCGGTATAGGGGGTCTTGAAGATCTGAATGGCGCCCTCCTGGGCGATCTGCTCCACACCCTTCAAAAACTGCTTGCGCTTCATGGTGTCGATGGAGCGGATGCGCTGGAAGTGCTCGGGGGCGAAGGTGGGGATGGGGTCGAACTGGAACTTTTTGCCCGGGGTGCACAGGGTGTCTCCGATGGAGAAGATGCCCGGGTCAAACACACCGATGATGTCTCCGGCGTAGGCCTCCTCGATGATCTCCCGCTCGGCGGCCATGAGCTGCTGGGGCCGGGAGAGGCGGATCTTCTTGCCCCCCTGGACGTGGTAGACCTCCCGGTCCGCCTCAAATTTGCCCGACACCACCCGCATAAAGGCGATGCGGTCCCGGTGGGCCTTGTTCATGTTGGCCTGGATTTTGAAGACAAAGGCGGAGAAATTGTCGTCGAAGGAGTCGATGATCTCCTCTCCCGCCTTCCGGGGCAGGGGGGCGGTGGTCATGCGCAAAAACTCCTCCAGAAAGGGCTCCACACCAAAGTTGGTGAGGGCGGAGCCGAAGAACACGGGGGACAGCTTGCCGTGGCGCACCCGGTCCAGATCAAAGTCGCAGCTGGCTCCGTCCAGCAGCTCGATCTCGTCCACCAGCTGGTCCCGCTTGGCCTGGCCGATGAGGTCGGCCAGGGCGGGGTCGTCGGGCTCGATGACAGTGGCGGTGGCCGCCTTGGCGTTGGTGTTGGAGGTAAAGTGGATGACCTTCCGGTTCTGCCGGTCATACACGCCCTTGAACTCCTTGCCGCAGCCGATGGGCCAGTTCATGGCGTAGGTGTCGATCCCCAGCTCCTTCTCCAGCTCCTCACACAGCTCAAAGGGGTCCCGGGCCTCCCGGTCCATCTTGTTGATAAAGGTGAAGATGGGGATATCCCGCATGGCGCACACCTTGAACAGCTTCCGGGTCTGGGCCTCCACGCCCTTGGCCGCGTCGATGACCATGACGGCGGAGTCGGCCGCCATGAGGGTGCGGTAGGTGTCCTCCGAGAAGTCCTGGTGGCCCGGGGTGTCCAGGATGTTGATGCAGAATCCCTCATACTGGAACTGCATCACCGAGGAGGTCACCGAGATGCCGCGCTGCTTCTCAATTTCCATCCAGTCGGAGGTGGCCGCCCGGGTGTTCTTTTTTCCCTTTACCTGGCCGGCCTGGGCGATGGCTCCGCCGTAGAGCAGGAACTTCTCTGTCAGGGTCGTCTTGCCCGCGTCTGGGTGGGAGATGATGGCAAAGGTCCTTCTCCGCTTGATTTCCGCTTCATACTGTGACAAAAGGGTCCACTCCCTTGCAAATTTGATAGAATGCTAATCAAATTATTCTACCACAGGGCCCGGCCCGCCGCAAGGGGAAAGGCCCCATTTTCTGCCTCAGGCGGCCTGGGACAGGGTATCTTCCCCTCCCAAGTCCCCCTCTGGCCCCAAAATAGCGTGGCAGTGCTCCAGGGCCTCCTCCAGCTCCCGGTAAGAGGCGGCGTCCACCAGGGTGCTCTCCCCCGCCTCATACTCCGCCATGGCCTGGTGGATGTTCACCAGATACCGCTTCTCCCCCACCGGGGCGCTGTCCCGGTGGAGCATATAGTAGGGCTGGTAGCCCACCTGGGTGACGGCAGTCTCTCCGGTGACCGGGTCCCGGGTCAATTCCAGGTCCAGCACGGCAGTGGTCATGGTGGCAGGGGCCGGGTCGTACTGGTTGGAGATGAAGTTGCCCAGGGAGTAACACACAAAGCCCTCCCGCTCCGCCCCGTCCCAGCCGGTGACGGTGATGGTCTCATAGGGCTGCAGCACATGGGGGTGTCCGCCCAGCACCAGGTCCGCCCCCTGCTCCACCAGGAACTGGGCCAGATCGGTCTGGTGGGCGTTGGGGGCGTTTCGATACTCCACCCCCCAGTGGATCATCACGGCGATCAGGTCGGTGTCCAGCTCCCGGGCCGCCTCCAGGTCGGACCGGAGCCGGTCGTAGTCGGGGTTTGCCAGGGTGGTGTAGTAGTCCAGGTTAAATAGGTTGACGGCAAACATCTTGTCCGAGTCCAGACGGAAACCATTCAGGCCGTATGTGTAGGACAAAAAGGCCACCGAGATGCCCCCCACATCGGCCACATGGATTCCCCGGTTCTCCTCCAGCTCCTCCTGGGAGCGCTGGGTCCCCACATGGGCCAGCCCCACCTGGTCCAGCACGTCCAGGGTGCGGTAGATGCCGTCCAGCCCCTGGTCCCGGCTGTGGTTGTTGGCGGTGGACAACAGGTCAAAGCCCGCCGCCTTCACGTCCCGGGCCAGGGCGTCGGGGGAGTTGAAGGCGGGAAAACCGGAGTAGTTGGGGCCCCCGGCCAGCACCGTCTCCAGGTTGGCCACGGCATAGTCCGCCCCCTCCAGCTGCTGGGCGGCAAACTGGAGCATGTGGCTGTAGTCATACTCCCCCGTCTGGGCCACATAGGCGTCCTTGGTGATGGGCATGTGGCTCATCACATCCCCGGCCACCATGAGATGGGACACCACCGGCTCGGGCTCCGGTTCCGGCTCCTGCTCCGGCTGGGACTGGGCCGGGGGCTGGGAGGATTGTTCCTGCTCCTCCACCGGAGCGGCGGGGGAACAGCCTGTGAGGACCAGGACCAGGGACAACAACAAGGCCAGATAAGCTCTCAAACTGCATTCTCCATTCTCTCATATAGATCTTCCGACAGCTCCGCGCACAGGGCATACAGGCCGTATTCGTCGGTCTGGCGGGGGCTTCCGGTGGTGATGACCACCACACCGTTGCCCGTATCGGGATTGTAGCTCATCAGGGAATAGACCCCGTAGGAGCTTCCAGTATGGTAGTACAGCTGGGACTGTCCCAACAGATTTTCCTGCCGGCGCAGCACCAGGCACTGGTCAAAGGGGGTCCCCTCCTCCGGGTCTACGGAGAAGCGGGGGGTCTCCATGTCCGCCACCGTCTCCGGTTTGAGGTACTGCCGCCCCTCACAGGTCCCGTCGCCTGCCAGGACACCCACCAGCTTGGCCATGTCCCGGGCACTGATGGTCAGCCCGCCAGGGTAGAAGGAGGCTCCTTTTCCGATCTCATCCGGCACCGGCTGGGCGGCACAGGAGGCGGCGCTGCGCCCCACTCCCTGGGGCGTATATAGGGTAGCCAGTTCCTCCTCCGGGAAATTTCCGGAGCAGAAGGAGGCTTCCATTCCCAGCGGCTCAAAAAAACGCCCTTGGGCATAGCTGTCCAGCAGCTGGTTGGAAGCCAGTTCCAGGGTGGTGCCCAGCACGCAAAAGCCAAAGTTACTGTAATACCAGTATCCCCCGTTTCCCGGCTCCATGTCCCGCCAGGCAGAGGACTGGCTCAGCATTCCGGTCAGCTTGGACAGCCCCCGGCTGATCTCCAGGTCTTTCAGGGAGGAGGTGTGGGTCATCAGAGTCCGGGCAGAGGGCTGGCCGCTGCTGTAGGGATTGCGCACGCCCTCTCCCCAATAGGTACTCAGCGGGGCGTCCAGGTCCACCAGGCCGTCCTCCTCCATGGCCAGGGCGCACAGTCCCACCACCACCTTGCTGATGGAGGCGATGCGGACCTTGGTATCCGCCGTCATCTCCCGCTGGCCCTTCTCCGCCCAGCCCCAGGCGCCCGATGCGCTGGGCTGGCCGTGCTCAATGGCAGCTACCGACACCCCTACGGCGGAGTATCCCTCCAAGACCTGGGCCAGGGCCTCATTGATGTCATTCTGGGTGAGCTTAGGCCCCGTCTCCTCCTGGGGCTCTATGACCTCTACCACTGGGGCCGTGGATTGGTCCTCTTCCCGTACTTCCTGGGAGGAGGAGGTCTCGGGCTGCCCAGCGCCGCAGCCAGTCAGACAGACGGCAAGGCTCAAACCAATCAGCAGCTTCCAGCGCAAAAAGGAATGCATGGTACCACCCTCTCTGGTTTGGAATGGTTTGGGGCTTATGATTCGACAAAATCCATTATAATCGGGCCCATTCTCCTTGTAAAGAGAGGGAATGGGGCAACAGGATATGGTTGACAAGGCCGGGGTTTTCCCGTAATATTTGAACTACAATTGAATGATTGCTCCAAGTGCTCCCCCTGGCCCGCAGCCCCGGGGAGAGAATAGGAAACCGGGTGGGATTCCCGGACGGTACCGCCGCTGTAAGCGGGGGATGGATAGGCCCTTTCGGTGAAAGCCGGTCATTGGGGAAACCTGAGAAGGCAGGACCTGTCCGGGCTTTTCTTGGCCCGCCCCGCAAGTCAGAAGACCTGCTTGGAGCTACACAGCCCCTCCTTCCGGACGGGGTCTTTGGTCACGCGGGAAACGGCCGCGGCAGCCTGAGCTGCCGCGGCCGTCTGTCTTCCCCAGAAAGGAGTTTTCCATGAAGCGTTCTATGTCCATGTTCCTTGCTTTTCTTCTTTTGGCCGCCTCCACCGTTCTCCCCGCCTGGGCCCTGGAGCCCAAGCAGGCCCTGGATCAGACGGCCCAGTATGTCCAAACCACCGTCACCGACCCCCAGGTGGCCTCGGTGGGCGGGGAATGGGCGGTCATCGGTCTGGCCCGCAGCGGTCTGGAGGTGCCCCAGAGCTGGTATGACACCTACTACACCAACCTGACCTCCTTTACCGTCCAGCAGCAAGGGGTGCTGTCCACCCGGAAATACACCGAGTACGCCCGGGTGGTTTTGGCCCTCACCGCCCTGGGGAAAGACCCCCGAACCGTGGCGGGGTATGACCTTTTAGCCCCTTTGGAGGATGTGGAAGCCACTGTCCGCCAGGGGGTCAACGGGGCCATCTACGCCCTGATCGCCCTGGACAGCGGAAACTATGCCGTTTCGGAAGGGGTGCGGGAGCAGTATTTGGCCTATCTGATGGCCGCCCAACTCCCCGACGGCGGCTGGGCCCTGGCCGGAGAGCGCTCCGACCCGGACATTACTGCCCAGGCTCTTCAGGCTCTGGCCCCCTACTCCTCCCAGGCCGGCGAGGCCATTGACCGGGGGCTGGCCGACCTGGACGCCATGCTGGAGCAGGGCTCCTTTACCACGCTGGAGAGCTACGCCCAGGCGATCATCACCCTTTGTACCTTGCAGCGCCAGCCCAGCGACCGCCTGCAGGAGGGATTCTTCTCCTATCGGCTGCCAAACGGCGGCTTCCGCCATCTTTCGGACGGTTCTGTGGACGGAATGGCCACCGAACAGGCCCTGTGCGCCCTGGTGTCCCTGACCCGGTGGGAGGCCGGTCAATCCCCTCTTTACTCCATGGGCGGCGGGGAACCCGCCTCCTCCCTCCCCTCCATGGACGCCCTGGCCCTTCTCCTCCCCTCCGCCCTGGCCCTCATCCCCCGCTGTGTGCTGGGCTTGGGCCAGCCCTAACCGGTGAGGTGATGGTATGACTCCAAAGAAAAAGATCCTAACCCTGGCCGCTGTGGTGGTAGTGCTGGCCGCCGCCTTCTGGTATGGCGGAAACGCCCCCGGTTTGCAGGGCTGGCAGATTTCCTCTCCCTCCCAGTCGGCCGCCTCCTCGGGCCCTTGCTCATCGGGTTCCTCGCTGGCTGACCTGGAAAGTGCCTCCACCCAGCCGGACACCTCTTCTCTGGATTTCCCTGCACCTGACCAGTCCCCTTCTCAGTCCTCTCCGGAGACCGACGCCTCTGCCTCCGCCCCCCAGGCCCCGGAGGACCCCAAGGCAGACACGCCTCCCGCTTCGTCCTCCTCCCCCTCCGCCTCTCTCTCCTCCGGGGACAGCTCCGTCCCCCAGGAGACGGACCCAGAGCCCGTCTCTCTCACCTGCACCATTTCCATCCGCTGTGACCCGGTTTTGGAGCACATGGACTGGTTGGACCCGGACAAAGCGGAGCTCATCCCCGCTGACGGGGTGATCCTGGCTGAGACTCAGGCCTCCTTCCAGGAGGGGGAGACTGTCTTTGACCTCCTCCAGCGTCTGACCCGGCAAGAGGGCATCCACATGGAGGCCTCCTTCACCCCGGGCTACAACTCCAGCTACGTGGAGGGCATCGACAACCTCTATGAATTTGACTGCGGACAGCAGTCCGGATGGCTCTACCGGGTCAACGGCTCCTCGCCCGGCTACTCCAGCTCCCAATACGTCCTGTCGGACGGGGACCGGGTGGAGTGGCTCTACACCTGCGATCTGGGCCAGGATGTGGGGGCGGCCCAATGAGAGACGCCTTTTCCTCCTGTCACCCGGCGGTCAACGCCCTCTGGTTTGCCCTGGTGCTAGCGGTCACCGTCACCTCCTTTCACCCCCTGCTTCTGCTCACCGCCCTGGTCTGCGCCCTGTTCTGGGGCTTCCGTCTGGGTACCCGGTGGGGAGTGGGCGTGCTGCTGATTCTCTTTCTCACCGCCGCCCTCTGCAACCCCCTCTTCACCCACGCGGGGGCCACCGTGCTGGCCTACTTCCCCAACGGCAACCCTCTCACCCTGGAATCCATTCTCTTTGGACTGGGAGCCGGTCTGATGCTGCTGGCCGCCACGGCCCTGCTGCGCTGCGCCTGCCGGGTGCTCACCGCGGACAAATGGATGTGCTTGCTGGGCAAATCCTTTCCCGTTTTATCCCTGCTGCTCTCCATGTCCCTGCGTGCCCTGCCCCGCTTTTCCGCCCGGCTGTCTCAGGCCCGGCTGGCCCAGCGACAGGTGGGGCTAAGCGGCCACGGGATTCTGGGGCGGGCCAGGCAGGGGGTGCGCCTGCTGTCCATTCTCACCTCCTGGTCCCTGGAGGAGGCCTTGACCACCGCCGACTCTATGGAGAGCCGGGGGTACGGTCTGCCCGGACGGACCGCCTACACCAATTACACCCTGGACCGCCGGGACCGCCAGCTGCTGGTCCTGCTGGCCGCCCAGGGAAGCTATTTATTTCTCATGCTCCTGCGGGGCAGCCTCTCCTGGCGCTACTACCCCACGGTGAAGTGGATCCCCCTGGACCTGTGGTTTCTGACCGCCTGGCTGGACTGGGCGGTTCTGTGCGCTCTGCCCCTGATTTTGGCCTGGAAGGAGGAACGGACTTGGAACTGTATCAACTGCAAGGACTGACCTTCTCCTACCCCGGTCAGGACCAGCCCGCCCTGTCCTCCATCCAGCTGGACATTCATCCCGGAGAGTGGCTCACCCTTCTGGGGGCCTCAGGCTGCGGAAAGACCACCTTGCTGCGCCAGCTCAAGCCCGCCCTCACCCCCCACGGCAGCCGCCGGGGACACATTCTCTTTCTGGGCCAGCCCCTGGAGCAGCTCTCCCCCGCCCAGCAGGCCAGCCAAATTGGATTTGTCCTCCAATCTCCGGAGGATCAGATCGTCACGGACAAGGTCTGGCATGAGCTGGCCTTCGGCCTGGAGAGCCTGGGGCTGCCCCGGGAGGTCATCCGGGCCCGGGTGGCGGAGATGGCCAGCTTCTTTGGTCTGGAGGACTGGTTTGACCGGGACACCGCCTCCCTGTCGGGGGGACAGAAGCAGCTGCTGAATCTGGCCGCCATCATGGCCATGGACCCCCAGGTGCTGCTGCTGGATGAGCCCACCAGTCAGCTGGACCCCATTGCGGCCCAGACCTTTTTGGATTGTCTGAGCCGAATTAACCGGGAGCTGGGCACCACCATCGTGCTCTCGGAGCACCGGCTGGAGCAGGCCCTCCCCCTCTCCCACCGCTGCCTTTTTTTAGAGGACGGCCAGCTGCGCTTTTTAGGCTCCCCCCAGGAGCTGGGCCGCTTTCTGCGCCAGCAAGAGCATCCCATGGTCCAGGCTATGCCCACCCCCATGCGGGTGTGGATGTCGGTGGGGGAACAGGGGGACTGCCCGGTGACGGTGAGCGAGGGCCGGCAGTGGCTGGGCTCCTTTGCCCAGCGTCATCCGCTCTCCCCTCTGCCCCTGGTCTCCTCTCCTCCCCCCGCTCCTGCCGCCCTGGAGGCCCGGGAGCTCTGGTTCCGGTATCAGAAGGAGGGAGAGGACGTTCTCAAGGGGCTGTCGGTGTCCATCCCCAGGGGCAGCCGCTTTGCCATTTTGGGTGGAAACGGGGCGGGCAAAAGCACCCTTCTCTCCCTACTCGGTGGTGGGAACCGCCCCCTGCGGGGGTCCGTCTCCCTCCTGGGCCGTCCCCTATCCCAATGGGGGAAGGAGGAGCTTTACCAGGGCGGACTGGCGGTACTGCCTCAAAACCCAAAGGCCCTCTTCTCCGCCCGGTCTGTGGAGGAGGAGCTATCCCTTGCCGCCCCCCCTCCTGACCGTCTGAAGGAGGTCATCACCCTGTGCCATCTGGAGGGGCTGCTGGGCCGCCACCCCTACGATCTGTCCGGAGGGGAGCAGCAGCGGGCCGCCTTGGCCAAGGTGCTGCTGGCCCAGCCCCAGGTCCTTCTCCTGGACGAGCCTACCAAGGGCATGGACTTGCCCTTCCAGGAGGAATTTGCCGCTTTGTTGGAAGCGCTCAGCGCCCGGGGCATCACGGTGGTCCTGGTCAGCCATGACATTGAGTTTTGTGCCAGCCACGCCACCCACTGTGCCCTCCTGTTCGGCGGCATTCTCACCGCCCAGGGGGAACCCCACTCCTTCTTCTCCCAAAACCGGTTTTACACCACCGCCGCCAGCCGCATGGCCCGGGACCTGATCCCTCAGGCCATCACCTCTCAGGAGTTGATTGGCTGCTGCTGCGGCCGGGAGCCTCAGCTTACCCCATTCTCCTATGTTCAGCCCTCCGTCTCCCGGCACCCGGAACGGGAACCCGCCGCTTCTTCTACCTCCTCCCCGCCCCGGTGGCTGGGGCTGCTTCTCATTGGGCTGTGTCTGGCTGCCGGGCTGCTGGCCTGGCAGGGCGTGCCTTGGCTGGCCGGTTTGGCAGGGGGGAGCTGGCTGTCCTCCCTGCTGTGGCTACTCACGGCCGCCGGCGGCCTGTGGCTGCTGGGCCTGGGCCGTCTCCCCCTCCAGCGCCTTCCCCGCTCTCCAGGCAGGCCCCGCCGCTCTACACTCCTGCTCACTGGGGTGTGCCTGCTGGTCCTGATCCCCCTTACCCTCCTGGCAGGGGTATACCTCCTCCAGGACCGGAAGTATTACTTTATCTCCCTTCTGGTTCTTTTGGAGGCCCTGGCTCCTGTGTTTTTGTCCCTGGAGGGCTCCCGTCCACAGGCCAGGATGCTGGTGCTCCTGTCCGCCCTGGCCGCTCTGGCGGCAGCGGGACGCGCCGCCTTTTTCATGCTGCCCCAGTTCAAGCCGGGGGCTGCCATCGCCATTGTGGCGGGGGTGGCCTTTGGCGGGCAGGCGGGATTCTTGGTGGGAGCCTTGTCCATGTTGCTCTCCAACTTTTTCTATGTTCAGGGAGCGTGGACCCCGTGGCAGATGGCCGCCATGGGCCTGGTGGGCCTGCTGGCCGGCTGGCTGAGCCGCTGGGTGGGACGCAGCCGCTTCTCCCTGGCCCTATATGGCTTCCTCTCCGTCATTCTCCTCTACGGGGGACTGCTCAACCCCGCCTCCCTATTGATGTTTCAGCCCCACCCCACCCTCTCCATGATCGTCGCCTCCTGGACTCTGGGTTTCCCCATGGACCTGGTCCACGGGGCTGGAACCGCCTTTTTCCTTTGGGCAGGCGGCCCCCCTCTGCTGGAACAGCTGGAGCGGATGCGAACGAAATACGGCTTATAGGCACAAAAAAGGAGCCCCGCATCTGCGGGGCTCCTTTTTTATCGATATCCTTTCAGGTTCGGTTTCGGCTTAGAAAATGCCCTGAGCCATCATGGCGTCGGCCACCTTCTGGAAGCCCACGATGTTGGCACCAGCCACCAGATCGTAGCCCAGACCATAGCGCTCGGCCACTTCCACGGAGGAGTGATAGATGTTCTTCATGATGCCCTTCAGCTTGGCATCCACTTCCTCAGCGGTCCAGTACAGGCGCTCGGCGTTCTGGGCCATCTCCAGCTCGGACACGGACACGCCGCCGGCGTTGACAGCCTTGGAGGGGGCAACCACCATGTTGGGCTGCTTCTTCAGGAACTCCAGAGCCTCGTTGGTGGTGGGCATGTTGGCCACTTCGATGTAGTACTTCACGCCGGACTCGGCAATCTTCTTGGCCCAATCCAAGTTGACGTCGTTCTGGGTAGCGGCGGGCATGTAGATGTCCACGTCCTTGACGCCCCAGCACTTCTGACCGGGCACGAACTCGCAGCCGAACTTCTCGGCGTAGGGCTGGCAGTGCATCGGATCCTTGGCGCGCATCTCCAGGATGTAGTTGAGCTTCTCCTCGGTGTTCACGCCATCGGGATCGTGGATGTAGCCGTCGGGGCCGGCAAAGTAGGTGACCTTGGCGCCCAGCTCAGCGGCCTTCTTCATGATGCCCCAGCCCACGTTGCCGTAGCCGGACATGGCGATGCGCTTGCCCTTGATGTCCTCGCCGTCGTGCTTCAGGGCCTCTACCAGATAGTAGACAGCGCCGTAGCCGGTAGCCTCGGGACGCAGGATGGAACCGCCGGTGCACACGGCCTTGCCGGACAGAGCGCCAAACTCAGCAGCGCCCACCAGACGGCGATACTGACCATACATATAGCCGATCTCACGGCCACCGCAGCCCAGGTCGCCGGCGGGGCAGTCGATGTCCTGGCCGATGTGGCGGTACAGCTCGCTGATAAAGGCCTGGCAGAAACGCATGACCTCAGCGTCGCTCTTGCCGCGAGGATCGAAGTCGGAACCGCCCTTGGCACCGCCGATGGGCAGGCCGGTCATGGCGTCCTTAAAGACCTGCTCGAAGCCCAGGAACTTGATGATGGACAGGTTGACGGAGGGGTCGAAGCGGATGCCGCCCTTGTAGGGGCCCAAGGCCGCGTTGTACTGCACGCGGTAGCCACGGTTGACATGCCAGACGTGGTTGTCATCTTCCCAGGTCACACGGAACTCGATGGTGCGCTCAGGCTCCACCATACGCTCCAGCAGGCAAGCCGCCTCGTACTCGGGATGGGCATTGATGACAGGTTCCAGAGAGGACAGAACCTCCTCCACAGTCTGCAGGAACTCGGGCTCGTTGGCGTTCTTCGCCTTGGTCTCAGCCAAGACTCTCTCGATGTACTTGTTCATGACGTTTTTCCTCCTGTTGTATGGATTATTGGAACACGTTTTGACGGATTGCCTTCATTTTCTGGGGGTAGTGCCGTTTTTTCCGGAATCATCCGGCTGTGTCGCTTTATATGTATAGCATACCACAAAAACTGAAAGAGTAAATCAGAATTTTTGTGGGGGCTGCCACAATCAAATAGTTGTGGTGGAAAAAATCGCCTCTATTTTTCCCCTGTCAAAAACAAAAAACAGCCGTTCTCACAAAAGAAAACGGCTGTTTTTGTATACAACGCAAGAAATCAGTCAAAGGCCAGGCCCAGATAGGCGGTTTGGCTCCCGTCCCAACCGGCCTGTCCCTTGGGGGAGAGCCATTTCACCATCCCAAAAAGGACTGCATCCCCCGGACAGCGGAGGATTCCGGACCACCGGGGCAACAGGGGAAACAGGGCCTGCTCCCCCTGTTCCTCCACCCCCGGCGGGGCCAGAAACTCTTTCACCAGTAGCTGTCCGTTCTCCATTCCCTCCGTACATACCGCGGCAGGACCACAGGGGGTGGTCAGGGCATACAGCCCTCCGCCCGGACACAGGGCGCTGGCTCCCGCCTGATAGGCCAGAGCCTCCTCGTCCAGGGTAATATGGGCCCTCCCCTTCAGCCGCTCCTCCCGAAGGGCAGCGTACTGCCGGGGGGAGAGGGGCACCAGGGACAGCCCTCCGGCCCCCGGCCCATCCTCTCTGGGTACAACCGTGCGCTGGCTGTGGGTAAAGCACTCCTGGAACCCGTTTCGGGCGAAAAATCGGTGGAGGCTGGGCTGGGCCGGCACGGTGGATACCGCCTCCATGCCCAATTCGCCCAGGTGCTGATCCGCCCAGGCCAGCAGAGCCCCCGCCAGTCCCCGTCCCTGGCACCGAGGGTGGGTGGCCACCGCATACAGATAGGCGGTGGGGACACTGGCTTGGCCGGGGATCACAAATCGGGTGTCAAACCAGGCGGTCATGGCCCGCACCTGGCCCCCCTCCTCCAGCACCAGTACCCGGTCCGGGCGGTAATAGGTACGGTAAAAGTTATCCACATAGGCTCCGTCATCCCCAAAGCACAGCGACCACAATTCCCGCTGGGCGGAAATATCCTCGGGGGTTGAGACGCGGATGGTCTCCATGTTACTCCACTTCCTTTCCCGTTGGGCCAAAACGCCCATATGACAAGCGGCCCCCGCTTCCCGCGGGGGCCTGCTGCTTAATAGTCCGGATAAATGGTACTCTTGGTGGGCATGATGATGGCACAGGCTACATAGGCCCAAAATCCCACCGAGAAGGTGACGAAGCTGGCAATGACCCAGCCTACCCGCACCAAGGTGGGGTCCACATCAAAATACTCTGCCAGCCCGCCGCACACGCCGCACAGCATCTTATAGGGGCCCTCGGTCCGGTACAGTCTCTTTTTTCCCATATATAGTCCCTCCTGTTTCAGAACATCCCTGGCGGGAAGGAGAACTGCTCTCTATGTTCAGCATACGCTTCTTCCCGCCAAAAATCCATGGAAAGAAGATTAAAATTCCCTGAAAGGACTCCGGTCCTTACTTCCGCTCCACCGCGGCCACCAGGTCCCCCTTCTCATTGAAGTGGACAGACCGAATCTGGCTGCCGGTGAGCTTGATAATCTCATCCAGCCGCACGCTCTCTGTCACGGAGGACACCAGAGAGAAGGCCACGCCGTGGCGCTTGGCTCTTCCGGTTCGGCCGATGCGGTGGATATAATACTCATTTTCGTCGGGGACGTCGTAGTTGAATACCGCGTCCACATCGTCGATATCCAGGCCCCGGGCGGCCACGTCGGTGGCCACCAACACCCGCATCTTTCCATCCCGGAATTTCTGTAGGGTCTTCTCCCGCACCGACTGCTGGATATCCCCGTGGATGGCCTGGCAGGAGATGCCCCGCATTTGCAGCAGGCCCACCAGGCGGTCGGTCATGTTCTTGGTGTTGCAGAAGGCGATCACCCGCTCATAGCCCCCCATGTCCAGCAGCCGGGCCACCGTGTCCGCCTTCTCGCCCCGGTCCACGTCCAGGCGGTACTGGGCGATGTCCGGCCGGTTCTCCTGGTCGGCATGGACGGTGATCTCCACCGGAGTGCGCTGGTACACCCAGGAGATGTCCAGCACCTCCCGGGAGATGGTGGCGGAAAACATACCCAGATTCCGCCGGTGGGGCATTTTATCCAGAATGTGGGTCACATCCTGGACAAAGCCCATGTCCAGCATGCGGTCTGCCTCGTCCAGCACCACCGTCTGCACCTTGTCCAGGCGGACGGTGCGCCGCTTCATATGGTCCATCAGACGGCCGGGAGTGGCCACCACGATCTGGGGATTCTTTTTCAGCTGGGTGATTTGCTTGTCGATGGGCTGTCCCCCATACAGGCACACCACCCGCACCCCTTCCTTGAAGGCGCACAGGTCCCGCAGCTCATCCTGAATCTGGATGGCCAGCTCCCGGGTGGGGGCCAGCACCAGTCCCTGGATCTCCCCTACCTCCGGGTCCACATGCTCCACCATGGGGATGCCAAAGGCAAAGGTCTTCCCGGTGCCGGTGGGCGCCTTGGCAATGACATCCTGCCAGTCCATAAAATAGGGGATGGCCCCGGTCTGAATGGGGGTGGCCTGGACATAGCCCTTTTTCTCAATGGCCCGCATCACCTGGGGGGAGAGCCCCAGCTGGTCATAGCGGGCCTGGTCATTTACCGTCTGTCCGTTAATTTCCATGTTCGTTCCTTCTTTCTCTCTGCGTCCCTGTGATCCAAGGCCCCACAATCGACACAGATGATGTCTGGAACGCCGTTTTCCCCGACGCGGCCCCGAATCTCAAGAGGGCTTTGGCCCTCTTCCATATTACTCCATGTTATATTATACCCATTTCTTCCCGTTTGTCCATCCCCTTCCCGCCCCGCAAAAAGGAATGGGACCGGTCCGGAACGGACCGGTCCCGCTTGTGTGGTCGGAGGGACCAAATGAGAAAAGAAGAGAGAAAAAGGTTGGTGTAAACTCAAATTACCAGAAGAAGCTGCCGAAGGGCCACTGGTAGTAATAGCCGCTGTTGCCCTGGCCGGACTGCTGTTGCTGGTTGGACTCCTGCTGGGGCTGGTTGGCCGCTTCGGTCTGCTCGTTCTTCTCGTCAAAGGTAATGGTCAGCTTTATCTCCTCCTGCTGCCGGATCACGGTGAGGGTGGCGGTGTCCCCGGCCTTGTAGTCTCTGGACAAGGCCGCGGTGAGAGCGGTGGAGGAGTCGATGGCGGTATCGTCAATGGCGGTGATGATATCGTTGATCTGCAGCCCCGCCTTCTGGGCGCAGGAGCCCTCCGCCACATAGGACACCACGGCCCCGGCGGAGATGCCGTAGCTCTGGGCCTCGTCGGAGACGCTCTTCACCTGAACGCCCATATAGGGCTTGCCGGTGACGTAGCCGTGCTCAATGAGATCGGAGATGATGTTCTTCACGTCGTTGATGGGGAGGGCGAAGCCCAGGCCCTCGGCGGACACGCCGGAGGAGGACTGGGTATACTTGGCGGAGACGATGCCCACCACGTTGCCGTAGCTGTCAAAGAGGGGGCCGCCGGAGTTGCCCGGGTTGATGGCGCAGTTGGTTTGCAGCACGTTCAGGGTCACCGTCTCGGTCTGGCCATTCTCATTGGTGCTGGAGGTGGTGATCAGCCGGTCCAGAGCGGAAATGAGGCCGTCAGTCAGAGAATAGGTCAGCTCGCCCAGGGGGTTGCCGATGGTGTAGACGGTCTCGCCCACCACCAGCTGGTCGCTGTCGCCCAGCGTAACGGGCTGCAGGCCGGTGGCGTCGATCTTGATGACGGCTACGTCATTTTCCGGCTCCCCGCCCACCAGCTTGGCGGTATACTTGTCGCCGTTGGCGAAGGAGACGTCAATGGTGACGGAGGAGTCCTTCGCCGCGTCCTCGATCACGTGGTAATTGGTGACGATGTAGCCATCCGAGGTGAGGACAAAACCGGAACCACTGGCAGCAGAGGTCGTGACCTGGCCGAAAATGTTCACCTCGGTGTTCACCGTGATGCCCACGCAGGAGGCCAGATTGGCCGCATAGAGCTGCTCAGCCGTCATGGGCTGGCCGCTGTTGGAATTGACCATGGTATCCACCTGGGGGCGCTCCCCCTCGTAGATCACGGTCTCAGGCTGGGTCGCCCGGGCATAGAGGGCTGCGCCTCCTACACCGGCGCCGCCGCCCACGATCACACAGGCCAGCAGCAGCGCGGCAATGCGTTTGCCGTTTCTATGGCCTTTCGGCTTCTTATCCGGCTGGACAGGGCCGCCGGTGGTAGGGATGGGATCGGTGTAATCTCCGAAACCGCCCCGGTATCCGTCATTCTCACTGTTATAAAAATTGAAGTCATCCATGATGGTCCATGCTCCCTTCAAACACGTTCTTTTGTTCTTGTTCCCTTGAACTGACGATATGATAACGCGAAATTATGAAAAAAGCATGAAGAAATCGGGTCTTAATTTTAAACATTCCCGAAACTATTTTTGACCATGGTTTTTAGGCCCCAGCCGCTGGGAGAGAATGGATGCCAGGTCTCCCACTGCCGCCATCACATCCATACGGACGCCGCGGAACAGCCCCATTCCCGCCAGATTCAGCAGCACCAGCAGCACAATGGGACCTAGAATCATTCCCAGCACTCCGGCCAGCCGCATTCCCACATAGATGCTCACCAGAGACAAAATGGGGGACAATCCCGTCTGGTCTCCCACGAATTTTGGCTCCATCACCCGGCGGAACATGGCGATAATGCCCCAGATCACCATCATTTCGATGGCGGTGGAGTAGTCCCGGGTAAACAGGGCGATCACCGCCCAGGGGACCATGACCGTTCCCGCTCCAATGATGGGGATGAAGTCCATAATGGAAAGCACCAGGGCCAGCAGCAAACCATAGGGCTGGTGGACCACAAAGAAACCCACCAACAGGATAAAAAATACCCCCACGGACAACAGCAGCTCCGCCTTCAAATAACCTCCAAAGGCCCCCAGGGCGGTGGACCGCAGCTGCCCCAGGAAGGAGAGCACACTCTCATCCAGGTTCTGGATGGCCCGGGTGCGCAGGTAGGGGTAATCGGCGGTGAGAAAATAGGTGGCCATGACAAAAAAGAGTACGCCCAGCAGGAAGGAGGAGATGGAGACCACCTTGTCCCCGGCATAGCTGGTCAGAATACTCAAATCGGGCGCGGCGGTAGGCAGCAGGCCCACCAGCCAATCCAGCAGTCCCTGGTTGGGCGCCGCAATGGAGATGGGCAGCCTATCCACTAGCTGTCGGAACATCCCATCCAGCTGCTCCATCAGTTCCATTCCCGCCTGGACCAGGGCATCCCAGTTGTTGACCAGGCTCACCAACTCCAGTGCGACAGCCCGAACCAGCCAAGCCAGAGCACCGCCCAGCAGCAGCAACAGCAGTACCAGCAACAGCAGGGTAATGCCCTGCCGGGACCATCCCACTCGGCGCTGTAGCCATTTGACCATAGGGTTGAGAAGGGCAGCAGCGATCAATGCCGCCAAAAAGGGGGCAAACAGCGACAACAGCGGGGGGCCAAACCGGACCAAAATCCAGGCTGCCAGAAGAAACAGCACCAGTCGGATCCCCAGCCGCAGCCACAGCCAGCCCCGTTCCTTCCAGGTAAGTTGTTCAGGGAGCATCATGTGTTCCGCCTTCCTTGGTTTTTTGTTATTGTAGACTAGGATAGCACAAAATAGGTAAATATTCTGTTAAAATTAAAACCGCCGTCCTGTTTTTTCCAGGACGGCGGTTTTCTTCTTTTGTCAGGACCGGTAAATCAGCCCCACCAGGTTGGGGCCGGCATTGATGGCAATGACCCCTCCGATGTAACATTCCGCTGCGGGCTTCTCCCCCAGCGCCTGGCAGCAGGCCTCCTCCAGCTTATCCGCCTGTTCGGCGTTTCCCGCCCGAATCAACAGATAGGGACTGCCCGGCTGTCGCTCCTTCCGGCACAAATCCACCAGGGTGGACAGCACGTTTTTCTCCCCCCGCACCTTGGCAAGGATTTTGGAGTCCCCGTTCTCAAAGGTCATAATGGGCTTCAGGCCCAGCGCCTCCCC
Source organism: Flavonifractor sp. An100 (assembly GCF_002161175.1). Classification (GTDB taxonomy): domain Bacteria; phylum Bacillota; class Clostridia; order Oscillospirales; family Oscillospiraceae; genus Lawsonibacter. The sequence goes on along the minus strand of NZ_NFMA01000022.1, from coordinate 2,716 downwards.
CACAAAGGCCGCTGCGGCGGATACCCGACCCGACTTTTTTGCAAAGCGCAGGTCCAGCGGGGCAAACACCACCCGCACATGGTCCATCCAGTCCTGGATATAGTCTACAATCTCCTGGGCCTGGGCGCCGGCGGCAGCCATCTTGGCACCCTCCACCACAGCCCAGCCGTAGCTCATGGTGTAGTTACGGGAGTCAATGATGTGGATATGGAAGCTCTCTTTGGCCTGGGGATGATCCTCATAAAACTCCTCCCGGGCCTGGATGGCGTTTTGATAGGTCGCTGACCCCTTGGAGTTGATGGAGGTGTGGATCAGATCGGTATACCCCTCCTTCCACGCCTGTTCAAAGCACTGGGAAAACAGATAGGGGTTGAGCTGGGCGTGGGTGGGAATCTGGGGAGCAGCCAGCAGCATGTCGTAAAACTCCTGAGGAGTAAAATCCACTCCGTCAGCCAGCTCCCGATCCCCCATGGCAATGGGGAAGGGCAGCACCTGAATCCCCAGTTCCTCCCGTAGAGAAACAGGGATATCTGAGGCGGAATCGGTGGAAAATTTAATATGTGCCATGTCGTCCTCCTTATGTGGTGGGCGGATATTGAACTTGTCGCCTAATCCTTGTTATTATCCCAGAAAGAAGGTTGGTTGTCAACCGGAAGCCCTTACCGCTGCTTGAGCTTTCGCCGGGTTCCGTCGGGGTACTGGATGTAGGTGTTGTCCAGCTGGGCGGTGAGGCTGCGCTTATAGGCCTCAATGTACTCCCGGCGCAGGGCGTCCCGCTCCGCCGTCTCCTCCGCAGTCAGCCCCTCCGGGCTCTTGGCCTTCTTGGCCAGGGCATTGATGCGGTCAATTTTTTCCTGGGTCATCCTCTCTTAACCTCCCGCTCAAAAATCAAGTCGATCCGGTCGATTTGGCCAGTGGCCCGCTGGGTGGTAGGCAGCCAGCCCACATACCGCCACCCCTCTGCCGCCCGCTGGGCGATGACCTCCCGGTGGCCATTGGTGTCAATGCGCACCCCGCCAAATAGGCTGTAGCCTGTTCCCCAGTCGGTGTCCAGGGAGACAAAATCGTATTCCAGCACAGGGTCTGCCCCCTTTCTTTTTGTACTTCTACTTAAATATACCGCTCCAACACCAGCATGGTCCGGCCCTTTTTGGACTGGCCAGGGACCTCCTTTACCACGCATTTCCCCAGGCCCCGGCAGGTAAGGACGTCGCCCTCCTCCACCAGCTTGTCCCCCTTCAGGCACTCCAGGTGGTTGAGGGCCACCTTCCCCGCAGAGATATAACCAGCCGCTTTGGACCGGGACAGAGAAAAGCCCGCCGCCAGCACCGCGTCCAGCCGCGGGGTGGCCACGGTGTCCCGGATGGTCTTCACCTGGGCGGGCCGGACCTCCAGCTGGGACAGGGGCAGCTCCTTCACCGACAGCTCCCAGCGCCCCGCCTGCCCCCACTGGGACAGCAGAATGGGTACCGCCGAACGCAGTGCCACCACCTGGCACCGCCCCTCCTGGGGCAACAGAATGTCCCCCAGCTTCTCTCGGGTCAGTCCCAGACCCATCAGGGAGCCAAGGATGTCCCGGTGGCCCAGAGATGCGCTGGCTGGAAACACAGCCTCCACCGCCGCCAACGGCCCCTCCGGGTCGTTCATCAGGTCCTCTTCCTCCTGCCAGTCGGGCAGAAAGGCGCAGATCCGCCGCTCCGCCTCCGGGTACCCGCCCCAAAAGCAGTGGCGGGGATGGCCCCAGGCCGCCAGCAGGCCGGTCACCGCCGCCCCTTCTCCCGCGGAAAGAAAGGGCGTATGGGCGGGAATGCCCCGGCTCTGGGCCTGCTCCAGCTTGTCCAATACCCGGGCCAACAGCACCCGTTCCTCCCCGCTGCGGGCACAGCGGTCCAGCAGCTCTTTTTTGGTCATCCCGTCCCCTCCTTGTTCGTCCTGACCAGTATAGCTATCCCGCTCCGCCCTGTCAACGGCCAGGCCTCAGGAGCAATCTTCCTGCCTGCCTCATAGCATGGAGTGGGGCACTATCCGATCGTCTGCTCGGCCACCCAAGTAATAAAGCGATGCACCAGCTCCAGCTGCTTGTCATTCAGGCCCCGCAGCCCCTCCGCCACACTCTTCCAGCTCTCGTCGGAGGAGCGGACCGCACCTACCAAAAATTCATCTGGGGTGGTATCCAGCGCCATGGCCAGGCGCATCACCACTTCTGTGGAGGGGATGGACACTGCCCGCTCGATGTTGGAAAGATATTGATCGCTGATCTCACACCGTTCCGCCACCTGGGATTGGGTCAGACGCAGCTCCTTTCTCCGCTTGGCGACCCGGCCTCCTATGGTGCCATAATCCACCTGCATCTGTGTGCCTCCTCTCATTTCCTATCAGGGGTATCATATCCTTAACCCAAGAGAAATAAGAATCGTTTTGTAGTTTATTTATAAACTTGACATTATATTTTTTAGACATTATAGTAGAGTAATCAACTAATACCAGAACTTTTTTCATAAGGAAGAGGTGAGGTGCCCTATGCGGCCCAATACTCCGGGGCTTTTGGAACATCTGGCCGATGAAATAGGGACCGATATGCTCTCCGATTTACGTGACCCCGCCAAGCGGGATGCTCTGCTCCAGTTGCTAACCAAAATTCCGCCCGAGGCGCTACTCCGCTAAGGAATGGAAAAATGCCCTATGCTATCTCCTGGCCCCACCCTTTCCCACCCCC
>NZ_NFMA01000021.1 GCF_002161175.1 Flavonifractor sp. An100 | reverse complement strand
CCCCTACCCCATCTTCGGCCTGCCCCGGGTCATCACCTGTGAGGAGAATCTGGACCGGTACCTGTCCATTGTGGACTCCCCCGCCAACAGCCTGTGCCTGTGTACCGGCTCCCTGGGCTGCGCCAAATTCAACAAAATTCCCGCCATGGTGCGGAAGTATGCCGGCGCCGGCCGCATTGGTTTTATGCACATCCGCAACGTAAAAATTCTGGCCGACGGCTCCTTTGAGGAGCGGGCCCATCTGACCTTCTGCGGGAGCCTGGACATGTATGAAATTGTAAAAGCGCTGGTGGACAGCGGGTTTGACGGCTACGTCCGCCCCGACCACGGCCGGATGATCTGGGGCGAGAGCGGCAAGCCGGGCTACGGACTCTATGACCGGGCCCTGGGCGCCGCCTACATCAATGGACTGTTCGAGGCCTGTGAAAAGGCCAAGCGAAGCTGAGAAAGGATGATTTTTGTGGAAAAGAACGTTCTGAATACCGATCTGACTGGAAAAGTAGTGGTGGTCACCGGTGCGGGCGGGGTGCTGTGCTCCGCTTTCGCCAAGGTGCTGGCCCGGGCGGGGGCCAAGGTGGCCCTGCTGGACCGCAACCAGGAGGCCGCCCAGAAGTTTGCCGACGAGATCACCGCCGAGGGCGGCGTGGCCAAGGCCTATGTCTGCGACGTGCTGGACAAGGAGGTCTGCTATGCCGTGGCCGACGCGGTGGAGGCCGACCTGGGCCCCTGTGACATCCTCATCAACGGCGCCGGCGGCAACAACCCCCGGGCCACCACCGACAAGGAGTACTACGAGGACGGGGACATGGACGCCGACACCAAGAGCTTTTTCGACCTGGACAAAAGCGGCGTGGAGTTCGTCTTCAACCTCAACTTTATCGGCACCCTCATCCCCACCCAGGCCTTTGCCCGTCAGATGGTGGGCCGGGAGGGCTGCAACATCCTGAACATTTCCTCCATGAACGCCTACACCCCCCTGACCAAGATCCCCGCCTACTCCGGGGCCAAGGCGGCCATCAGCAACTTCACCCAGTGGCTGGCCGTCCACTTCTCCAAGGCCGGCATCCGGGTCAACGCCATCGCCCCCGGCTTCTTCTCCACCAAGCAGAACCAGAAGCTTCTATTTAACGAGGACGGCACCCCCACCGCCCGCACGGGAAAGATTCTGGCCGCTACCCCCATGGGCCGGTTCGGCGACACGGAGAAGGAATTGGCAGGCGCGGTCCTCTTCCTGCTGAACAACGAGGCCGCCAGCTTTATCACCGGCGTGTGCATCCCCATCGACGGCGGCTTCTCCGCCTACTCCGGCGTGTGAGCCGGGAAATTTCCCCCACAGTCCCCGCCGGCCTGCCGCCTCCGGTCCGGAGCGGGCAGTATGCTTCCAAACGCCTGGCTTTCTCCGGGCCCTAACGCACCCTTTTTTCTTTGTCAATCCTGCCGGAGTGTAAAATTCTTTTACACTCCGGCCCTTTGTGTCTATACACATTCAAAGCAGTGCCAATTGCGGCCTCGGAGTCAACCGCTATAATAACAGACAGAAAGGGGGCCAGAGGCATGGCACATGAGATCCTGGCGGTGAAGCTTTGCGAATTGGAGGATCGGTTTATCCGTCTGAGAAGCCGAATCCATCTCAGCGAAACCGCCGGTCACGATCAGCTCCGGCAGGAGATCCGGTCCTTGTCCCGAGAGTGTATGGAGACGGAGCTGACCCTGTGGCAAAAATTGCAGCTGTCCAGAGCCGAGGTTGTGGCAACCCTGGCAGGCACTTACAGCGAAATCGAGCAGAGTATTCAACGGGCAAAGGCAAAGCTGGAAGAACAGGCCGCCGCCCGAAATGACGCCGAGGCCCAGGCGGAAGAGAAGATCCTCCTGGCGGAGTACGCCCTGGATTTTGCCGTGCAGGCGGCCAACCGGGCCTTGCTGCTGGCGATGGAAGCCATTGACGCCCAGTCGCCCGGCCGGGAAAACGAAAGGAGACCGTCATGAAAGAAGTAAAATCGCCCAAAAAACCGCTGATTTATTATTACTGTATCGTTCTGCTGATGATCCTGGCGTTCAATATGCTGGTCACCCCCCTGCTCACCCAGAACCGGGTGGTGGAGGTGGATTACGGGACCTTTATGGACATGATCGACGACAGGAGCATCGGCGTGGTACAGGTCGAAGACACCCAGATCCTGTTCACCGACAAAACCGGGAGCACCATCTACAAAACCGGTCCCATGGAGGACCCCACCTTGACACAGCGGCTCCACGAATCCGGAGCGGAGTTTACCCGGGTGAGTGCCGAGTCGGTCTCCCCTGTGTGGAGCTTTCTGCTGACCTTCGTGCTGCCCATGCTGATTTTTGCCGCCCTGGGCCAGTACATGAGTAAAAAACTGATGGAACAGGCCGGAGGCGGAAAAAACTCCATGGCCTTTGGAATGGGAAAGAGCAACGCCAAGGTCTATGTCCAGTCCACCAAGGGGATCAAATTTTCCGACGTGGCCGGTGAGGACGAGGCCAAGGAGAGCCTGGCGGAGATCGTGGACTACCTCCACAACCCCAATAAGTACAGCCAGGCCGGCGCCTCCATGCCCAAGGGCGTCCTGCTGGTGGGCCCTCCGGGCACCGGCAAGACCATGCTGCCAAGGCCGTAGCCGGCGAGGCCAACGTGCCCTTCTTCTCCATGTCCGGCTCGGAGTTTGTGGAGATGTTCGTGGGCATGGGCGCCTCCAAGGTCCGGGACCTGTTCCGGCAAGCCAAGGAGAAGGCCCCCTGCATCGTATTTATTGATGAGATCGACGCCATCGGTCAAAAACGCCACTCCGGCAGCGGCTACGGCGGCAACGACGAGCGGGAACAGACCCTGAACCAGCTGCTCACGGAGATGGACGGCTTTGAAGGCAACACCGGCGTGATCATCCTGGCGGCCACCAACCGGCCTGAATCTCTGGACCCGGCCCTCACCCGCCCCGGACGGTTTGACCGGCGGGTGCCCGTGGAGCTGCCCGACCTGGCGGGCCGGGAGGCCATTTTGAAGGTCCACGCCAGAAAGATCAAGGTAGGGTCGGATGTGGACTTCCATACCATCGCCCGCATGGCCTCCGGCGCTTCCGGCTCGGAGCTGGCCAACATCATCAATGAGGCCGCCCTTCGGGCGGTGCGCAACGGGCGCACCATCGTCAACGAGTCGGACCTGGAGGAGAGCATTGAGGTGGGCATCGCCGGTTATCAGAAGAAAAACGCCGTCCTCTCCGACCACGAGAAAAAGGTGGTCTCCTACCACGAGATCGGCCATGCTCTGGTGGCGGCCAAGCAGACCAACTCCGCTCCGGTGCAGAAAATCACCATCATCCCCCGCACCTCCGGAGCTCTGGGCTACACCATGCAGGTGGAGACCGGCGACAAGTATCTGATGACCAAGGAGGAGATCGAGAACAAGATCGCCACCTACACCGGCGGTCAGGCCGCCGAGGAGATCGTCTTCGGCTCCTACACCACCGGCGCCTCCAACGACATCGAGCAGGCCACCAAGCTGGCCCGGGCCATGATCACCCGCTACGGCATGAGCGAGGACTTTGACATGGTGGCCATGGAGACGGTAAACAACCAATATTTGGGCGGCGACGCCTCCCTGGCCTGCTCTCCCGAGACCCAGCGGGAGATCGACCGGCAGGTGGTGGAGCTGGTGAAGCGGCAGCATGAAAAGGCCAGGCGGATTCTGGAGGAGAACCGGGAAAAGCTGGACCAGCTGGCCCAGTTCCTCTATGAAAAGGAGACCATCACCGGCGAGGAGTTTATGGAAATTCTGATGGGAGGCGAAAGGAAATGAGAAGGCGCTCCGGATTTGGCTGGCTGGAACTGGCCATTGGCATCCTTCTGATTCTGTTGGGGGCTCTGGCCTTTCTCCGGCCGGACCTTGCCCTGAACAGTCTGGTGTTTGCCTATGGCGTGGCCGCCGTGGTCATGGGCATCGCGGACATCATCCTGTACATCGAAGTGGAACGGTATACGGGCTTCGGCCCCATCCTATCCCTGATCGCCGGGGTTTTGAGCGTCATGTCCGGCGTCATGCTGGCGGTCTATCCCAGGACGGGAGTGCTGGTGCTGACAGTGCTGTTCCCTATCTGGTTCATCGCCCACTGCATCTCCCGCCTGACCCAGCTGAACCATGTCCGCTATGTGGCAGGCAGCGGGGTCTACCGCTTTGCGCTGGTGATCAACATCATCGGTTTGATCCTGGGCTGCCTCATGATCCTGCGCCTGCTGTTCACCCTTGCCACACTGCGCTATTTTGCCGGCTTCTACCTCATTTTGCTGGGCATTGAAGCCGTGGTGACGGCGGTCAGCCGCATGGGCACCCGTCGCTGAGGCTTCTCCTGCTCCGCTTCCGGCTGAGCAGGCCTCCCCCGCGGAGAAAACAACAAAACAGAAAGGCGTTTGTGTATGGACCCGATTTTTCTTTTGGCCACATTGGATGAAACCTATCTTCCCCAGCTCCAGGTGATGCTCACCTCTCTGCGGGTGAACAATCCCCGGGATACCTTCGTCCTTGCCCTGCTCCACAGCGGGATTTCGGACCAGGCCCTGGACAGGGTGCGCATACAGTGCGGCACATACGGATATACGTTTATGCCCGTTCCGGTGGATGACACCCTGTTTCAGGAGGCGCCCATCACGCGGCAGTATCCCAAGGAGATGTACTACCGGCTGCTGGCCCCCCACCTGCTGCCCAAACAGCTCCGGCGGGTCCTCTATCTGGACCCGGACACCCTGATCATCAACCCCATCCGTCCCCTGTGGGAGACAGACCTGAGGGGCAAGCTCTTTGCCGCCGCCGCCCACACCGGCAAGACGGAGCTGATGAGCGGCGTCAATCAGCTGCGGCTGGGCACCGAACAGGACTATTACAACTCCGGCGTCCTGCTGATGGATCTGGAGGCCGGGCGGCGGGAGATCGTCCCCCAGGAGATCTTTCAATATGTACAGCAGCACCGCAGAGAGCTGATCCTCCCCGATCAGGACGTTCTCAACGCTCTGTACAGTGAGAAGATCCTTCCCCTGGAGGATGTGCTGTGGAACTATGACGCCCGCAATTACAGCAGCTACCTGGTCCGCAGCGGGGGGCGGTGTGACCTCAGGTGGGTGATGGAGCACACGGCGATCCTCCACTTCTGCGGAAAAGAGAAGCCCTGGAAGCCCAAATATATCCACCGCTTCGGCATCCTGTACCAGCACTATATACAGCTGACCCGGCGGGAGTGGGGAGTCCGTCTATGACCCACCGGTACGCGCGGATTTCCGGCCGCCTGCTCCTCGCCGCCACCCCCACGGCGCCGGACCGTCCGTGGCGTGTCCATACTGAAACAAAAGGGCCGGCCCACTGCTTTAGCACCGGGCCGGCCCTTTGGGAAAATCCAGATCTCAATAATCAAACTTCCACATGTAGCGGCGATAGCTCATGGGATGCATCCGCACATCCCCCATGGCCGCAATAAATTGCTTGGAGATGGGGTGGAGCAGCAGGGCGTTGAAGTACTCCGCCACCTGAGGATCCAGCTGGCCCAGGCCAAGCTCCTCCGCATCGATGATCCAGTGGTGGCCGCCAAACTGATTCAGGAACCGCTCGGCCCGCTCGTCCAGTGGACGGGTGCGGCCCACGCTCTTGAACAGCAGAATAGCCAGATCCTTGTCACAGGTCTCAAAGGCGCCGTGGAAATACTCGCCGGAGTGGATGGGGACACAGTGCACCGTCTGCATCTCCTGGAAGAAGCAGAAGGCATCGGAATAGGAGACCTCCCAAGCAGCGCCGCTGCTCATCACGTTCCACACCGTGTCATCCTTATAGGTCATGGCAAACTGGGCCGCCTTGGCCTTGACGCTCTCATGGGCGGCGCCGTAGATCTCAGGCATCTTTTCAAAGGCCTCGATAGCCTTATCATAGGCGGCATAGTGGTCATATTCCTTCAGCAGCCAGAAGGCAATTTTCAGCGCCGTGCCCTGGCTGTTGTAATGGACCAGAGAGGGGTCCTGATACCACTCGTCCGCATGGTAATAGGTGATATAGTACCGGGCGGTCTGAGCCGTGAGAGAATCCGCATAGCCGGACAGACCCACCGTTACAGCGCCCTTTTCATTGGCCACCCGCAGGGCCTCCACCGTCTCCGCGGTGGCCTTGGTGGAGGTGGCAATGACCAGAGTGTTGGGACCTACGGTCTGGGGAGTGGCATTGACAAACTCGCTGCTGTTATAGCCCAGCACCTTCAGACTGCTCTCCTGCCCCAGCAGATACCGGGCCGGATAGGAGGAGGCGAAGGACCCGCCGCAGGCCACAAAAATCACCTGCTGCAGTCCGCCGTTGGCGTCCAGATCCCCCTTCACCTTCTCCATGACATCAATTACTTCCTGCATGCCTTTTACCATTGCATGTTCCTCCTTTTTATTCCGCCCTGGCGGCTGCGGTGGCGGCCTCATCCACCTGGAACTCCACGCCCTGGCGGCTGATGACCACACCGTACTGGTCTCTGGCCGCTTCCACGGACACCTTGCCTTCAATCACGTCCTTGAGCACCTTTTCCGCCGGACGCTTACGGGGATCGCCGTAGCCGCCGGCTCCCGGCGTGATGACTCGGATCACATCGCCCTTCTTCAGGGGCAGGCTGGTGGTCTTGTGCCCCATCCGGGTCACGGAACCGTCTTCCGCCGCGACACGGTAGAAGGCGCCGGTGCCGCCGGGCTGGCCACCCTCCAGCCCCCAGGGGTGGAACTTGTGCCGGTCGCCCAGGCCGGTATAGAGCACATTGTCCTGGAGGATCTCCAGTTCCCGCTCAATGCCCAGTCCGCCGCGCATCTCACCGGCGCCGCCGGTGTCCGCCTTCAGCTCATACTTCCGGGCCAGAATCTTGGTAAACTCCATCTCCGTGGCCTCAATGGGCATGTTGGAGGTATTGGTCATGTTCACCTGCACACCGGACAGGCCGTCATAGTTCCGGGAGGCTCCGCCGCCGCCGGCAATGACCTCGTGGAAAATAAAGACGCTGTCTGTGCCGATGGCTCCCTCGCCGGACAGAATGGTCGTGGTGCAGGCTCCGTTTCCGGCGGTGACAATGGCATTGGGGAAAATGGGGGCCAGCGCGCCAAAGATCGCGTCGGGTATCCGCTGCTCACAGTCAATCTGGGCGCCCACCGGGCTGGGCTCTGTGGGATTGACAATGCAGCCCTTGGGGGCAATGAGGGTTACAGCCCGGTTAATTCCCTCGTTGGCTGGAATATCATCGCCCATCAGGGCCTTTACCGCAAAGAACACCGCGGCCTGGGTACAGGGGTATGGCACGTTGATGGGGGCCTTGATTTGCTCCGCCGTTCCGGTGAAGTCGAAGATCAGGTCGTCCCCCTTTACGGTGACGGACACATGGATGGGCAGGGGATCGGGATACTTGTCCCCGCAGCCGTCCACATAGTCGGTGTAGGTGTACACGCCGTCGGGCAAACTGGACACCACGGCCCGGACCCGGCGCTCGGAGTAATCCACCAGTTCCTTCATGCAGTCAATCAGGGTGTCGCCGTAGCGGGCATAAGCCTCCTGCAGCCGCTCCACGCCGATGAGGTTGGCGGAGATCTGGGCGGTCAGGTCGCCCTCCCGCTCCTGAGGTACGCGGGTATTGTCCAGCAACAGGTCCATCACGCTCTGGTCCAGTTCTCCCTGCCGTCGGATCCGGATCACCGGAATCCGGATGCCCTCCTGGAACAGGGAGTCGGCATCGCCTGAGGTGGAGCCGGGCACCTTGCCGCCAATGTCCGAGTGGTGAGCGATGTTGGCGATCCAGCCGATGAGCTTCTCCCCGGCAAAGGCGGGGGCGGCGATGACGATGTCAGGCAGATGGTTGCCGCCGCCGTGATAGGGGTCATTGGCAATGAACATATCTCCGGGCTTTACATTTTCCCGACCGAACTTGGCATAGATGTTGGGGACTACTCCCAGCATGGAACCCAGCAGCACCGCCAGGCTCTCCACCTGGGCCACGCTGTTGCCGTCCGGGTCGATGACGGCGGTACACACATCCCGCCGCTCCTTCATGTTGGTGGAATAGGCGCTGCGGACGATGATGCCGAAGGTTTCTTCCGAGATGGACATCAACAGGTTCCGGAGGACCTCCACGGTCACTGTATCAATTTTTCTTCCCATCTTACTTCTCCTCGTCATGGATCTTCAGATTGTGATAACCGTCCACATGGATCGTCCAGCCCGTCGGCACCACCAGGGTGGTGTCCATCTGCTCGCAGATGCAGGGACCCGGAATGGCCTGGCCGGGCACGAAGCTCTCCCGCTGGTACACCGGAGTCTTCACATAGTAGTTCTGGCCCTGGAACAGCACCTGCCGGTAGGCGATGGGTTCGGGCAGATCCGCATCGGGCCGCAGGGGCTCAGGCGTCAGCTCCGGCTTGTCAATGATACCGATGGCGGACACCCGGTAGTTGACCACCTGGACCACGGCATCCTCCTTGCAGTAACCATAGCTGCGTTTGTGCTCGGCGTGGAAATAGGCCAGCACCTTCTTCAGGATCTCCTCGGTCATCTCGCCGGTGGGTACCTGGATGCTGATTTCAAAGTTCTGACGCAGGTAGCGCATATCCAGGAAGTATTCAAACTGCCGCCGCTCTCCAAGGACACCCTCCTTGTCCAGCAGTTCGTTGCCCTGCTCCGTCATGCTCTGGAACTGTCTGGCCATCTCCGGCACATTTTCGGGAACGGCATTGAGCACCATGGTCCGGGACAGGTCAAACTTGGTATCGGCCAGCAACAGGCCAAGGCTGCACAGGGTGCCGGGGTGGGGCGGGATCAGGACCTCCTTCATCCCCAGCTCCTTGGCCACCTCGCAGGCGTGGAGGGGACCGGCGCCGCCGAAGGCCATCAGGCTAAACTCCCGGACGTCATAGCCCTTTTCCACCGAGACGCTACGGATAGCGCGGACCATGTTGGAGTTGACCACGGTGATGATACCGTTGGCCGCCTGCTGCAGGTTCAGGTCGGACTTGTCGCAGATCTTGGTCTGAATGGCCTGCTTGGCCAGCTCGATATCCACGTCCATGCGTCCGCCCAGGATCTTTTTCTGGTTCAGCTTGCCCAGAACGATGTTGGCGTCCGTGACGCAGGGGTTCTCCCCGCCCCGCATGTAGCAGGCTGGGCCCGGCGTGGCGCCGGCGCTCTTGGGGCCGACCTTCAGGGCGCCGCCATCGTCAATTTTGGCAATGGAGCCGCCGCCGGCGCCGATGGTGATGATATTGATCATGGGAATGCGGGCGGGGTAGCCCTCTACCTCCCGCTCGTTGGACACCTGAGGCGTGAAGTTCTCAATCAGGGAGATGTCCGCGCTGGTGCCGCCCATATCAAAGGTAATGATCTTGTCCGCATTGCACTGCTTGCCGATAAAGGCCGCAGCGATGACGCCCGCGGAGGGGCCGGACACAGCGGTCTTGATGGGGCAGTCCACCGTCTCCTTGATGGAGATGATGGAACCGTTGGACTGGGTGACATAGGGCTCCACCTGGATGCCGATGCCCTCTACCGAGTCCCGGAAGTTGTTCACATACTTCTTCATCACCGGGCCCAGGTAGCTGTTGAGCACCGTGGTGCTCATGCGGCTGTACTCCCGGAACTCAGGCACCAGTTTGCTGGAGATGGTGACGTAGGCTTCGGGAAACTCCTCTTTGATGATCTCCTCAATGCGCAGCTCGTGGACCGGATTGACGAAAGAGAACAGGGTGCACACGGCAATGGCGGCCACCTTCTGCTCCTTCAGATAGCGGACCACCCGGCGGGTCTCTTCCTCGTCCAGAGGAGTATCCACCGTGCCGTCATAGCGGATCCGCTCCGTCACCGTGCAGTTGAACCCCGAGGGGATCAGCGGATAGGGCTTCTGGGCCTGCAGGTTATACAGAGACGGGCGGCGCTGGTTGCCGATCTCCATCAGGTCCTTGAATCCCTTGGTGGTGATCAGGCCCAGCCGGGCCCCCTTCTTTTCGATCAGAGCATTGGTTCCCACGGTGGTGCCATGGGCCAGATAGCTGACGGAGGCCGCCTCCGCCTTTTTCATGGCCAGCACCGCCAGAACGCCCTGAATAATCGCCTTGGAGGGGTCGGAGGGGGTGGAGCTGTCCTTGTGGTGGAACAGCTCGCCGCTCTTCTGGTCAAATACGGAGAAATCCGTAAAGGTGCCTCCAACATCTACGCCAATCATGTAAGCCATATGTTTCACCTCATCGTACAATTTGGAGTGTTGTCCTCTCCGGACGTTTCAGTCCCCCTCACGGGTTCCGGGGCGCCCAGTTGGCGCACAAGACGCCGCCTCACTCTTCTTTTTGCCGATGCCACGGCGCCAACGGCATCCGTGGCATCGGCCTTGGTTGGGATGGATCTTAGTGCTCGTTCACCACGACCTGCTCCAGGCAGATTCCGGCCTGCTGGCTCAGAACTCCGGAGAGGAAGTCAAAGTTCTCCACATAGTTGCCGGACACGAAGGCCTGCTCCCGGTAGCAGATAAACACCAGGGGAGACAGCTCCAGGGCCCGCTCACGCAGCTGCTGATAGATCTCGTTGCGCGCGGTCTCGTCCAGGATGGTACGTCCCTCGTACAGCAGCCGGTCGATCTCCTCATCGGCAAAGTAGGGGGAAGCATCCATACGGACATCGCCGCTCTGATAGAAGATGGAGGTCCAGTCCATATCCAGGATCTTGCCGATGGTGCCGCAGACAATCATGTCGTAGTCACCGGTGTTGCTGCGCTCAATGCGGGTGGCCCAGTCGGGCAGATCCGCCGTCACCTGGATGCCGATCTCGCTCAGAGCGTCGGCCACCACCAGGGCGGTCTGCTCGTGGAAGGAGTAGTCGCTGGTGGCCAGGATGTTGCAGCTGAAGCCGTCGGGATAGCCGGCCTCGGCCAGCAGCTCTTTGGCCTTCTCCAGATCGCGGCTGAAGTAGTTATCAAATTCGCCGTTGTAGCCCTGCTGTCCCGCAATGGTGGGGAAGCCATACAGGGCGGTGCCGCGGTCGTTGAAGGCGGTCTGAATGACGGCTTCGCGGTTGATGGCATAGGCCACAGCCTGACGCACCCGGTAATCGGCGAAGGGGCTGCCCTCTTTGCAGTTGAACTCCAGCATCATGAAGGCGCCCTGGCGGCTGTACACGGTCACGTCCGAGTTGCCCTCAAACTGGGTCACGCCGGTGGCGCTGACATAGTCGATCAGATCCACCTCGCCGCTGATCAGGGCGTTGTTCCGGGTGGTCTCGTCCAGATAGAAAATAAAGCTGACGTTCTTGGTCTTGGGCAGGCCCTCCTTATAGTAGCCGTCATAGCCCTCCACGTCGATCTGGAGGCCCCGGTCCCAGCTGACCAGCTGATAGGGGCCGCAGCCCATGGCGGAGGTGGCGATATCGTTGCCGGCCTCCATCCAGGCCTTGCTGATGATGGCGCTCTCAGGCAGGCTCAGGTACTCCAGGAAGGGGGCGCAGGGCTCAGGCAACACGAACTCCACGGTGCTCTCGTCCACCACATTGACGGTGACACCGGCGTCGGTGAAGTAGGACTTGTAAGTAGCCGTGCTGTCATCGGCCATGATGCGGTCAAAGCTGTACTTCACGTCCTCTGCGGTAACCGCGGACCCGTCATGGAAGGTGACGCCGTCCTTCAGCACGAAGGTGTAGGTCAGGTTGTCATCGGAGACGGTGTAGTGGTCGGCCACCTCGCACTCAATCTCGCCGTCCAGATTGTACCCCACCAGTCCGCGGTACACGTTCTGGAGCAGGAAGCGGGTGGAAACATTGGAGTGAATGTGGGGGTCCAGAGTGGCGGGCTCCACGCTGGTGCCGATAAGCAGAGTGTCAGAGGTGCCGGTGGGCTCCACTTCCTCCAAACTTCCGCTGCCGGAGGGCTGGGAGCTGCTCGTACTGTCTCCGCCGCCGCAACCGGCCAGCAGGCCCAGGGACAACGCAAGGCTCAGGCAGATGCTGATCAGTCTTTTTGCTTTCATTGTGTTTCCTCCTTATTCAGATGCTTATTCCGAGAGCCGGGGGCGCCGGCCGCAGAATCCTTGGATCAGGATGCCTCAAAAGCTCTTCTTCAGCTTGGGGTCCAGCACATCCCGCAGGGCGTCGCCCATCAGGTTGGTGGACAAAATGGTCAGGCACAAAAACAGGGAAGGCCAGAACATGTACTGCCCGTTTGTGGCGATGTAGGCCCGGGCGTCGCCAATCATCTGGCCCCAGGAGGGATTGGGCGGTTCCACGCCCAGTCCCAGGAAGCTCAGTCCGCTTTCCAGCAGGATGCCGCTGGACACAGTCAGGCTGAACTGGATAATGAGAGAGGAGACGATGTTGGGCAGCAGGGTCTTTACCAGGATGCGGAAGGTGCTGGCGCCCAGCAGCTGCTGGCTTTCCACATACTCCACCCGCCGCAGCTTTCGGGTGGAGGAGTAGGCGATACGGCAGAAGTGAGGGGTATATAGGATCCCCACCACGATAACCAGATTGAACATGCCCGAGCCCCAAAAGCCTACCACCA
Source organism: Flavonifractor sp. An100 (assembly GCF_002161175.1). Classification (GTDB taxonomy): domain Bacteria; phylum Bacillota; class Clostridia; order Oscillospirales; family Oscillospiraceae; genus Lawsonibacter. The sequence continues at coordinate 43,892 of NZ_NFMA01000021.1, read as the reverse complement.
GCATAGCCAGCAGGATGGAGGGGAAGCAGAGGATGATGTCCACCACACGCATGATGGCATTGCCCCATGCGTCCTTGATATAGCCGGCCAGCAGTCCCAGCAGGGACCCGGCCACCATGGCAATCACCGTTCCGCCAAACGCCACGATCATGGTGGGCTGCAAACCCACAATCAGCCGGCAGGCAATGCAGCGGCCATATTCGTCCGTCCCCATGGGATATTCGGCGGAGGGGGCTTCCAGCGTCTGGGTATAGTGGATCTCCAGCGGGTCGTGGCTGATCAGGAAATTCCCGAACAGGGCGACGAACAGCAGGGGCACCAGGATGATGGCGCTGAGCAGAAACTTTTTATTCCGGATGCATTGTTTCAATACGTTCATTTTTTCATCCCCCTAGCGCGCCCGTGGATCCAACATTCCATACAGCATATCCACCACCATGTTGGTCAAAATGAAAATTGCGGACAGGATCAGCATACAGCCCTGAATCAGCGGATAGTCACGGTCTCCGATGGCGTTCACCAGAAGGGTGGCAATGCCGGGCCAGTTGAATACCGCTTCACACAGCACGGTGCCGGCAATCAGGTTGCCCAGCTGCAGGCCGATTATGGTGACAACAGGGATGAGCATATTGCGCATCACATGCTTCAGATACACTTTCCGTTTGGACAGGCCCTTGGCCCGCAGGGGCCGCACCGACTCGCTGCCAAGGGACTCCAGCATGCTGGAACGGGTCATCCGCAGGATGGAAGAGGCTACGCCGAAGGCCAGCGCCACCGCCGGAAGCACCAGCCGCAGCAGATGTTTCGTCATCCCTCTGGCCACCGGCACATAACCGCTGGAGGGAAGCACCCCAAGGGTCAGGGCAAAAATCAGCACCAGAAGGTAGCCCATGACAAATACGGGGACGGAATTGCCCAGGGAGGAGAGAAGGGTCAGTCCCAAATCCACAAATCCGCCCCGGCGCACCGCCGAAATGATTCCCAGGGGAATGCCGATGACACAGGCCAGCACCATCGCAGCCGCCGCCAGCTCCAGCGTCCGGGGCAGACGGTCCTGGATCGCCTCCACCACCGGGCGTTTTTCACTGTACGACTGTCCCAGATCGCCGTGAAGCAGATCGGTGATCCAATCGAAATATTGGGTCATCACCGGCTGGTCCAGACCAAGCTCCGCCTCCAAAGCGTCATAGGCCTCTTGATTCACCGCCGACCCGTCCCGGCTGAGCATCATCAGCACCGGGTCGCCCGGCATCATCTGCAGGGCGAAGAACACAATGGTGGTGACAACAAAGATCTGTACGACGGCGGTCAAAATCCGTTTGACAAAAAACTTGGCCATCACTCCGCCTCCTTTCCCACCAGGTGGCAGGCGGCGTAATGTCCCTCGCCCACCTGCCGCATCTCCGGCTCCACTGTGGCACAGCGCTCCTGGGCATAGGGGCAGCGAGTGCAGAACCGGCATCCCGCCGGCGGATTCACCGGGCTGGGAATGTCTCCCTGCAGCAGCACCCGGTCAATGTGCAGATACTCCACCGCCCCGGGGATGGCGGAGAGCAATGCCTGGGTATAGGGATGGGCGGGCGAGGCATACAAATCCTTGGCCTCGGACACCTCAATGATTTTCCCCAGATACATCACGGCAATGCGGTCGGATATGTACTTCACCACGCCCAGGTTGTGGGAAATAAACACGTAGGTCAGCCCCAGCTCCTTCTGAATGTCCCGGAGCAGATTCAAAATCTGGGCCTGAATGGACACATCCAGAGCGGACACCGGCTCGTCACAGACAATGAATTCCGGATTCATGGCCAGCGCGCGGGCAATGCCGATGCGCTGCCGCTGGCCGCCGGAAAACTCGTGGGGATAGCGGGTGGCATAGCCCCGGCTCAGCCCCACCAGATCCATCAGCTTGAGGACCTCCTCCTGGATCTGGGTATGGGAGAACCCTCCGGCAATGCGGTAGGGCTCCGCAATGATGTCAAATACCCGCTCCTTTGGATTCAGGGAGGCAAAGGGATTTTGGAAGACCATACGCAGCTTGGCCCGTTCGCTCCGGCTGAGCGTCCTCACATCCTGTCCCTTGTAAAGGATGTCCCCGGAGTCCCGCTTGACCAGCCCCAGGATCACCCGGGACAGCGAGCTTTTCCCGCAGCCGCTCTCCCCCACCAGGCCGAATGTCTCCCCCTTCTCCACGGTAAGAGACACCCCATCCACCGCGTGGACGAATCCTTTTCCGCTGGAAAACATGCCGTGCTGAACAGGAAAATACTTTTTGAGGTTTCGCACCTCCAGCAATGGTTCGCTCAAACCGCCTCTCCCTCCTTTCGGCCTTCCGCCGCCAGATGGCATGCCACAAAGTGCCCGGACTCTATCTCCACCAACTGGGGCCGCTGCGTTTTGCACCGCTCCTGGGCATTCCAGCAGCGGGTGCAGAAGTGGCAGCCAGCCGGCATATTCCGGATGTCCGGCACCGTTCCCTCGATGTTGAACAGCCGCTCATCCCCGGTATCCAGCCTGGGAATGGCCCGAAGCAGGCCCCGGGTATAGGGGTGGGCGGGATTGGAGAACAGCTGTTCCCGGGTTGCGCTCTCCATCATGTTGCCGCCGTACATGACGATAATCCGGTCCGCCATGTCTTTTACCACATCCAGATCGTGGGTGATCAGGATAATGCCGATATTGAACTTATCCCGGCTTTTCTTCAGCAGATCCATAATCTGAGCCTGTACGGTCACGTCCAGAGCGGTTGTGGGCTCGTCTGCAATGAGCAATGTGGGGTTGCAGCTTAGCGCAATGGCGATCATGACCCGCTGGCACATGCCGCCGGACAGTTCAAAGGGATAGGAGTGGAACACCCGCTCCGGGCTGGGGATACCAACCAGGTTCAACATCTCCAGCGCCCGCTTTTGAGCCTCCTCCCGGCTCATTTTCTCGTGGGTCAGGATGCCCTCCATCAACTGGTTGCCCACGGTGAACACTTGATCCAACGACATGATGGGCTCCTGAAAAATCATGGAGATCTCTTTCCCCCGGATCTTGCACATCTCCGCGTCGCTCAGGCCAACCAGCTCTCTTCCCTGGTACTTGATGCTGCCGGAGGCGATCGCGCCCTGCTCCGGCAGCAGGCCCATAATGGATAGGGACGCCATGGTCTTTCCGCTTCCGCTCTCGCCCACGATACCCAGGATCTCTCCCCGCTCCACCTGGAACGACAGTCCGTCTACCGCGGCGAATTCCTGCTTTTTGTTGCGGAATACCATCCGAATATCCTGTACCTGCAGCAAAGGTTCCTTCAAATCCGCTTCCTCCCTTCCAACTCACCCCCGTCTGGTCCTGTCTTATCAGGGGGTGGTGACAATGTGCATCTGATATCCCTCCGGAATCGGACGCCCATGGCCGAAGGCCCCGGGCTCCAGGCATCTCTGAGCGGAAAACCGGGCGGCCGCAGCTGCTGCGGCCCGGATCGTCTCCGGCTCCGGTACGCTGCCCCTCGCCCTCCAGTCCGGCGTCAGATGGACCAGAATGGCCGAGGCAAAGGCATCCCCCGCCCCCATGGTGTCCACCGGCTCCACATAGTCGCTGGGCTGGGTGTAAAATTCCTTCCCGTCATAGAGCAGAGCGCCCTGAGCTCCTCGGGTCGCTACCGCCAGGCCGCAGCCCAGACTGCAAATTTGCTCCATCAGCGCCCTTGCCGCCCTGTCATCCAGCTCCGAACAGGAGAGAAACGCCAAATCGGTCAGGGCCGCCACCCGTTTCAGCCGCGCCTCGTCCTTCCACTGCAAGGAAAAGTCATAGGACAGCAGTACGCCGGTCTCTTTTATCTTCTCCAGTTCCCCGTCCAGGTAGCTGTTATTCGAGGTGTGGACCACGTGATAGGAGCCGATATAGGTCAGATCCTCGCCCTTCAGCCGCAGAGGCTGAAGCCGGAGTACGCCGCCCTTGTTGCTGCCCAAAAAGACCCGATCTCCGTCCTGCAAAGTGACCCGAGCCGCCCCGTTCTCTCCCGCGTAATGGCGGCAGCGTGAGGTGTCCACACCCAGCTCCCGGAGGACCTGCTGAATATGCTCCGCCGGTGCGTCGCTTCCAAAGGCGCCCAGAAATCCTGTCTGCGCTCCCTGCATTCTGGAAAAAACCGCGACATTCAGGGCCTGTCCCCCGGGATACATGGTATTTTTATGTACATACTGATCGCTGACATTGTCTCCGATCCCCAGCAGCCGAACCGTCCCTTTCTCCATCTCCGTCTCCTCCGAAGCAGTCTGTTCTGTTTGAAGCAAGCTAAAATGTTGTGTGTGATTATAGAACATTATATCATCATTGAAGAAAATTTCAATAGTTTTTCGAAAAAATTTATCTCTTTTTTGTGCTAATTGTAAAATGAATTTTCTCCTGCACCCCCTTTTTCCCTTTACCTCTACCTTAATATGCAAAAAAGTGGGTTAAGATGTATGTAATCTCCATCTTAACCCACATTATCTTTCATATAATTTTGGTAAATGTTTCTTTTTCGGTCGTTTTGGCATTTTTATCTCCGGATATCTTCTATTGTCCCGCTGTAAAAAAGCATCATTTCCTGCACAAAATAACCAAAAAATACCGCCTTTCTGTCCATGAAATTCCCCTAAAAGCACAGGGCAAAATCCATCTGCTCCCCATATCCGATCTGATAGGACGTGTGCGCCGGACGGTCCTCCAACATCTCCCAGACCAAGCCGACATATTGGAGCACCGGCGTGGATTCACGAATCTTCAAGTGTTTGGCAATCTGTGCATCCGCCTTTGCGATGGTAACAAACCGCTGCCCGATCACCGGACGCAAGTCCACTTCCTTGTGTTCCCGAATCAGCTGATACATGGACTGCCGCTCCAAATCCAGATCCATCAGAAAGGCATAATCCATGGGAAAATAATTTCGTTCAATGACGATCGGGATCTCATCGGCATACCGAAGCCGCTCCACCAGCAGCACCTGGCTGCCTTCGGGCAGTGCCAGCTGTTTTAAAATATTGGGGTTGGGGTTGGAAATGACTTCCCTTCGCAGCAGCTTTGCCGAGGCCTGCATGCCGTTTGACCGGCAAATCTCCGTAAAGCTCAGGGCGCTTTGCGAATAGGGGCGGGAAAAACTCTTCTTTGTGACAAAAGTCCCCTTTCCCTGTTTTTTTTGCAGCACGTATTCCTCCACCAATTCGCTGATGGCACGGCGAATGGTAATCATGCTCACATTATACATGGCCGCCAGTTCCTTTTCCGAGGGCAGCCGCCCGTTGGGCTGATATTTGCCTCCATGAATGTCCGCCAGAATATGCTCCTTGACCTGTAAATACAGGGGGGTGATACTGTTGGAATTGATCATATGGAGTTCACCTCAATTATACGTACTTATCATGGTTCAGAAATCTTTGCTCTGTTTCTGTTCACAAATTTGTCTTTTGGTGTAATTTTTCCTCTTTCCGTCCAGTAAATCTTCGGATTTCAGATCTTGTCCATCTCCTTTGTGCGGCCGAGTGCGTTTCAGCAAAGTGTCTAAAAAATCAACTGCATAATATTATATTATATCATAACCAGAAGCATTGTAAATATCTTTTTTCTCTTTCTCCCCTTTGGAATGTGTACCGCCCCGACCCGCGGCAGCAGGGTCTGGGCCGCCCCTTCCAGCAATATTTGACCAAAGGCATCTCCGCCCACCTATTCTACCATCGTCACACTGGTCCCCAGAGGGGCGCACTGGACAGTTTGATCGTGTTTCTTTCCTCCTGGGGCCATATTGAATTCCTTCCCCATTACCGTCTCCCTCTCCTTGGGGGCACGGCCAGTAGTGGCCACCAAGCCCATCACATAGCTGCCCACTGCCAAAATCTTTGGCCTTTTCTCCATGGTTGTTTCCTTCCTCTACCTTTTCGCTTAAAACCCACTTAAATTCCTTGGAGCACGACTGATTTTCCCGTTCTATACATCCCCGGTTGGCCGCTACCCTCGGCTTGTGCTGCGGGTTGTCGAACTCTCCGGGCGCGGGCATCAGACTGTTTTATTCTCCGGTTTATGCGCTCTGCCCATCGCTTGCCGGGATGAACTGGATGCCCAGCTTTTCTGCTTTCGCTTTGGCCTTCTGATGCGCGGCGGCGAGGTCTGCTTTTGCGAATTGCCGGTCGTAGTGCGCTTGTGTGACTTCGTGCATTGGGACGAGGGTGTAGAGCAGGTTGCCGTTTTTCTTGATGCCCTTCTTTGTGATGATCTCCGTGTTCTCTGTAACGATGAGACCGCGTTCCTCCAACAGTCGGACATAGTTTGCAACCGTGTTTCGGCAGTAATGCAGCTTCTTTGCCATAGTCGCCGTACTGGGATGACACTGGCCGGTCCTGCGGTCTGCGTGACGCAGCAGGTAGATGTAGACTGCAATGGCTCCACCGGGCAGATCAAATTCGAGCAGTTCGTTGGGGACGGGGAAACAGCTTTTCACATGCTCCCAACCCACGGGAGGTTTCGTTCTTCTCATGTGCGCTCACCACCTTTTGTGTGCTCCTCCACCCACTGGATAAACTTTTCCTTCGGCACGACCATGCGGCTGCCGATGCGCAGAGTGGGAAAATCTTTTTCGTGCATCAGCTCGTATGCGCTGGATGGCGCGATGCCCAGAGTCTTTGCCACTGTATCTGAGTTGAGGAACAGCGGCAGTTCGTCGTAGTTCTTGTAGATAGACGATTTCATTTTCAATTCTCCTTTCAGATTTTAATTTTGTTTTGCCGCACACCGTACACCTTCCTGCCCCAGACTTTCTGCGGCGTTGTCCCATGTCGGCACGCTCTCGTCGCCGCAAACTTTGTATCACTCGTTTCCGGACTCGTCCGAAAACTTGTTCACGCCGTTGCGGCTCCTCTTCCCACAAAGTCTGCGACTTTGCGGGAGCCCTTTTGACGGTCATGGCGATGCTTCCCTCACGGTGTATGCACTCCGGCTGCGGGTATTCAGTTGTCGAGGTGCAGTGAAACTTTACGCTTTCGCTGTTTTCGTTTTCATGTTAGAATAATTTTAGAGAGGTTTACATCAGGAAGTGATCTTTTGGGAGGTGTCAGCATGGCTTCGGAATTGTATTTGATGGAGGTAGGCGATGGACGCTATTCCATCCTGCTTTGTGATGACAGGGGAATCACGCAGATGCCTGCTCTCACTCCCGCGGAGACTTTGATCGCTTTTTCTGAACTGGACTATACCGACTATCGCAAAGTGGTGCGGTGGCTGCGAGATGAGCATCCTCTGTTTGAGGAGCGCATCGACATTCCTGTGAGCGATTTGGAGGACTTTGTCGCGAAGGCAATTCTGCTGACGCCCGACCTGTATGAGATCGACCCTGTGAGCGGATTTGTTGTGACGGACATTCTGCTCCGAACTTTGCAGACAGAGGATGACGGCACGGCGATGTTCCTGCTGACAGCCGGACAGGCGATCCTGCGGGTGATGGAGGAACCACTTCGTGTGCAGAACTATCTTCGGAACATTATGGAGATCACCTTCGACGGCACAGCCGGATCGACACCGGCAGAGCAGTACGAAAAGCCGAAGGCATCTTATGCCGACATCGCGCGGATCTGTGATCCGGCGAGGCTGCCACGGCAAGAGGAGTATCTATCGATCCGACTTCACAATCTGATGGAACTTTGGATATTGGTGTTGGCGCTCTACTTTGAACAGGACAACCAGCGGATCTGCCGGTGCGGTTACTGCTGGGGCTATTTCATCCCGAAAACGAAAAAGGTCACCCGGTACTGTGACCGGGTGACCGATGGACAGAGCTGCAAACAGCGCGGCGCAAATCTGGCGAGGTTGGATAAGACTTCGGAGGATGAAGCCCTCCTGGTCTATAAAAAGCTGCGGGACAGGATGTACTCCCGTCTGCTCCGCTGGCAAGATGCGCCGCCCTCTGAGCGTTCGAAGCTGATACCAATGGACTACGAGCAGTACGACCAGTGGAGCGAAAACGCGCGGCTGGCGCGGGAGGAGTATGTCCAGGGAAAATTGACGGCAGAGGAGTTCCTGCGGAAGATCGACACCACCCATGAGCTGACGAGCTATGAAGCGGGCAAGATCAACCTGCCCGATGGACCGAGCAGGTGGCAGCAGCTTGTTGCGAGGGATTTCAGATTTGACCCGGAGAGATACTTTCCGGAAAAAATGGCACACCTGAATCTGAGCGACCCCGACCCGCAGTGCCAGATACTGACCGCCGATGACCTGCGGAGGGAAGCTCAGAAGGGACACCAGAGCCTGAAAGAGAAATACGGAAAATGAAAAAGCCCACGGGAGCGGTTCAAGAGAACTGGTCCCGTGGGTTTCTATTGAATTCAGCAGCGCAAGATAACTACATTTGACATCGGTTTTCTGATTGGCTTCAATCGATCTTTTGCATTCGGTATCCAACTCCGATGTGAGTCTGAATATACCGGGCCGATGATGTATTGGACTCCAATTTTTTTCGCAGTGCTGCCATGAAGACACGCAGAGATCCAATATCGTTTTCCCAACTGCTGCCCCAAACATTCTGCAGAATGAACCGGTGTGTCAACACTTTTCCGGTGTTGCGTGCCAAAAGACAGAGCAACTTATATTCCATAGGGGTCAGCTTCAGATCCTCTTCACCGAGGTATGCACATCCCGCAGAATAGTCGACCCGCAACAAGCCATTTTGATAGACAGCCTGTTCCGCGCCAGCGTTCTGCATCAGTCCCAGCCGTCTTTGTGTTACCCGCAGGCGGGCAAGAAGCTCATCAACGGAGAAGGGCTTGGTCAGATAATCGTCAGCTCCGGCATCCAGAGCGTCGATCTTATCGCTGTCTTCACTTCTCGCGCTGATGACGATGATCGGCATATTGGACCAGCTTCGGATGCGGCGGATGACCTCCACACCGTCAAGATCAGGCAGGCCCAAGTCCAACAGAACGATATCGGGATTGTGTGAGGCGGCTTCCATCACAGCTCCCTCTCCAGTGCCGGTAGTAATAAAGCGGTAGTCGCGTGCTTTTAGTGTGGTGGTGATCAGGTTACGCACCGGGGCGTCATCCTCTACCACAAGGATCTGATATTTACTCATGGTAAGCTGCCTCCTCCAGCGGAAGGGTGAAGTGGAATATTGCTCCATGTGGGAGATTGTCTGTAACGCAAATCGTTCCTCCATGAGCTTCTACAATGGCTTTGCAGAGGTAAAGTCCAAGGCCCAGGCTGCGGCGGTTATCCGCTATTCTATTTTCACCGCAGTAGAACTTATCAAAAATTTTAATCTTTTCTGCATCACTGATTCCATTCCCCGTATCAGCGATCTTGATCTCCGCCATCTTCCCCCGCTTTGCAGTGCTGATATAAACAGCAGTCTCAGGCGGAGTGTATTTCAGAGCGTTGTCAACAAGGTTGATGATAACCTGTACGATCAGTTTCGCATCAGCCCGAACCAGCATAAAATCATCTTCACAAAACACTGTGACAGTATGCCCTTTTAGCTTGGGACGAATATGCTGCATTGCCTCCTCAAAGATTTCGGAAAGCAGTTCCGGAGAAGGCTTTAGTGCCATGCGCCCTTCTTCAATACGGGTGGAGTATAAAAGATTCTCCACCAGATTGGTCAGCCACACAGAATCATCATAAATGTCAGAGTATATCTGTCGTTTGGTTTCTTCATCAAAACTGTGGCCGTTATGAAGAAGATTGTCTGCGTTGCCGGAGATGGTGGTCAAGGGAGTACGCAGATCGTGGGAAATGGTACGCAGAAGATTAGCCCGGAGCTGCTCGCTTTCAGCCAACACTGCCGCTGCTTCTTTTTCTCTGATATTTTTTTCATTCTCTAAGGCCAATGCTGTCTCACCGAGTATAGACAAGAGGATTCCGTTTTCTGAAGCATCCAGTGCCCCATCCTTCGCATCAATACCGACCACACCGTAAACACGCTCATTGACCCGGATGGCAAGATACTGATATTGGGCATCCGGAAAGCGTTCGGTAGTTGCCCCTGCAGTGTGGTTGTGTTCAAGCACCCATTGAGCAACTTCCAACTCGTTTGTTTTCTTAAACAAAGGCGCATCCTGGTCTGTAAACACTATAGGTTCGGAAAGTTGACCATCTGCATGATTGAATAAAATGATATCTCTGCCAAGCAGCTTTTTGATTTGTTCTCCGGCTGTCTGCAAAATAGCTTCTTTGCCCTCGGCCTTTGACAAAAGCTGATCTGTATCAAACAGGATCTTGGTACGGTGAGCGATTTTGGCAGATTGCTTAGCCTGCTCCTTATAGCGGATCGCAAAGGTGCCGGTGATGTAGGCCGTCAAAAACATGATGATAAAGGTCACCGGATAGCCTGTTTCGTAGGCGGTCAGCGAAAAGCGAGGCTCTGTGAACAGGTAATTGAAAATAAAAACACTGGCGATGGAAGATACAAGACTATAGATCCGATGAGATGTGGCAATGGATGTCAGCAGAACACCAAGAATGTAGACCATGATAATATTCGGCCTGGTAAAGCCGATCTCGTGGAACAGCAAGCTCAACAGCGTTGCCGCCAAAAGGATAAGCACGCTCTTGATTATATTTTTTAGAATATCTGCATTGCTGTGCTGTCTTGCTTTTTTAGGATGATAGGTGGTATCCGCAGCCTTATCAGGAATAATGTGAATATCAAGTTCCGGCACATAGGACAGCAGCAGTTGTGTCAGTGTAGGTTTTCCAAACAGATGCTTTCGGGTAACGGCACTTTGCCCCAGAACGATTCGCGTGATACCGGATATGCGGGCAAATTCCGCGATTTGATAAGGGATGTCATCACCGTATACAGTTTCGATGTCTGCGCCGAGTTGCTCCGCCAGTTTTCGGTTTTCCTCCAGCCGCCTTTTGTTCTCCTCGGTGGCAAGGGCAAAATCAGGCGTTTCTACAAACAGTGCAGTGAACTGACCATCGAAAGCCTTTGCCATTCGCGCAGCGGTGCGGATGATCCTTGCATTGGAGGGAGCGGAAGACAGGCAGGCGAGAATATGGTCCCGTTTGCCATCATTGGTATGTTGATTCATCTTGCTCACTCCTTCCTGTTTTTCTGATATTATCACAAATCCGATGCATTTTCCATAGTGATACAACAGCACTCAATCCAGATAGTCCGCATAGCCGCACTTCACGCTGCAATGCTCATTTACAAGTGCGCCTATCACACGATCCCGGTTCTTGGCTTTGGCTTTGTTTTTCCAAATCACATGAATCCATTCGATTTCATCTAGAGCCTCAACGGGTAATCCCAACGTGCTAACCGGTTCCGTTCGTTTTTTATAAGGAATGAGCAAAGATCCATATTGCGTTTCAATATGCTCCAAGCGCTCATCGGCAAGGAGGCTGAAAGAATCAGGTCAGATGCGGAAGCATTTATGGACTGCCTTTTCGTGCCCTAAGACGAGCAGTGATGCGCCGCGACAGAGCATGGTGTCCGGTGTGATGCTCATATTGAGCCTACCGTTTTCCCGAATACCAAGCACATTGATGCCGAACCTTTTGCGGATATCCAGCTGGACAATGGTTTTTCCCACCCATTCCATCGGTGCCTCCAGTTCAAAAATTGCGTATTCATCATCCAACTCGATGTATTCCAGAATATGTTCGGACGAACAGCGGATCGCCGTCCAGGATGCCAGCTGTTTTTCCGGGTAGACCACCTCGTCGGCCCCGTTGTGAAGCAGGAACTTTTCCTGGATCTCGCGCGAGGCACGGGCTATCACCTTTTTTGCGCCCAATTCTTTCAATAGATAGGCTGTTTCCAGAGAGTTCTGAAAGTCATCGCCAATGGCGACGATGCAGGCGTCATAATTGCTTATTCCCAGCGAAGAGAGGAACGCCTCGTTGGTGCTGTCGCCGATCTGTGCGTTTGTCACATAGGGCAGTACCGAGTTCACACGATCTTCGTTTGCATCTACTGCCATGATTTGATGACCCATACTGTGCAGCTTCATGGCAATAAACTTTCCAAAGCGGCCCAAGCCAATCAACAATACTGATTTCATAAAAGATACCTCCTGTTCTCAGCCCACCGAAATCTTCTCAAGAGGAAGTCGGGACATCGTGTTTTTTGTTGCCGGGAGCGTTGCGAAAAGCAATGTCAGCCCGCCGACCCGTCCGATATACATCAGTGCGGTCAGAATCAGTTTGCTGGTCCATCCCAATTCCGGTGTGATGCCAAGGGAAAGCCCCACCGTTCCAACCGCAGAGGCACATTCATACAGGCAGGCAAGGAGCGGGAACCCTTCCAGTTTGCTGATGAGCATGCCACCCAGCAGAAATAAGCCAATGTACATTAAGAAAACGGTTGCGGCGTTTTTAACCGTTTCATCATCTATGCGTCGCCCGAAAAAGCGACCATTCTGCCGCCGTTTGAACACCGCTGCCGCCACAGCCGCCATCACAGCGAAGGTGGTCACCTTCATGCCGCCTGCTGTGGAACCGGGAGCGCCACCGATCAACATCAGAAGAGCCGTTAGCATCTGTCCGCTCTCGCTCATGGCATTCAGGTCAACCGTGTTAAAGCCTGCTGTTCTGGGTGTTACTGCCTGAAACCAGGCGCCCCAAAACCGCTCCGCCAAAGGAAGATGATTCAGTTCAAAGAAGAAAAAATAGACTGTTGGAATTAAAATCAAACCTGCGGTCATGGTAAGGATCACTTTGCTTTGCATCCGGTAACGCTTTATGTGGATGCCGTTGGTATAAATGTCACGCCAGGTCAAAAAACCAAGACCGCCAACGATGATCAATAGCATAACGGCCAGATTGATCACAGGATCGGAGGCGTACCCCATCAGAGAATTGAAAAGTACTCCATCATCTACAATGTCAAAGCCAGCATTGCAGAACGCTGAAATGGAGTGAAAAACAGCCATCCAGAGCCCTTCTCCAAATCCATAATCCCGAATGAAAACCGGAGCCATAACTGCTGCGCCCAGCAGTTCGATGAGAATGATTCCCTTCAGAATAAATCCGGTAAATCTGACAATCCCGCCCACCTGTGGCGCGGAGATGGCATCCTGCATGGTACTTCTCTGCATCAGAGAGATTTTCCTGCCTGCAGCCAGTGAAAGGGCTGCCGCCACGGTAATAACTCCCATGCCGCCGATTTGGATCAATATGAGGATCACTGTCTGGCCGAACAGAGTCCAGTGGACTGCCGTGTCATAAACCACCAGACCGGTAACGCATACTGCGGAGGTAGATGTCAACAGGCAATCCAGAAAGGGGCTGAATGTTCCGCTCTTGCTGGATACGGGCAGCATCAGCAGCATAGAACCCAGCAATATGACAACGGCAAAGCCGAGAATGATCATTTGTGAGGATGACAATCGTTTTTCCAATTTTCCCATGCCGACACCTCCGGGAACAGTTTTCTATTATCATTATGGCATACCAGATGTGAAACGGGCATTAGTGTCCCGATACCGGCATTAATTTCGCATTAAGACGCAAAATCCAGCCTGTATAAGCTGCTTGCTTACACAGACGGGATAGTTATTCAATCAGGTTTCCTGGCTGATTGAATTCACGCAATGATCGGCGTGCTGCTTCAGGTGTGCGTTTTTTCGTTAATGCCTGCTCCATTTATAATATTGTTTTCAATGGGAGCAGGGCTATCTATAAGCTGGACCGTTGCTTCATAGACCTGGTGCTCCAGAACCTTCAGGAGCCGGATATGGAATGGGCCGGCATCGATTTCTATGTCGTATGTGCCATCGTCCGGCACATAGCCCAAAACATGGAAAATAAGGCCTGTGATCGTGTCATGCTCGTTGTTTTTGACCAAAGCACCGGTCGTTTCTTCCAACGACGCCAATTCAACATTCCCGCGAATTTTCCAGGTGTCATCGTTGATTTTTTGAATAGGGCTTGAAGCAGGAGTCAACTCAGCCTCATCATCTTCCAAGGTTCCCACCAGCTGCTCAATCAGGTCATTCCATGTGACGATGCCAATCATGCCGCCGTATTCGTCAAGGACAATTGCCAGAGATACGCGGTTACGCTTCATATTTCGGAAAAGCACATCTGCCTTAATACTGCCAGGGACAAAATAAGGCTGTTTGACTGCGGTCGTCAGAACACTGTCCCGATCCTTGTTCTCCAGACGGAAATAGTCCTTGGCATTCAGGATTCCTACTACCTGATCGGGCGAGTCCTGGCAGATGGGATACAGGGTATGGCGGGTGGCGTGAATAGTATTTGCCCACTCCTCCATGGATTCCTCCATCCAGAGAAAGTCTACCTCAGTGCGATGGGTGGCGATCTCAGCGGCGGCAAGATCGTCAAACTCAAAGACATTCTGAATGAACTCCTTTTCATCATGGTCAATGGTGCCTTTTTCACTGCCCACATCCACCATCATACGAATTTCTTCTTCGCTGACCTCATCATCCTCATGGTTGGGGTCAATGCCTATCAGGCGCAGAACGGTGTTGGTTGAGAAGGTCAAAAACCAAACAATGGGAGCAAAGAGAGTGGCAATGGCGCTGATCAGCCCGGAGAGGCCAAGAGCCAGTTCTTCGGTCTTACGCATGGCCACCCGCTTGGGCACAAGTTCACCAAAAATCAGGGTGAAGTAAGAGAGGATCAGGGTGATCAGCACGACGGCAATGGCATCCAGAGTTGCACGGGGAATGCTGATACCCAGCCCCACCAAAAAATTCACCAATACATCCGAAAAGTTTTCAGCAGCAAATGCACTGCCAATAAAGCCGGACAAGGTAATAGCCACCTGGATCGTCGCCAAAAACTTCGCAGGCTGACTGGTTAGGTGGGCCAGACGCTTCGCCCGCTTGTCGCCTTGGGCCGCCATTCTGGCCAGTTTGTTATCGTTCATGGAGATCACGGCGACCTCCGCACAGGCGAAGATCGCGTTCAGCGCGATCAGGAACACCTGCAGCAGTAACATAGAAATAACGGAGTTTTCCAAACTTTGCACCTCACTAAATTTTTAAATATATTGTTCTTGTTTCGTCAATTCGCAATCTCCGTCAATCTCTCCTAAAAAAGGAATAAGACATGGAACCTGTTCGCGTTAAAATGCGCACAAGCCATGCCCTATGTTCAAAAATGCAATTATAGCTGTTGATTCGGTTATCGTCACTGTCATCGCTGCTCATTGTAAATTCTCATCCTCCAATCATTTTGGTATTGGCAAACATTCTACGAAAGAACCCATATATTGTCAAGGGAAAGCCGTTGCCTGGAGCATTTCTTTGCGAAAACTATACAGCGGCATTAACTTTGTATTAATGTTTCGACAGTTTTGTTGACATGCTACGTCACCGTCCATATAATAGCCTAAATAGTTCCTTGAGAGGAACTGTGTATAATGGATACCGCGGACAGCAGCAATACTGCCCGAATCGATATGGATAATTCAAAGGCATGGCCTGCGTTCGGATGTCGGAAGCGGGTCATGCCTTTTTGCTTTGATCAATGTTGGAGGTTTGAATGAACACAGAAAAACGGAAGGCATTTCTAATCAACTTTGCCTACTTTGGCGTGATATTCCTGTTAGCTTTTGTGCTGCTGCGGTATGCGCTTCCTTTGGTGTCGCCCTTTGCCATCGCGTTTTTGATTGCATATATTCTGAAGCGCCCGATCCGCTTTTTGACGGATAAACTGCGGATTCCCGGAAAGCTCTCCGCTACGCTTTCAGTCATTTTGTTCTATGGAGTCGTCGGGGCGATGCTCACTCTACTGAGTATCAAAGCCGTTTCCGGCATTGTGGATCTGATTGGCAACCTGCCCGCACTATATGAAACCTATGCGCAACAATACTTTATGGATATTCTATGGAACATAGAGGGTGTATTCATGGAGATGGAGCCTTCCTTGGTGGCGGCATTGGATGAGGTCGGAATGAGAATAATCCAGTCGCTGGGTGACCTTGTGACGGGTTTGTCTGTGTGGGTCATGGGCTTTGCGACCGATGTTGCGACATCGGTTCCCGGCCTCTTTGTCAAGTTGGTGTTGATGATCATTTCCACATTCTTTATTGCTATTGATTATGACCGCTTGACAGGATTCTGCCTGCGGCAGATGAGCGCTGGGACAAAAACTGTATTCCTCCAGATCAAGGAATATATTGCAGGTACATTATGGGTCTGTGTCCGTTCCTATGCCCTCATCATGTCTATTACATTTGTGGAGCTGTCCATCGGACTGACATTGATAAGGATCGATCACGCCATCCTGGTGGCGTTTGTCATAGCGATTTTTGATATTCTTCCGGTGCTCGGAACAGGCGGAATCATGATCCCGTGGGCGATCCTGACTGCTATTCAGGGGAACTACCCTCTGGCTCTTGGACTGCTGGTGGTCTATCTGGTCATCACGGTCATTCGCAATATCATCGAGCCGAAAATCGTCGGCAGTCAACTCGGCCTGCACCCTGTTGTGACCCTTTGCAGTATGTTCGTAGGTGCTCAGCTTTTTGGCGTGATCGGCCTGTTTGGTTTCCCGATTGGTCTGTCACTGCTGCGTTATCTCAACGACCACGGAGTCGTTCGATTGTTCCGGTAATATGAATAGAAGAAAGAGGTACGGGAGGGATTCATGGACGAAAAACTATCTTTGATTGATCGGCTTGCGAACCTGTTGGGGTGCGAGTATGTGAACCACCTTTATCACCTTCGTCTTTTGGATAGGCAGCAAAAGAGCCGACTGCTTGATGAACTTGAGAAGATCCCAGCAGAAGTTGTAAGCTTATTTGGGTGGAACAATGCTTTGGAATACCTTGCGGGAGAAGCCAAAGAATCCAGCGCAGAACGCGCAAGAGAAAAGCTGCTGGTAGTATTGACACAGATGATTTATGGAACTGATGATGGCCATTCCGACAGGTTTGAGGTGAATTGTGAGAATCTTGCTCCAAACGATTAGTTGTCGAAACAAAACCAGAGGCTCACAACCAGAAATATTTTGGCGCTGATAACCCAGATTTATATTACGGGAGGCGTGTCCATAAGATGATCAGCAAAAGAATCACTATCCCGTGTGAGTGCGGGATCGCTCATCATATAGCTACACAATTCGTTAAGACCGCAAACGAGTATCACAGCACTCTGCGCATCGACCGCGGTGATGGCTCGGTGAATGCCAAAAGCTTATTGGGCGTCCTTGCCATGGGAATCACCAAAGATGAACAGATTGTACTCACGGCGGAAGGTCCAGATGAAAGTGCGGCCATGGAGGCACTGGAGCGCTTGTTCAGGTAAATATTGTCCCAATTACCATTTTGTCTGATAGTGATTCGATCTGTCGATTTCACCAATTCTTGAAGTTCAGGGCGGTATCTGCTAAAATATCAACTGACAAATTGTAATAAAAAGGCCTATATGGTAAACTACATCTGAACGACAAATAATTTGGAGTGCATTGGAGTATGAGTATGGATTTTGTAACACAGGATGTATTCATGTTTTTTGACAAGCAGCCTGCTGCTTTTCCTATATACGAAGCCTTTAGATAAAAATTATTGGAATCATCGGTGTACAAGGGGTACAAACGAGATAAAATAGAAATGAGGGGCGATAGAGCGGAAATGTCAGATTTTCCACTCTATCTGAACACGGTCGCTGGTGGCCTTGATTGTAGAAATCAAGCCATCGGCGGCTTTTCTTTTGTCGTCAAAATCTATGCTCTCCCAGTTGTCGAGATAATAGGACAGCTTCTTTATCTGCTGGGGCGATATGGTTTCGACGCTCAAATCGGCTATTGCTTTTGAAATGGTCTGACGGCGGGTGTCCAGTTCTTCGATTTTCTTGTTGGCGTAGGCAAGCAAGGTCGCATTGGCTCCGGTCAGCGTGTCCAGCAGCTTTTCAATTTCTGCCTCCACCTGCGCCAGCTCTACTTGATAGGCTGTCAGCTTCGGATTGACCTTTTCCTCTTGGCCGTGGAGTATCTGAAAATCTTTGAACTTCTCCTGCATGGCTGAAAAAATGAATTGTTCAAATTCTTCTTTGCGGATTTTCCCGCAGCCCGGACAACCTTTGTTTTCCGTCCGTTTGGTGCAGCGGAAATAACCTGTGCTGTTTGGTACATGGGTGGCTTTCAGCGCATACCCACAATGCCCGCATTTGATTTTTCCGGCCAGCCAAGTGTTTTTCGGTTTCCGTCCCTGTTGGAAGGTGGTATTTGCCATGAGCTTTTTCCGGCATTTCAGCCATGTGTCAGAGGGGATCAATGCTTCATGGGGAGCGATAACAAGTATCTGGTCTTTTAGGCACCTGTCCTTGTCCTCCTTCACATCCCGCCCCTGATAGAGATAGCAGCCGTTTGTTCCGGCAAAATCGGAAGCGTCATTGACAATCGCCGCGCCCTGGCTCTTGAAAAACTCATACAGTTCCAAGTCGGCCTGTGCGTAAACAGGGTTCCGTAAAAGCTGGGAAAGGAAACTCCGAACCATTGACTTTTCGTAAATCTTGATACCCTGTTCCTCAAAGTAGCGGGTAATGTCTCCGAAAGAGGTTTCCGGCTCGGCGTACATCTCAAACATCAGCCGTACATGGTCGGCGGCTACGGGGTCGGCAACCATCTTTTTTGTACGGATACCCTCTACCACGGTGGGCTCCAACTGATAGCCGTATGGAGCCTGCCCGCTCATGTGAAAGCCTTTCAAGCAACGGGAATAGTAGGCGTCCGTGACGCGCTTCTGGATTGTCTCACGTTCAAGCTGGGCGAATACAATGCAGATATTCAGCATGGCTCGTCCCATCGGGGTCGAGGTATCAAACTTTTCCGTAGATGATACAAACTCTACATCGTACTCTTGAAACAGCTCCATCATATTTGCAAAGTCCAGAATAGAGCGGCTTATCCGGTCCAGCTTGTACACGATGACCCGCCGAACCTTTCCCTTGCGGATCTCGCCCAGCAGCTTTTGAAACTCCGGTCTGTCGGTATTCTTGCCGGAATAGCCTTTGTCCTTAAATACCCGGCAGCTCCCACCTTTCAATTCGTACTTGCAGAAGTCAATCTGACTTTCAATGCTGATACTGTCCTTGCGGTCTACTGACTGTCTTGCATAAATGCAATCTTCTCTGATAAATTCCATATTGGGCTCCTTTCCCTGTTGGAATGGAGCTACCAACCTTACAGCTATATTATACTATCAGCAGCCCCGGACAACAATGTTGCGAATGGTTAGTGAAATCTGTCCCCGTACTTACTGAACACATCGTAAAGACGGCGTTCAATTTCTTTTTTGCGCTGTTCCTTCTCCTTCGGGGAAAGTACCGGCGTGAGGCTTTCCAGCATAATGATTTTCCCTTGAAAGGGTACAGATTTTGTTTCTCGTTGATATGTGACGGCCTGTGTCATTGGAAACCTCCTTTTCAGAATGGGTGTACTTGCCAGCGTTTCCCTCTTGTCCTGTGGGGAAATGTCAAAAGACGGCACCCGCAGGTGCAGCCCTTTGAGCTTTCTCCACTTCGGGCCGATGTGGCCGTCAGTACGGACTGGAGTAGAACTTCTGTTTGGCGTCCTCCACACTGTTGAGATCAAAGACTTCATAAAGCTGTCCCACAACACGACGAATATCCTTCTTTGAAAAGCCGCAGTCCTCCATTGCCATGATGACATAGCCGCGGCAGGCGTCATTACTCCATTCATCCGGCTCAAAACCGGGAAACATCCCAAACGCATTTTCCATAAGAAACTCCTTTGAGAAAAAGATGGGGAGCCCCGCCGGATTGGTTGGCCTATCATCAGACAGCATTGCCGGAGGGCTCCCCACAGGTTTTTACTACATTACAGGCACATCGGACGGGCATAGGCTTTCTGCCCCATAGTATTTCAACTCTCCCCATTCTGATGGCAAGGCGTTCTCATTGCCTGCGACGGCTCACGGCTTGCAAGGCCGCTTCAACGCTCGGACTGTGACTAAACGCAAGTATCCGGGTTATGTACCTGTTCCGGTGGAACCAGCCTTGCCCCACCTATGGCATGAGCCTGATCGCTCGCCCTGTTTTATAGAGATTGTATTCTCCAAAAGCAGAGGTCATGGCGGGCCTGTCACACAGCGCATTTCCCTTCGTATCCGGGTGCCTTTTTATTCAATTTTCGATTTGCATGAGGGCTTGTCCGAACCTCGGGCCACCTTGACCCGAAGTGTTTTGCCTCTCATAAGCCATTTCATTTTTTGGCCTAAATCGGTACACATCACAGAGATTTTTTCAAAATTTTTTCCAAGTGCCGCAGCCCGCGCTCGATTGCCACACGGACTACTTTCTCATTGACCCCTTCTGCCCGGGCAATATCCTGTTTCGTCATGCCAAGAATGAAGTGGGCGTAAATTCGTTTTGCCTGTTTGTCCGGCAGGCTGGCAATAGCAGCGTGAAGCTCCTGCATGGTAACTTTCCGCTCGTACAGCTCGTGGGGCGAAAGCGCGACAAAGACAGCCTCATGCTCCAGCCCATCGTCTCGATCAAGGGAATAGTAGGCTTTATGGCGGTATGTACGCAGCCGGTAAGCAGCCTCCTTGCGGTCAAATTCTTTGAACATTTCAGCAACCTCGTCCGATACTTCCATGAAGCAATCCGATGTATAAAACGGGTAATAGTCCCGCAGATTGATAATAGCCATATTGACCTCCGTTTCGGTTGGTGGTTGACGAGTGACCGAAACGAAGGTGGCGGGGAGCGGCACCGGGGAATGACTTCGGGCCAACATGGCCCGAAGCTACCCCATAAGAACGCAAAAGCGCCCGGGCGGCACAAGGCCACTCGGACGCATGAAATAATAAATTCATTTAAGTACTGCCAAATTGCACATCCACCGCCAGACTGATCCTGTTCGGGGGATGAGCTTTTTTTGACAGGTTAGGGGGATGGAAAAGGAAAAAGGACACGGCGATACCTCCCGGACACCGCCGTATCCTTAAAAAAGGGCGACTTTAACACACCCCCCGCAATCTCATTTTTTGAAAAGAAAACGGCGGCTTGAAATTTGTTATTTCAAAACCGCCGCAAGGCTACTGTATTTTGTTTAGGCGCGTGATAAGCCAGCCGCCGAAACAACGGTTTTTTTATTATCCCGTTGGGCAGTTGTACTCTATATGTTTGGCTTAGCACTATTGCCGTTGCGATTATCTATCAATACCTTTTTCTGCTATGTATCTATACGCTAACTTATAAACTTGTGCCACTTTTTTGTCCGAAATATCCCAGGTAGATACTTCTTCTTTTATAAGGGTAGGAAATTTCTTGCTTATATCTCTTAGTGCGTTCCCTGCTGATTTTCGGACATATTCGCTGTTATCTGCTTTCAAATTGGATAGGAGGGAAATTGCAATTTCAGGATTTTCTCTAAAATAATCGCGGTTTGTCCATATACGAAGTCCCTCCGAAACAGCTCGGCGAACATTAGGGCGACTATCTTGCAACCATTCTTCAATAGTTGGCAAAGAGTTTTTATATCCGTTTGTAGAACAATATATATCAAAAGCCATAGCTAAAACTTCTTGGACTTTCCAACTCGGATGCGTACTTACGGTTTCGCGTAAAAACTCTAATGCAGTTGGGCTCATTGAGCTTGCATAACCATATAGGAGCACACCGATTTCTTGAATTTGAAAATATTCTGAGCAATACAATTCCGAAGCTATTTGGATATATTCTTCGGGTGAATAGGAGCTACTTAATTTAAGAGCTTCTTCCTTAACCTTTTTTAAATTGTCCTTGTCAGTGATTGTGTCAACTAAGTATTGTAAGTATTCCTTATCCATAAAAAAGCCTTTCTGCAATCTTGAATTTTTAGTTTCATAATAATAGATGCTCAAACAAAGGCAAAGACTCGGCCTCATCAACAATTTCCATAAAAATTTTTAACAAGCAATATAATCTCATCAAACCACTTTTGACTTGGCCGTTGATCAGGAATGTTATGATAATAATGCAATATCATTTGCGTAGTCTTTGTATTTTGAACATAACCATTTTGCTTGTAGTTTAACACAGTGAGGGATTGCCTCATTTTTTTCTGAATTGAATTTCTTGTATTCATAAATTCAATCCATTCCTTGCAGGTGCATGGGTTATTTATATCTAAAAAACTACAATGCCCTTGAAAAAACGACTCCAAATTTAACCTTGCGCGATATAATAATCCCTTGACAGCTTTAGGAGTAATATCTAATATTTCGCTTACTTCTTTTATTGATAAGCCAAACATATCAACTAAGGAAAAAGCTATTCTTTGATTGAGCGATAACTTTCTTGTCATGGCTAAAAAGCACCCATCGCGCAGCTTTATGACTTCCTCATTTGCTTCTACTTCATCCAACTGAATAGGTGGAGGAGTAACTAAGAGTTTACCATCCCGCTCTAATTCTTCGATATTTTCAAAGTATTCAACATTGTTTTCCCGTTGTTGTTTCCGTAATGACATACGAAACTCGTTGATACAAATTATGCGAAGCCACTTCTTGATTGCTTCTTTACTTCTAAGCTCTTTTATGTGGAGCCATGCTTTAATAAAAGTTTCTTGTGTTAGGTCGTCTGCATATTCAGGGTTAGCCGATAGTTTTAACGCCAAATTGTAAACATATTGCCCATAACTTTCGATGATATTTTCAATTTTAGGCAATTCTTTTCGACGGCGATCAAAGGGCTTTTGAGCATTTCGAGGTATCAGCCACAACCTACTAAACTTTATGGCACCCTCTATACGATTTTCTTCGCATAATTTCTGTATGCGGCGTTCTGAAATCCCCCAGTTTTTTGCAGCTTCTTGTACCGAAATAAAATCCATATCCTACCTCCACAAATAAATCACAAATAATTATATACGGTCAAACGAATAATTTCAATGATGTATATGTGAAAGTAAATAGTCGGAATCATGAAATACATACTCGTTCAAATAATAACACCTGAAACGTAAAATTACATTAGGTGATATTATGAAGATTGAAAGAGATGAACGACGATTTGATTTTCACGATATAGGGCTCGCCATCAAGCGGGCGCGGGAGGCCAGCGGGATGACGCAGGAGCAACTGGCTTATATTGTTGACCGGGCTCCGCGTACCATCATGTATAACGAAAATGACGGCCAGCACCCCAGCCTCAACACCTTTTATCAGATGGTGACAATGTTCGATATATCGGTAGATCAATATTTCTATCCGTCTAAGAACAAAGGGAGCGAGTGCAGAAAACGGATTGACGCCATGCTCAACGCCCTGGACGAAAAAGAATTGAAAATCGTGGAGGCCACTATTCAAGCCATGAAGCAGGCCAAAGAAACGGAGGATGTGTAAAAGAACGCATACCTCCGTTTTTTGCGCTATTTTCGGGGTGTCGCTAAATGGCAAGCAATGCCTCCGTGGCCACAAAGGCCCGGACGCCGCTTGTTGGGGCTCGCCCCAAACCCGTATCTTCGGGCCATGTTGGCCCGAAGTATTTGCGTCGCTTTGCTCCTTGTTTGCATAACCTCAACGCTCCTTTTCCTGCTTTCTGCCCGGCTCGGTGTAGCCCAGCAGAGTATCAATATTTGCCTTGATGGTGACGATCTCCTGCATATCCCGGCGCGCTTTCTGATACTCTCCATAAAGACGCTTTTTCTTTGCCGTGAGCTTACGGCCTTCCTCCTTCAGCACATCCATTTTCGGGAGTTTCGCCCCGCCCAGCAGACGGCGCATTTCCGCCTGTGCCGCCCGGTACAGTTCAATATCGGCCTCATGCTCCGCAAGGAATTTCCGGTTGTACTTCGCAGCCTTGTACTGCTCAAAGACCGGGCGTGTTTTGGCATACTGAACCGTTGCGGCCTTTAGTCCGGCATTGGTTTTCATGGCCTGCTCCGTCTGCTTGATCTGCTCGGAAAGCGCGTGAAAATGGTCGGTTGCCTCGGTGGCTTTCTGCGCCAACTGCTCATAATCAGTCAGGCCATTGTCCTGTATATAGGCGAGGGCGGCGGCCATCTGCTTGATGTTGAACACCTTCGCCCACCGCTCATAGCCCGGCCCCTTACCGGCAGCCAGCTTTGCTTGAATATCCACCGCCAGACTGATTTTTCGCTCCGGGCGTCCGGGGCGTTTTTCTTTGCCCTCAATGGCGGCCAGTATATCTTTCAGATCGTAGCCGTCTCCCAGCGTAGAGGCCCGCAGACGGGTAAAGCGTTCCTGCCCCTGCCCGGTCAGCCGGAAGCTGATACTACCGCCCCGCACCTTCTTGACTTCATATCCAGCCCGCTTCATCAGGCCGAGAAATTCGTCCAGACCGGCGGGGCGTTCCGCCAGTGCGGTATCAATGGCAAGGCGCAGCCGGTCCTGATACGAAAGCGGGCCTTTCCGTTCTTTCTGCCACTCCCCATAGTTCCGATACTTGCCCTTGCTCCGTGGCTTCGGGTTCTCCACGATGGACAGCCCGTTTTCAAGGCACAGCCTGTCGGAGAGCCGACGGAGAGCGAAGCTGGAGCCCCAAAAATTTCGGAATTTCCGGGTACAGTCAAGGGTGGTGGAGTTGTAATAGATGTGACAATGGATGTGATGGCGGTCTGTATGCGTGGTAACGATAAAAGCGTGCCGCCCCTTTGTCCATCGCATAGCCAGCTCATAGCCGATACGGTTCGCCTCCTTCGGGGTGATCTCTCCCGGATAGAAGGATTGTCGTATCTGATAGCACAACACATCATTGGCCTTGTTCTGTTCCCGGCCTGTCATGGCGGCATAGCTGGCTTTCGCCAAAAGAAACTCGTCCGCCACGGTGGCAGGGGCGCACTCATAAGCGGAGATATACTTTCCGCTTTCTGTTTTTTCCGGGTTTTTGCCATAGTCCAGACAATCCCGGATGGCCTCGGCAATCGTTTCGCCTTCGCCCGCATGGCGCTGCAACAAAGTTGTGGTAGCCAGAAATCATCCCTCCCTTCTATGAAAAAAGGGCGGCCCGTCCAGACCGCCCCGACTTCGGGCCATTATGACCCGAACACAAGATATTTGCCAAAAACACGATAGACTCTAACTTAATTTTGATGTAAAATATATACAATAAAGGGTCGTTAAACGGGGGTTATACATATGGGGACGATATTTGTTGCCGGGACTTACGGTGTAGGGAAAAGCACATTATGTAATAAATTGTCAACTGCATTAAAAATTCCTGATTTTTCTGCCGGTGATCTCATTAGTGCGGTCAACGGTGAAACTTATGGAGCAAATAAAGCCGTTAGAGACAAAGATGCTAATCAGAATATTTTGGCCTCACAAGTCAAGCAACTTCTGAGATCGACCCCTAGTATTATTCTTGCCGGACATTTTTGCATATTTGACATAAATGGTAATGTTGATACTTTGCCGAGTAGTGTGTTCTATGATCTGGAAATAGAAACCATACTTTTGCTGGAAGCCTCGTCCTCACAAATTATAAAGAATTTATCGGTGCGAGATAAAAAAGAGTATTCTGAAAGTCAAATTTTACTTTTACAAAAAGCAGAACATGAAAAAGCACATGAGATTGCTACAAGCATAAATTGTAATCTGTATGTTCATCATATGCTTTTTGATGAAACTGATATTATGAGTTGCTTATCTTATATAGAAAGGGGCCCAAAATTATGAGAGCTTTGCTTGACACAAATATAATCATCCATAGAGAAAACAAGCGTGTTTCCAATTATAGTATTGGCCACCTTTTTCGATGGTTGGATAAGTTAAAATATGATAAAGTAATCCATCCATACTCTATATCCGAAATAAAAAAATATCGAGATCCAGAAACGCAAGAGGCCATTTCGGTAAAGCTGGAATCATATGAGGTAATCAAAACTATTAAGGAACCAGACGATTCTTTTTTAGAATTGATCGGAATTCCGGAAAAATCGCAAAATGACATGATTGATGATTGCCTATTGTTTGAAGTATATTCAAACAGAGTTGACATACTAATCACGGAGGATCGGAGACTAAGAAATAAAGCTATAAAGCTAGGTTTGAGTGACAGAGTTTTTTCAATAAATGCATTCATCAGTGCAGCGACGGCTGAAAACCCAAGTCTCATTGAATATAAAATGCTTGCCGTTGAAAAAACCTATTTCGGAAATGTTGATTTAACCGATTCTTTTTTTGACAGTTTCCGTATCGCTTATCCAGGATTTGATAAGTGGTTTGCTCGCAAGTGCGATGAAGAAGCTTACATATGTAATACGGATGCTGGAAAAGTACTGGGATTCCTCTACTTAAAAACAGAAGGTGTCGATGAGAATTACTCAGATATTGTTCCGCCCTTTAAACCGATGCGCAGATTAAAAGTAGGAACATTTAAAGTTGAATCTACCGGATTTAGGTTGGGTGAGCGTTTTGTTAAAATTATTTTTGACAATGCCTTACAACGCAATGTTGACGAAATTTATGTAACACTCTATACAGATAGAGAAGAACTGTCCGCTTTGGCTGCATTACTGAAAAGGTGGGGCTTCACTGAATATGGAGTAAAAATTGGAAACGGGAAAGAAGAACAAGTTTTAGTAAAAAAGATGAAAGATTTTGATCATAATATTTCTTTTCGCAAAAACTTTCCCAACATTCAGTATGATTGCAATAAGTATATTTTGCCGATTTTCCCACAATATCACACCACACTACTCCCGGATTCCAAACTGAACAACGAGAATAAAATTGATTTTCTCGGAAGAGAACCTCATAGGTATGCATTACAAAAGGTCTATATCTCGTGGGCTCCCGGAAATGGTGTAAAGCCCGGTGATCTAATTCTGTTTTATCGAACAGGCCCCGAAGGTTCAAATAAAAAATATACTTCGGTTGTTACAACAGTCGCTATGGTGGATGAAATTATTAGCAATATTCATTCTCAGGAGGAACTGCTTAGTATCTGTCAGAATCGAAGTGTCTTTTCTACCGAAGAATTGAAAGGCTTTTGGCGTGATCATAGGCGTAATTTAAAAGTTTTAAAATTTATATTTGTCAAAAGCCTGAGCAAAAGATTAACATTGGGCTACCTTTGGGACCATGACATTGTGTGTGCTCCAAGGGGGCCTAGATCGTTTATGAAATTGAGTGATGAACAATATAATCAGATTATGCACGATTCTGAGACGGAAATTAAGTATGTAGAATGATGAGGATTTAATTTTGAAGGCGATTCTATTATCAATAAAACCAGAATATGTTGATAGGATATTGGCTGGTACAAAAAAATATGAATATCGTAAACGGCTAGCACGAAGTGACAGTTCTGTTCTACTTGTATATAGCACATCTCCAGTAATGAAAGTGGTGGCAAAAGTTGAAATACTGGGGACTATTTGTGCAGCTCCCTCCACCTTATGGGAACAGACTAAAAGTAACGCGGGCATTAGCAGAAAAAAATATCGGGAATATTTTCATGGGTGCAAAACAGCATACGCCTATGAATTAGGAAAAGTGGAAATATTTGATCCTCCACGAGATTTATTAGATTACAATATCACACTTGCCCCGCAATCTTTTTCGTATGTAGATATAGAATAAAGCAGGAAAGGGTGGCCTCAAGCCACCCTTTCCTGCTTCGGGCCATGCTGACCCGAAGTTAACTTGCCAGAAACCGATACAGAGCGGATTTTCCTCCGTCCAGTGCCCAAAGCAGAGAGCACGCCGCCGCTTGCAGCCCATACGGCGAAAGGAGGAAGGCGAGGAACAGAAATACAATCCCGCCGATGGGTGTCGGCGTGAAAAAGAGGGCGATACCCAGCACCGCCAGAATCACGGAGGCAATCGTCAACAGGAAGGCACAAATATCAAACAGAAACACCACCAGAACCGCCAGAAGGGACAGCGCCAGAACGAAGGGCGCAACCAATATTTTCAGCAGTATCTTCATCATCAAAACCTCCTTTATTCTTTCTATCTCTATTTTACCATGCCTGCCTGGGGACATAAATGTCGCAAAAGATTAGTGAATCCTGTCCCCAGTGTATTACTACACCCAGTCTTTGGTTGACGAACAGGCACGCAAGAGATAGAATTATTAAAAAGCGGGCAACGGAGGAATACCAATGAGCGGAAAATATTTGAAATACATTCCTAAGACATTACAAGAAGATTTTATTGATAATAGAGTTATTCCGTTTGTTGGGGCAGGCTTTTCAAAAAATGCTATTGCCCCAGAGGGTGCGAGCATTTTAGATTGGGAAGGGCTCGGGAAAAAAGTGGCAACATACATTCCCAATTACACTTATACGAATGCCATTGACGCATTATCGTTGTTTGAAAGTGAGTTTTCAAGGACTAAGCTCATTGAACTTTTGGCAAGAGAACTCTATGTTAATGATCTAAAGCCGGGAAAAACACATCGGACATTTTGCGATCTTTATTTTGATACTATTTGCACGACAAATTTTGATTTCCTCATTGAACAAACATTAAATGAGAAACACATTCCTTTTTCGATGGTAGTTTCAGAGGAGCGACTTCCAATAAGCACACATGAAAGAACTAAACTTATTAAACTGCATGGAGATTTTAATCATCCTGAAAGAATGGTAATAACCGAATACGATTATGATATATATGTTGATAAAAACAAAATTTTATCAACATACATATCCAACCTATTTATTACTAAAACGCTATTACTTATAGGATATAGTTTTGACGACAGCGATATTAGAACACTGTGGCAAATTATTGGTTCCCGCCTCGGGAAACTAAGCACTCCTGCTTATGTAGTTTTAGTAGATGCCAGCCCCATAGAAATAGCACGTTTTGAGAGAAGAAATATTAAAGTTATAAATCTTCCGGGTGACAAAGCCGACTATCCTGATATTTTGGATGAGTTTTTTTCTGAGATTAAGCAAGTTATTGATGAAAAGCTCCCCGAACAAATGGTGTTCACAAACGAGAAGGCTTCCGAAGAATTAAAAATGCCGGAGACGGATAATAGACTTTGTTATATTTCAGCACCATATCAAAGATTATCCTTTCTTAAAGATTTGCTATATCCTGTATTATACAATAACGGTATTTCTCCCATATCATTAGACGAAACTATAATGCCAGGCGAAATTATAACACGAAAGACTGACGCTCTGATTTCAAAAGCTTCAATGACCATTGTTGATCTCTCTGGTAACAACGCAAATATTATGTGGGAATTAGGAAACATAATGAGCAAGAACAAGCTATCTATATTGATTGTAGATGAAGATCAATCGGATAGTTTGCCATTTGATTTACAAAGTCTACATCTTTTCAAATATAATTTATATGGTGATAACAAGCATTTTGTGGACACATTAAATGATTTTTTACAAGCGCACAATAACGGCAAGAAAAACGAACCGGAAGCCGAAAAGGATTATTTGAGGCTGTTTGACAAGGGTGAATACAATGCTGCCGTTATTGCGGCATTTAGGTTTTTAGAAATAACTTTATCCAGAAAGTACGACTTTGTAAGGACCTCTCTGATGGAATCCCTAAATTTGTTAAACACGAATAATGCTGAAGATGAAGAAGCTCTTTACAAAGTAAAGAAGTATAGAAAAATACGCAATAACATCGTACACAATAATGTTAATGTAGGAAAAAGAGAAGCCAAAGATATTATTTCCTGCATTGAAAAACTCTGTGCATCCATAAATAGCGGAAATATAATCATATTATGATGTTTCTCATTAGGCCGTCATTCTATTGCTTGGAAATAAAACGATAATGAACTCCCTATTTGTCAGGCGGTACATAGGACGGACAAGCCGGATAGCTTGCCCGTCCTTCTCTTTATCGCTCTTGTTCGTGCCGCTTGGTGCGGGTCCGCGTCTGTTCCGGCTGGTCGGCGCGGAGCGCAATATCCACGCACCTGCGGATATTTTGAAGCTCGGAAAGGTCGCTGCGGGTGCCTTTCAGCTTGGCGTATTCCGTTTCCCTCTGTGCTTTAAGGGCAGCATATTCTTTCTCCCATGCGGAGATCGGCAGGGTTTTCACGCCCTCCGGCAAATGGGCATGGAGATAGCGGTTTGCCGCGTTCCAAAGGGTAAGCTCGGCGCGGCGGGCTTCCGCAAACTTCTCCTGTTTTCCTTTCCAGCGGATTTGCCGGTACTCGTCCTGTACGGGCTTGTAGGTCTGATAATTCCTGCCGTACTCAATGAGCTTTTGCAGCTCTTTCATGCGTTGCTCGGCGGTTTTCATTCCCGCCCGGATAGCGTCGGCCTGTTCGCTGACAGAGGAAAGGGCTGCGTCCAGCTCGTCAAGGGTAGAGATACCATGCTCGGAAAGATAGTTGACCGCCGCCGCTACGGTTTTCAGTTCGTCGGCTGCGTGCTGCTGTTGCCAACTCTGCGAATACTTCCGGCTCTTTTCTCTCTGAACGCTCAAATACTTCATCAGCAGATTTGCAAGGCCGGGGGATTGTGGCGGCTGTTCCGGGGTGGTTTCCCGCGCTTTGAACAGGTCGGCAATCCATTCTTTGAGCTTTCCAACCTGCGCCCGGATTTCCCGGATAAGGCGGTTTGCCTTTTGGATATTTCGGTTTAGTTCGCCTTTCTCGGTGGCGATACCTTTCTTCTCCATCTGGCAAGCCGCCACGCCCATGTGGACGGTGGGTATCTCCTCAATGCCGCGCTCGGCGTTGCTGCGGTGGTCGATACGCTGCGGGCTTCCGTTCCTCTCCAAAAAGTCGTTGGTAAGGTCAGCCCATGCCTTTCGCCACAAGAGGGCGTTGCCCTTGTCGTTCCAGCCGGTCAGGTCAACTTTGTGGGTCTTGTATCTGCCACTTGGCAAACGAATACGCTCGCCGTTTTCGTCAAGGTCATATTCCTTTTTGGACTTCGCCGCCCATGCGCCGCGCTCGTCAAGGGGGCGCATGGTAAGCATGATGTGACAATGGGGGTTGCCGCTGTCGGTGTCATGGATAGCAAAGTCAACGCACATTCCTCTGGAAACAAATTGAGAGGAACAGTATTCCCGGACAAGCCGTATCTGTTCCTCTCGTGATAATTCTATGGGGAGTGCCGCGTCAATCTCCCTTGCAAGCTGGGCGTTCCCGGCTTTCTCGTAAAGCTCCACGCTGTTCCACAAGGTTGAACGGTCAGAGAAAGAGGGCGGGGCATTGGGCGGCAGTAGGATTTCCGTATGGACAACACCGCCTTTGCGGGTGTAGTCGTGGGTCATTCCGTCCCACTCATTTGTCAACTTTTCGCCGCTTCGGTAGGCGGCTGCGGCAACGGCTGATTTGCCCTTGCCCCGGCTGACAATGCTGATATTACAATGGTAGATGGCTATGGGTATCACCTCCCGGATAGGATAATAAAACCCGCAAAAATGGTACAGACGCCAACGGCGGGTGTACTGTTTTTGTGGGTGTGCAGGGATAGCCGCGTAAGCGGCGCAAGGGGTGCAGCCCCTTGTTGCGGCAAAGCCGCCAATGTCGGTCAGAGAGGGAAGCAAGCGGCTTTCTCTCTGTGCCGACAAGCCCTCGGCAGAGCGCACGCACCCGTAAGGGTGTATAAGTGCGCCCTTTGTGCCAAAGGGATTATTCGCTTTTCCCGCCCTTGGTGCGTTTTTTCAGATAAGCCCGCGCTTCCTCGCTCGTCAAGGCAAGCCGGAGAAAGGCGGCGGCTTCCTCGTCGGTCATGGTCTTGGCTTCCGGCACAATGCTCTCAAAGACCGCACCCCGGACGATAAGGCGGTGGCTGCGTGTCCGGCGTTCTTCTTGGGATAACTTTTGCCGCAACACCTTTTCCCGGTTTTCAAGCTGCCGGATTTTCTTCTTCCCGTCCTCAATCTCGGCTTGCAATTCCTCGCGGTTTTTTTCTCTCGGTTTCGTCATGGGTGGTCACTCCTTTCTACCTGTCGGCATAGAAAAAGGACAGTCGATTTCCTCGGCTGTCCTTTTGATTAGGGTGTTTGGTTTACTCCGTTCTGCTCAATAAATGGGAATATTAAATATCAATACGCCCTTTAATACATTCCTATTAAAACATCAGCTTCGATTGTCAAATGTGTGAGAGTACGCCAATCAACGCAATCTTTTTCAACGCAAAAGAGAAGCGGCGTCATTTCAATAAACGACATTCTTTGTTCTGATGACAACTGTACGGTGGCTGAAACCGTTTCTCTTGAAATGGTTTTAAGATATTTCTCAAAATATTCAACGACAGACTCATTTGAATAATCTGGATTTTTCAAGTGTGCTTGCACTTTAGTCCTGATTTCCCTCAAATGATTTTTCGTAGGAATTACTTTCACAACATATCCGTTAGGAGATAGCAATCGCTGAAATTCTTTGTAGTGTGCAGGCGAAAATATGTCTAAAATACAATCCATACTTCCGTCTTTCAAAGGGATTTTTGATAAGTCAGTAACAAACCACTTCACTGCTTTGCGCTTGTCTTTTTTTGATGCAATCTGTATTGCCTCCCTTGACAAGTCAAAGGCAAAGATGTTTCGTTCTGTTCTTTGCTGTATCTGCCTTGCATAGAAACCCTCGCCGCAACCAACATCTAAAATGTTTCTTATAGATGGCGTATCAGAAATAAACTGTATGATTTTCTCCAACACAACATCATACATGCCATACTCCAAAATTTGGTGCCGGTTGTCAAAAGACCGCTTGCTGTAGTTGGTTTTGGGCGATGATTTTAACAACAAATTTACATACCCATATCTTGAAATATCAAAGCAATGTCCATGTCTACAAATTAGGCTATTGCCTTGTATATCCATTGATTTTGTGCAAATTGGGCATTGAAAATAAACCTTGCTGTCTGCAAAGCGTGATAAATTATTATTCATTTGTTTTTCCTCCGTAATTACATCTCTGCTTCAATAAGCGAGTTATGCAATACGGATAACCGCAACATAACTCGCGGTTTTATCTTAATCTCATAAATGTAACCATTGTGTTGTCCTCCAATCAATTCCGCAGTATTACTCTGCTTTTAGAAAAAGTATAGCACAAAACTATGAACATTTCCACTCTATTTCAGCCTGTCGGCGGCGTTGCTCTCTCTGGCGTACCGCCGCGCCGCTTCCCGCCGTTCCTCGCTGTATGGGGCGGTCAGACGGAAAGAGAAGCGGCCTTTCTCAATGTCAAACTCCATGCAGCCCGTTTCCGGGTCTGCGTCGGTCTGGCGGCACACATCGGGGTGCTGCTCGGCATAGGCGGCAAGCCGCTTCTTCAAGTCGGTATTGTGGGTACGGATATGGATCAACGGGTCTTTCTCATCAAACCAGATGTCTGTGGTCTTTTTTTGCTTGGGAAGCCCTGTTCGCATAAACTCTCCTTTCTGCGCCCCTGTTACGCAATAGGGGCATTTTTCGGGTGTTTTCTCCGGCTCTTGACTTGGAGAAAACGGCGTTTTTGACGATAAAAACCGCCCGGACGGGGAATGTATCGTCGGGGCGGCTGTTATCGCAAAATTTCCGATTTTTCCGGCTCTTGACCGTCCTGCAAGCTGTCGGCAAGTATCACTTTGAGCAGCTTGTCGCGGAATGTTTCTGTGCCGCTGTGATTGAAAAACAATTCCGCAACGATGGTCTGTCCGTTCTTCTGTGTCGTGATGATACTGTCGGGGGTCTGTTCTGCCATAGGCGGCTCCTTTCTCCGGGCGCGAAAAAGGGATTTCCCGTAGCCCGGAAAATCCCTCTTAGTTGTCGGTATTCTGTTTTACTGTGCGGGTGCTGCGGCGGCGGCCTGCGCCTTTCTCCTTGCCCGGTATTCCCGCGCTTTCATGCGGTCATATTCCCGTTGCTTTTCAAGGTTTCGCGCCCGGTACTCCCTTGAATACTGCCGGTGGTAGGCGCGGCTCTTTTCCTTTTGGGCTTCTTCGATTTCCTCCCGCATTTGCCGGACTTCCTGCTCCGTAGGCTCTGCAAGCTGCGTCACTTCGTTCTCAAATCTGCCGATATAGTTAAAATATATCCCGATGTGCTGAACAGCCTGTTTTGCCCTTTTCTTGTCGCGCTCATGCACTTCAATCCGGCTGATAAACTCGTTGAGAATGGCGGGGGTCAGGTCAGTAAAGGCGGCATAGCGTTCCGTCAGCTTCAAAAACTTCTGCGCCCGCCCTCCCGCGTTCTCATAAGCGGATAGCTGCTCTTGGAGTGTGGCAAGCTCCGTTTTCAGTGTGTAGTATTCTTCCGAATATTTTTGCGACATTTGCTCATAGCGGTCTTGCGGGATAGTGCCGAGGGCGTTGTCCTCATAGAGCTTATTCAGCACCTTGTCAATCTGTTCAAGGCGTGTCGTGATTTGCGGGATACGTTTCTGCTGCTTCTTGGTCTGGTCGGTCTGCTGCATGGCAAGGTTCTTTTTCACTAAGGCTTCAAACTCCGCCCGGTTGCTGATAGAGTAGTCCTCGATTTTCTTCAGCACTTCCGCGACGGTCTGCATGAGCAAGTCCGCGTCGATGATGTGTGGGGAATGGCACTTGGGGTTTTTGGCTTTCCCCTTGTGATACTCGCTGCAATAGGCAACATGCCGCTTGCCGCCGTTCCTGTAATCTATGCGGATGTGCATTTTTGCGCCGCAATCCTTACAGAAAAGCAAGCCCGACAAAGGGTGGATTTCCCCGTCCCCGTTGGGGCGTCTGACGGGCGCGTTTTCCAAAATCCGCTGTGCGGTTTCAAAGTCGGCGCGGTCAATAATCGGCTCATGCACATTTTCGGTTATCTGCCATTGGCTCCGGTCTACATAGTGGTTCCGCTTGTCCCGGAAATGCTTTGTAGTCTTGAAGTTGACTACATCGCCGCAATACTCCTGCCGCGTGAGGATATGGGTCAAGGTGACTTTGTTCCACTTGTAGCGGTTATCCTCATTGAGCGCCTTGTTTTTACACGTTCCCCGTCCCCGGTCTTTCATGTAGAAAGTAGGGGTAGGGATTTGCTCCTGCGTCAGATATACGGCGATTTGGTTGCGGTTCTTCCCGCCGATAAACAGACGGAAAATAAGGCGCACAACCTCGGCGGCTTCCTCGTCGATTATCCAAAAATCCTTGTTGTCCGGGTCTTTCATATAGCCGTAGGGGGCTTCGGTGGCAATCGGCTTTCCGCTCATGCCCTTCGTTTTAATGCCGGTCTTTACTTTCTTGCTGATGTCCTTTGCGTACCACTCCGACATGATGTTGATAAAGGGCGCAAACTCCAATGTGTCGGGCTTCTCGCTGTCTATCCCGTTGTTGACCGCGATAAAGCGCACATTGTTCCGTCTGAATATCTCCATAGCGTTGCCAACTTGGAGATAGTCGCGCCCCCAGCGCGTCAGGTCTTTCATAATGCAGACACCGATTTTTCCGTTTTCTACATCGTCCATCATGCGGGAATAGGCAGAACGGTCAAAAAATCTGCCGCTTTCGTCATCGTCAATGTAGTGCCGGATATTGGTTAAGTGCTGTCCTCTGGCATAGTTCTCCAAAAAGATTTTTTGGTTCTGTATGCTGTTGCTCTCACCGCCGTCCCTGTCCTCGTCGCCCACGGAAAGGCGGGAGTAAAGGGCGGTAATTTTGCTATAATCAGTCATGTGCATAACCTCCTGTGCGTCCATGTAGGTGTCCTTTACACTTAAAATTATGCACTCCAGCGGGCGGTGCCGTACTCCGCATCCCGCCGGAATTTCTTTGCCTGCTTGATTTTGGACTGTATCAGCAGATACACCCCAGCCGCACCGGCGAGGCCCACCAGCAGGTCAATGCCGCCAAGCCCCGGCCAGTAAGTTTCAAATGCTTTGGGGAAGGTGTCGAGCATCCCCATGAGCTTTGTCCCGAAGTCTGCGCCGGGGGCGATACGGTAGGCCGTCCCGATTTTGGAGAAAAACCAGAACACAAAGAAGTACGGCAGGTTGGGGAGCACATATTTTCTGATCTTGTCACTCAACGTCCGTCCTTCACCGCCTCTCTGGTCCGCTGCTTCTCCTTCGGCTTCGTCCTGATCTGCTCCGTGAGCTTGCGGAGCTGGCCGAGGATAGAAGTCTTGTCCTGGTCTTTGTTCAGCACCTTTGTACTGTATTTCTGGAAGGCCGCCGTGATGGCGTCCGCCTGATTGGCTTTGAAGAACAGCAGGTAATGGCCGGGGCTCACTTTATGGAAAGCGTAGTCCACATGGAACTCCTTCGCTATCCGGTCAAAATCCTTCGGCGCACCCACATACTGCATGGCGTTTTTGCCGCCGTAGTGGTTCATCAGCTTCTTCACGCTCTGGCGGCCCTGCGGGGTCAGCGCCTTTCGGTGGTGCTTTTGCAGCGCCCGAACCACCTTGCCAAGAGCGGCGGCCAGCACTTTTCCCGTCAGCTTTGCCGTCTTGATTGAAAGGGCAACTGTTTTTTGGTTTACTTCTTCCTGCATAAAACCTCCTTTCCGTCAGGGCTCCCGGTAGACGGGAGGCCCCCGCACATTCCGGGGCGACAGAAAACCTCGGGCCAATGTGGCCCGAGGCTTACCGCTCGGCATCCCTGCCGGACGGAGCTTTCTTTTCCGGCTCCGGCTGGACTTTTTCGCCCTGTTCCCGCATGGTCTGCAAGATAGAGGGCTTCTTTTGAAGCTGGGAGGGCTTTTCGCCGGACAGCGGCTTGATACATTCCAGACGGTCAGCCGCCCGGATGGCGTTGTCCGTGAGCTGCCGCTGCCATGCGCCCACGCTGGGAGCCCAGCGAAAGCCGTTGCTTTTCAGCTCGGCCCGGGTGTCCGCGTCAGGCTTTCCGTCAAAGAACACCTGCAAGCGGTTGTCCTCCCGGTTCATTTCCACACGGCCCCCGTCAAACTCCCAGCCGGAAAACTCCCGCTGCGCCTGTTTGGAAAGCTGTTCGATACGGGCCTTTACCCGGCGGATCTCCGCGTTGTTGTTGGTAAGCTGGTAGCTTTCAAAGGGCCTCGGGTCGCTCCGCCAGCTTGACGCCATGCTGGCTTTCAGCTTTTCGATCTGGTCAGGCGACAGCAGCGCACAGCCGTCCAGCTTGCCATGCTTGCGGTAATAAGCGTTGACCTCCTTCATAATGAGCTGGGAGCGTTCCAGTCCGTCCAGCTTTTTCTGGAGCTTTTCAATGGCCGCCGGGTCATCGGCGCTGATACCGCCTATGCCGGTGCTGCGTATCTTATCCAGCAGCCCTTGAATATGCCGCCATTCCTCCATGTTGCTGTCCCGCGCCCGGTTCTGTTTTTCCTTCTTTCCCACCGGGAAATTGGAAGGCCCCGCGATTAGCACAGAGGGAACTCTTGTGTCAATGGCAAAGCCCTGGTTCATGTTTTCGGCCAGCTTGCGGGCGTAGGTGTCTAACAGATGGTCGATCTTCTCATGGTACATGGGGTCTACCCGGGATTTTTGCTGTTCGGCTATGGCTGCGGCCTTGTCCACCATTGCCCGGAATTCCGCCGTTGCGCTCCCTTCCTTATAGTCGGAAAAGCTGTTCATTTCCTTCGCCCGGCGGGCGGCCCCTTCATTGATGGGGTAATAGTTGATGGTATGCACCTCCTTCATGCTTCGGGCCAACATGGCCCGAAGTCTTACCGTTCCTCATGGGAAGGCCCCGCCTTGTCCTTTTGCGGAGCGGGCGGGGCCTCTTGAAACCGTTTGAGCGCGCCGAGAATGGAATGGACAGGCTCGGCCTTTTCGGGATAGGCAAATACCCGGTGTTCCGGCGGTATGTCCTGCGTCCCGTGGTAATGCTCCTTGAAGCCAACCGGGTCCGCCGCCACATATCCGCCGGGAGCGAATACGCCGCCCTCGTTGATACGCATATCCCGCCCGTATGCCTCATAATCGAAGTAGCCTTGAATGTGCTCCGGTATGTCGATGGTCCCCAGCTCGTCGGCGTACAGATGGCCCAGCCCTTCATCATCGGAAATATCCGGGTAAAAGCGGTAGAGGTCAAGGTTCTGCGTCAGGTTGATTAGGTCCTTCGCGCTGCCCGTGTGTTTTCCCAAGACAAGAGCGGCCTCAAAGGTTTCCAATTCGCCCTTGTCCCGTACTTCCAGCAGGGCATGGCCCAGCTCGTTCAGCTCGTCGATGTTCTCGTACTCGTCCAGATAGTCATACAGCCCCAGCACATCGCTATCAAAGCTGGTAATAAACACTTCGCTGTACCGCTTTCCGTCTATCCCGATTTTGGCAAGGGCGGCCTGTACCTCCTGTGTGGTCGTGGGAAAATGCACCGTCGTTCCCACTTCAATCCCCATCATGGGGTACAGGGCCGTGTTGGTTATATAGGCTTCAAACATGGGTTCAATCCTCCTTTCCGGCCCTGTCTGCCAGCACTTCATAAATCCCGGCCATGATGTAATCGGCGCAAGGGAGGGCAATCGCATTTCCCAGCGCCTTGTAGCGTTGCAGGGGCCGGATTTCCTCGCCGTCCGCCCCGTACTTTGTCCAGCCCTCCGGCAGCCCCATCAGCCGCTCGCTTTCCGTTTCCGTCAAGAAGCGGATACAGCCGCCGTCCGGGTCGCCCTCATACCAAAAGGCGAAGGGCGTCACGTCGCTGGCTAAAAGAGTGGGAAAAGGGTCAGTTGGTAATCCGAAGCTGTTTCGGAAGGCGGTTTCTTCCTGCCTTTTTGCCGCTCCCCGCATACGGAAGCACTGAAAGGGGTGGATGACTGGTATTTGCCGCCCTGTTTCAAAAGAAGATGTTCGATCTCCTTCGGCGGCGGTCCGCCCGCCCTCTCGGCAAGGCGGAGGAAGTGGGAGCATTGGACGGGGCTTAAATAGTATGTCGGCGGCACGTCTGCCTCTAAAATCCGCCACGATGAAAATTCGCTGCCTTCGTGCCAGCCTTCGGGAGCCTGCCCAATACTGGGCGTCCATGAGCCGCCAGCACACATCAGGCGTTCCCCCTCGCACCATTCCGGCGTTTCCCCATCTTCCAGAAGGAGGCATTGGAACTTCGGTGTCCGAGAAGGCGGATAGGACGGCTCTAAAATCCATCCGGTCATTTGTAGAAAACGCTCCCATGACGTTTTCCCAAACAGCGATAGCTGGATATAGGTTATCAGTGGCATCCCTCATTTCCTGTATGATACGAAACGCCTGATAAAACAGGCTGGATTTTGCCCCGGCAAGGCCGGAGCGGTTGCCGATCAGAGAAAGGTTCTGACAGGGAGAGCCAAGGGTTATCACATGGACAGGCGGGATTTTCCCGCCGTCCACCTTCGTAATGTCCCCCAAGTGCGCCATATCGGGAAAGTGCCTTTTGGTTATGGAGATCGGTGCTTTTTCAATCTCGCTGGCCCACACCGGACGGATACCGCAGCGGGAGGCCGCCAGAGGGAAAACGCCTATCCCGTCAAAAAGGCTCCCCAGCTTAATGTCCGGCATGGCCCGGGCCGCCGTGTCCCTTCACGGCAAGAACCCCGTCCAGCGTAGTAGCCGCGATACCCAGCCGCCCGGCAACCGCAATATCGTTTTTCACATCCTCGTCCACAGCACCGCCGCAGACGATCAGGGTATGGGAGCGCCGCAGCATATCCCGGCGCATATCAATCCCGGCCTTATGTTCCTCGGGAACGCTGTCATTCAAGAACAGCGGAAGATACAAAAGCGGGCAGATGGGGGAAAAGCCCGCCTCATAGGCAAGGCGGCAGTAGTGGGCCGCCAGCTCCATATCAATATCCGGCTCACCGCTCCATGCGGCGGTCAGATAGGCCAAAGGTCGTTTCATTGGTTCAACCTCCATTTCTTTCTGATTTGCGGAAAGCAAGGTTTCGCCCAACCCCTCCGCCCCTTCCCCCGGGAAGGGGGACGGCTCTGGAGAATTTATATCCCCGTCGCTTGTCCGGGAAAAAGCATAACCGGGAGAAATCCGTCAAGGGTGCCTCTGGCACCGCCTGCGGCGGCGTTGCCCTTGACTGATTTTCCCGGCTATGCTACGGAATAACTGGCGACGGGGAATAATTTATATCTCCAGAGCTTCGGGGCGCGGGGCAGCGCCCCGCAATCCTCGGGCCATCTTGACCCGAAGTTTCGGCTTACTTTTCCGGCTCGGTTTTCTTCTCCGGCTTTTCGTGTTCCTTCTGCTGGCCCTTCCAGTCGTCCAGCAGCTTGATGATCTGGTCCTTCATTTCCCTCGGCGTGGTTTCCTTGCCGAAGTATTTGCTCAGTTCCGCACCCGTCAGAATCACTTTGTCTACCTCCTTTTTGTCCTCCATCATAATGCCGTCGATCACATCCCCGTTGAGCAGCTTCTTTTCGTCCAGCTCCCGCATACGCTTTGCCTGCGCCTGCGAAGGCGAGGACTGCTGGCTGTCGATGGCGACGGCGATATAGTTCTGGTTCTTCTTGCCGATGTAGGAAAGCTCCACCGCCGTAGTGAAGCCCAGCTTTTTCTCGTCCATCAGCTTCATCAGGTCGGGGACCAGCTCATTCAGCCGGATATACCGCTGCACCTGCTTGACGGCCATCTTGTTCCGCTCGGCCACGATCTCGTTGGAGCGTTTGCCTGCGTCCTTCGGGTCAATCTGGCCCGAAGTTCGGGAGCCCTGGTGCTTGATGGCCTCAAGCTGCATTTTCAGAGCTTTGGCCCGCTCGCTGGGGAGGATTTCTTCACGCTGGTTCAGATTGTCCTCCACCATCTGCGTGATGGCTTCATCGTCCGTCAGGTTGCGGACGATACAGGGCATATCCGCATATCCGGCAAGCTCGCTGGCCTTCTGGCGGCGGTGGCCGGACACGATTTCATAGCCGCCATCCTCACGGGGACGGACGATAGCAGGCTGGGTAACGCCCTTGTCCTTGACGCTGGACACCATAGCCCGCATTTCTTCATCGTCCCGGACCTCAAAGGGATGGTTCTTAAAGGCGTGGAGCTCGTTCAGCTTGATATATACGATCTGTTCCTCGCCACGGCGGGGAGCCTCCTTCGGCCCCTCGGGTTCCTTCGGAGCGGGAGCGGCCTGCACCGTGGGAGCCGCTTTTTTCTCCGGTTTCTCTTTGGGTGCCTTTTCCTGCTTTTTCTGTGCAGGGGCTTTGGGCTTCGGAGCGGTGGCCTTGTCCTTATCCTCTTTCGGAGGACGGCCCCGGCGCTTCGGCTGCTCGGGCTCTTTGGGCTTTTCCTGTTTTCCCTCGGCCTTTTTCGGAGCCTCCGGCTGCTTTTCCGGTTTCTCCGTTTTTGCCGGGGCAGGCTTTTCCCCGCCCGAAGCTGCCGCCCGTTCCTCGGCTTTCTTTCCTTTCATAATTTCAGCGAAGTCATAGACGGACACCTGCGTGCTCTTTGCCTGCTGTTCCGTCTTTTTTTCGGCCTCCGAGGGAGTAGGCGTTTTCTCCGGCTCGGGCGGAGTTTCCTTGCCCGGCCCGGTATCTGTTACCGGCTGCTCCGGCATTTTCGTGGTTTTATCATCTGCCATAAGCATTTACCTCCTGTTTTTGGGCGTAAAAAAAGGGGCTCAACTTTTCAGTCAAGCCCCGTGGGAAGTTCCTCCTTTCTCCGCCAAGATACAAAAATACCGCCCGTAGTCTCGTTTGGGCGGTACTTTGTGTAAGATTGGCAGTCCATTATTAAGTTTTTTATTATGTTCCCTTTGTACACCGTTGCAAAGATTCCCCAATACCACAACACGAGTGCAAAAGACACAGATTACCTTCTTTAACCGCCATGTGTATGCCTGTGTTTCTTTTCAGCGTGTTAGAAAAAAGGCTGACTTGCCTGACCCACTTATAGTTATTACGCTGGGGTTGTCGTATCCGTTGGAATCCAACAGTGTTGCGGTAAAAACGGAACCATATCCTGGCAGATGGACAACGCATATTGTTGCAGGAACTGTTGAAGAGATTGATGACGAATTATTTTCATGGGTACAGCAGGCTTATAGCTTTTCGGAAAGCAAATAAACTCAACCAAATTCAATTTGTACGCCTGCCACTATTGGAAAACGATCTCCCTCCGTCAATTTGACGAAGGGAGATTTTCTATGCTCAAAATCAGACAAAATGGTAATTGGGAGTAAATATTCCACTCTCAAAGAAAACGAAGTCATTTCCCAGAAAAGGTGAACAGGATAAGTGATCCCCAGTATTGGTATCATGGGAGAGATCGCAGACTTGAATGATTAAGCAAGAACGCCACGTCTGCATTCCGTTTTGGAACGACAGGCGTGGCGCTTGTTTTTCTGTGGTTCTGCCATTTACCCCGTTTATTAGAACCTATCTTCTGCAGATTCGTTAATCTCCCTTGTGTCTTTTCAACGCATAGCCTTGTAGGAGAAAGAGGCGGTTTCTAAACCTGTAAGAACTCAGTCAGCGGATGAACTTTTATTGATTACAGCTGCCCTAAATATAAATCTGTCCGTAAATAATAAAGAAAAGTTTTCCATTGCCGCAGCAATACAACAACGAGGATTTTAAGTCACTCGAATTTTCTGTCGTAGAGCAATGCCGCGATCATTACTACGAAGCAGGAGCCTGCGTTATGTACTAACGCACCAGTAGTTGGATTCAGAGCACCGGTGACGGACAGGATCACCGCGGCAAGGTTGATGCACATGGAAAGACTGATGCTGAACTTGATGGTATTGACCGTAGCGTTGGACAGCCGCTTCAGGTAAGGTAACTTGGAAATATCATCGCGCATCAAAACGATATCAGCTGCGTCCGCGGCGATATCACTGCCGAGGCCACCCATTGCAACACCCACATTTGCAGTCTTTAGTGCAGGCGCATCATTGACACCATCACCGATCATGCAGACGGCCTTTCCTTCGTTTTGGATGGCGATAATGTTGCTGACCTTCTCCTCCGGCAGGAGCTGTGCGCACACCCGCTTGATACCGACCTGATCGGCAAAGTAATCTGCCGTCCTTTTGTTGTCGCCTGTGAGCAGAACGATGTTGGTATTCATGCGGTGCAGACGCCCCACCATGTCTTTCGCTTCAGGACATAGCACATCAGACATGGCCAGAACACCGATGCACTTGCCACCTTCTGCAGCCAGGACGGAAGCCTTGCCCTGGGTGCGCAGCTTCTCAACGACCGTGCCGATCTCATCGGTCAGCACAACACCGTTTTCTGCCAAAAAGCTCTCGTTGCCGCACATCAGCTTTTTGCCGCTGATTTCAGCATAGATACCCTTTCCGGCAGTCATCTTAAAGGTGTCGGATTCCAGAACGGCCATATTGCGCTCCTTTGCGCGGGCCACGATAGCCTTATCAACGATTCCACGCTGTATGTCAATTATCCCATCAATACTCCGGCCAGCGGCGAGATCATGCGCAAGCGCCCGCTGTACCATAATCTCATGAAGCATAACGAATATTTCGCTCGGTGAATACGCCGCCTGAAACGGTGCCCTTAGACCGCACGAATGGTGCAGCCAGACCGCTGAAATGGTGCATGGTCACCGCAGACATGGTGCATTGACAGGATGGCCACTAAAATGGATTCAGCATCATCAGATGCAAATTCATTTTAGGGAGGCTTTACCATGGTCAATCACAAAGAGATCCTCCGGCTCAAAAGCCTGGGGCTTACCCACCGGGAAATTACGGATGCCACCAGCTGTGGTCGCAACACGGTCACCCGTACATTAGCCAGGGCTCGGGAACAGAAGCTTAGCTGGCAGCAAGCTCAGTCCATGTCGCAGCAGGAAGTTTCCAAGCGGCTATTTCCAACCGAGCAAAAGAACCCTGTCTACAAGATGCCGGACTATGAGTGGGTACACCAAGAGATGCAGAAGAACGGCGTTACCCTGAGCCTGCTGTGGGTAGAATACTGCGAGCAGTGCCGTCAGAACGGAGAGCTGCCCTACAAATCCACCCAATTCAACAAGTATTATGCGGACTATGTCCACAAAACGAAAGCCACCATGCACCTGGAGC
This sequence comes from Flavonifractor sp. An100, assembly GCF_002161175.1. Lineage (GTDB taxonomy): Bacteria > Bacillota > Clostridia > Oscillospirales > Oscillospiraceae > Lawsonibacter. The sequence goes on along the minus strand of NZ_NFMA01000021.1, from coordinate 158 downwards.
ACAAGCCCGGCGAGACCATGCAGGTGAACTGGGCGGGCCAGACGGCAGCTCTGGTGGACACAGACACCGGGGAGCGGCTGGACGCCTACCTGTTTGTAGCGGTGCTGCCATACAGCGGCTACGCCTACACAGAGGCCTTCCTGGACATGAAGCAGGAG
>NZ_NFMA01000020.1 GCF_002161175.1 Flavonifractor sp. An100 | reverse complement strand
GGGGGCATCCTCCCGGGGTTTTGTGGACATAACAGCTCCCTCCTTCCGGCTTAGTATGCCAGGAGGGAGGGAGCTTATACACCAGATCTGGATTTATTTGGCCGCCGGACGCCGGGTCTCCCGGGACGCAGGGGGCACAGGCTTCTCCCCCGCTGTCCGGCCCGGCCGGGCCAGGGCCTTGGACACCTCGCAGATGGGCACCGGGGCTACCGCCAGCAGTCCCACTGCCAGCCACTGCTTCCCCGTCATGGGACACACAGAGAACACCCCCTGGAGAGGGGGCAGCAGCAGCACCGCCAGCTGCATGGCAAGCCCAGTGAGGAAGGCCTTGTTCATAGCGGAATTGGACAGCACCCCCTGGACAAAGAGGGAGCGGTCCTCGCTGCGCACATTGAAGGCGTGGAAGAGCTGGCACAGGGTGAGGGTGGCAAAGGCCATGGTGTTGGCCGCCGCCCCCTCCAGCCCCGGCTCCCCAAGCACCCGCAGGCCCAAAAAGTAGGCCCCCAGGGTGAGTCCCCCCACCATCAGTCCCTGCCAGGCCAGGCGGAAGGAGAAGGAGCGGTTAAAGAGCCCCGCCTTGGCGTCCCGGGGCCGCTCCTCCATCACCCCCTCCTCCACCGGCTCCACCCCCAGGGCCAGGGCGGGGAGGGAGTCGGTGACCAGATTGAGCCACAGCAGCTGCACCGGCACCAGGGGCATCTGCCCCAGGTCCAGGAGGGTGGCGGTGAAGATGGTGAAAATCTCCCCGATGTTGCAGGAGAGGAGGTAGTGGATGGCCTTTTTAATGTTGGAGTAGATGCCCCGCCCCTCCTCAATGGCGGCAACAATGGTGGAAAAGTTGTCGTCGGTGAGGATCATGTGGGCCGCCCCCTTGGCCACGTCGGTGCCCGAGCGGCCCATGGCGCAGCCGATGTCCGCCGCCTTTAGGGCGGGGGCGTCGTTGACCCCGTCCCCTGTCATGGCCACCACATGGCCCTTCTTCTGCCAGGCCCGGACAATGCGCATCTTGTGCTCGGGAGACACCCGGGCAAAGACGGAGAAGCGGGCAATGTCCTCCTCCAGCACCTCCTGGGGCATGAAGTCCAGCTCCGGTCCGGTGATGGTCAAATCCCCGGCATTGGCAATGCCCAGCTCCCGGGCCACCGCCGCCGCCGTCTCCCGGTGGTCCCCGGTGATCATTACCGGCCGCACCCCGGCCAAATGGCACCGCTCCACCGCCCGCTTGGCCTCCGGCCGGGGCGGGTCCATCAGGCCGAACAGGCCCAAAAAGGTGAGCCCCCGCTCCATCTCCCCCGGCTCCAGCCGGGCGGGCTGGGTGGAGAGGTCCCGGCGGGCTACGGCGATGACCCGCAGCGCCCGCCTTGCCATGTCCTCGTTGGCCCGGAGGGCCCGCTGCCGCCCCTCCTGGGTCATAGGTCCGGAGGGGGTGGCCACGCACCGCTGCAGCAGGATGTCCGGCGCGCCCTTGACGTACAGGGTGTATCCCCCCTCCTTCCCGGCGTGGAGAGTGGACATGAGCTTGCGCCCGGAGTCAAAGGGGATGTCCCCCAGCCGGGGGCGCTCCTCCTCCGTCCGACGCTGGTCCACCCCCTCCCGGGCGGCGGCCACCACCAAGGCCGCCTCGGTGGGGTCCCCCGAGGCCCAGGGGGCTCCGGAGCGCCACTCCAGCCGGGCGTCGGAGCACAGGCAGCCGGCCACCATGGCCTCCCGCCGGTGTGCCCCCGCCGGGACCCAGACCTCCTGGACGGTCATCCGGTTCTGGGTGAGGGTGCCCGTCTTGTCCGAGCAGATGACGCTGGCGCACCCCAGGGTCTCCACCGCCGGGAGTTTTTTCACAATGGCCCCCCGCCGGGCCAGCCGCTGCACTCCCATGGCCAGCACGATGGTGACAATGGCGGGCAGCCCCTCGGGGATGGCCGCCACCGCCAGGGAGACGGCGGTGAGGAACATACCCAGCATGTCCCGGCCCTGAATAAGACCCACCCCGAACATGACGGCGCACACCGACAGGCACAAAAAGGACAGGCTCTTGGAGATCTCCCCCATTTTCCGCTGCAAGGGGGTCTCCCCCTCCCGGTCCTCCAGCAGCATGCCGGCGATATGGCCCATCTGGGTGTCCATCCCCGTGGCCACCACCAGGGCGGTGCCCCGGCCGGCGGTGATGAGGGTGCCGGAGATAAGCATGTTCACCTGGTCCCCCAGGGGGGTGTCCGGGGGCAGGGCATCCCGGGGTTCCTTCTCCACCGGCACCGACTCCCCCGTCATGGCCGACTCATCGGCCTGTAGGCGGCTGCACTCCAAAATCCGGGCGTCGGCGGGCACCAGGTCCCCCGCCTCCAGACGCACCACGTCCCCCGGCACCAGCTGGGCGGCGGGCACCTGCTTCTCCCGGCCCTCCCGCACCACCCGAGCCATGGGGGAGGACATGCGCCGCAGCTCCTCCAGGGCCTGCTGGGCGTGGTCCTCCTGGTTGATGGACAAGATGGCGTTTACCGCCACAATAATTAAAATGATGGCCCCGTCCAGCCAATCCTCTCCCCCGCTGGCCGCCAGAGAGATCCCCGCCGCCGCCAGCAGCACCAGGATCATGGGGTCCTTCAGCTGGCCCCACACCCGCATGAGCAAAGAGGGCGGCGCGGGCCGCTCCAGCTCGTTGGGACCCACCCGCTCCAGCCGCTGCTGGGCCTGCCGGGCGGACAGGCCCGAGGGGGAGCTGTCCAGCTCCTTACAAATTTGGGACACCGGCCGGTCATGCCACTGGCCCATAGTATCACGCTCCTTCTGGTTGTGAAGTGGTTGTCCCTCAGTATACTCCAGGGCCCATTCCATTTTTTGGGGGAATATGGGGGTGAGGAAAAAAGCCCCGGTCTTTTGGAAGGAATTATAATTTTATATGCTTTTGCGTATTTGCTTTTCTCCTCCCCCCTGGGGTACAATGGAGGCAGCAAATGATATGGCTGCGGCCAATTAGGAGGTTTTTGGTTCATGGACTACATTACCGCAAAATTTGCCAAGCTGGGAGTGGACAACGCCCCGGGCCAGGAGGGCCGGCAGAAGCAGGAGGCGCTGCCCCTGGTGGGGGAGAACATTCCCGGCACCCCGGTGGACTTCTCCCACGGGGATGTGGACGCCCACAAGCCCATCCCCGGCAGCCTGGAGACCTTTGTGGATGGCTATGTGGTGGGGGGCGGCCACCAGGCCTACACCGAGTACCGGGGCCGTGGGGATATCCGGGCCTACCTGGCCGAGAAGCTGGCCCAGTTCTCCGGCGCTCCGGTGGATGCCGACTCTGAGCTCATCCTCACCCCGGGCACCCAGGGGGCTCTGTTTCTGGCCATGGGCTCCCTCATCGGCCGGGGAGACAAGGTGGCCATCATCGAGCCGGACTACTTCGCCAACCGGAAGCTGGTGGAGTTCTTTGACGGCGAGCTGGTCCCCGTACCCATCCGGTGGAAGGACGTGGAGCACTACTCCGGCCTGGACCTGGAGGCCCTGGAGAAGGCCTTCCAGGACGGGGTGAAGCTCTTCCTCTACTCCAACCCCAACAACCCCACCGGCGTCATCTACTCCCCCGAAGAGGTGGCCGCCATCGGCCGCCTGGCCAAGGAGTACAACGTGGCCGTCATCGCCGACGAGCTCTACTCCCGCCAGCTCTTTGACCCCGCCCTCCCCTACACCCACCTGCGCGCCCTGGAGGAGAAGCCCGACACCCTCATCACCATCATCGGCCCCTCCAAGACTGAGTCCCTCAGCGGCTTCCGCCTGGGCGTGGCCTACGGCTCGGCGGACATCATCACCCGCATGGAAAAGCTCCAGGCCATTGTCTCCCTGCGCACCGCCGGCTACTGCCAGAGTGCCTACCGCAACTGGTTCTCCGAGCCCAGGGGCTGGCTGGAGGAGCGGGTAGCCGAGCACAAGGCCATCCGGGACGACATCCTCCGGGTCATCTCCAAGTGTCCCGGCTGCTGGGCCCGTCCCACCGAGGGGGGCAGCTACCTCTTCCTGGAGATGCCCCCTCTGAAGGTCACCCTCTCCCAGTTTGTCAAGCTGTGCCGGGTTCAGGCGGGAGTCACCCTCACCCCCGGCACCGAGTTCGGCCCCCAGTTCACCAACTGCGTCCGCCTGAACTTCTCCCAGGACCACCAAGCCGCTATGGCCGCCATGGAGCGCGTCACCCAGATGATTGAGAGGTATCGTGTATGAGTAACAACCCCATTCCCCAGGGCAAGTATAAGCCCGCCGTCCGCTTCGGCAACCTGGTCTACACCGCCGGCATGACCCCCCGGAAGAACGGAGTCCTCCTCCAGTCCGGAAAGGTCACCCCGGACCAGCCCCTGGAGCACTACCGGGACGGAGTGCGGCAGGCCACGGAAAACGCCCTCACCGCCGCCCGGAACTGCCTGAATGAGGGGGAACAGATCGTCCAGGTGCTCTCCCTCACCGTCTACATCAACGCCTCCCCCGACTATACCACCCACGCCAAAGTGGGCGACCTGGCCTCGGAGTACCTCTTTGAGCAGCTGGGCGAGGCGGGCATCGGTCCCCGGGCCGCCATCGGCATGGCCACCCTCCCCGGCAACGCCCCTGTGGAGGTGCAGCTGGTGGTGGGAGTGGGCTGACCCCCTCCCCAAAAAGCAGCAAAAGAGCCCCCGCGTTCCCGTTTCCGGAACGCGGGGGCTTTGTCATTGTTGAGTTGTGGTGGGTTATCCCTGGCTGCCGGAGGCGGCGCCGGAAGCCGAGGCAGAACCGGAGCCGGAGGCACTGCTGTCGGCCTGGAGCTGCTCTTGGACGGCCTGGATCTCCTCATAGGCCCCCATCTGCAGGGACTGGGCCTTCTCCCAGAAGTCGGCGGGATCGATCTGGGCAAAGGTCTCGTTGGTCTCAACGCCATACTCCTCCAGCCAGCCCTCCTGCTTATCCTGCATCTTGACCGCCACCAGCTGGCTGCGGTAGTCGGCGGGATCCAGGGGCAGGCGGAGAATGATATGGTAGCCGTACTCGCTCTCCACCACGTCGCTGATCTCCCCGTCCTTCAGGGCCAGGGCGGTGTCCTCAAAGGCAGAGACCATCTGTCCCTTGTAGGCGGTGTAGCCGTCGGGATTTGTCTGTAATCCCTCGTCCTCGCTGTTCTCGTTCATCAGGGTGTCGAAGAGGGCCACCGGGTCCTCCGCCGCCCGCAGCTGGGAGAGCAGATCATTGGCCTTGGCCTTTTTCTCCTGAATGGTGGCCTCGTCCAGAGGGGCGTAGCCGGTGGTGCCGTCCTCCTGCTCCACTGTCTGGGTGGTATCCACCGTTTTGAGCAAAATGTGCTTGGCCCGGTAGACACCCAGCTCATCCTGGGCATAGGTGAGCACCTCGGCGTCGGTGGGGTAGCCCTCGCTGCCCTCGCCATAGTACTTGTCCTGGAGAAGGGCGCTCATCTCCCCCGACAAATACAGCTCTTCAAACAGCTCGGGGGTCATCATGCTCAGCCAAAAATAGTGGGTGTAGGTCTCGTCGCTCCCCAGCTGCTCCCGCAGAGAGGCCAGGTCCTTGTCCATGGCATCCAGGGTCTCCTGGGGAATGGTTACCCCCTCCTGGGCCCCAATCTCCGGCACCAGGCGGTAGCTGGCCGCAACCCGCACCGCGCTGTCCAAAATGGACTGCCCCTGGGTGGTTCCGTCGGACAGCTCCTGGTCCCAGTCGATCTCTTGCAGGCCCATCATGCTGTACTGCTGGAGGATATAGCTGATGTTGCTGTTCAGCCAATAGGCCAGGCTGGCGGCGGTGATCTCATACTCCCCCACCGTGGCCACCACCGTGTCCCCAGACAGGCCCAAGGTGGCCAGACAGGGATCGGTGACCGTACTCAGGTCCATGGCCTCCACCTGGGACTCCTGACTGGAGCTGGAGGAGCCGGCGGCGCTGGAGGAGCTTCCATCGCTCCCCTTAAAGCCGCAGCCGGAGAGCAGACCGGCCCCCAGAGCCAGGGCCAGGGCTGCGGCAAGCAGTCGTTTCGTTTTCTTCATGGGTTATTGTCCTTTCCTTGCAGAAATCCACATCGCCGGAGCCTCCCCCGGCGTTTTTGTTCAGCAGGCAGCATTATAGCATAAATGCCCGCTGGGAGCAAGGCCGCCTGTCCCCTCTTTTTCCCGCCCCGTTGACAGGGGGAGGAGAATTTGCTATTCTGAAAAAGAAAACTTGCAAAATTTTGAAGCGGGAGGTATGTACCATGTATACCCTTTGGGAGGCGCTGAACAAGGCCAAGAGCCTGCGCTGGATTGACCTGTCCCACCCCCTGGATAACTCCAGCCCCTACTGGGCGGGCATCCCCGACGGCTCGGTGGAGCTGGGCCGCACCGTCTACGACTGGGGCCAGCCCATGCTGGACTGTCTCATCCAGACCTTCAAATTCCCCGGCCAGTTCGGCACCCACATCGACTTCCCCGGCCACTTTATCAAAGACGGCGCTCTGTCCGAGGCCTACGGGGTGGAAAATATGGCCTTCCCCCTGTGCGTTATTGACATCACCCCCCAGGTGGCCAAGGACCCCTGCTACGCGGTGACCAAGCAGGATATTTTGGACTATGAGGCCAAGTACGGCCCCATCCCCGAGGGGGCCTTCGTGGCCCTGTACACCGGCTGGAGCAGCCGCTGGCCCGACATGGACACCCTGTCCGGCATCGCTCCCGACGGCAGCGAGAACTTCCCCGGCTGGTCTCTGGAGGCCCTGGAGTACATCTACGAGGTGCGCAACGCCGCCGCCAACGGCCACGAGACCCTGGACACCGACGCCTCCGCCCTGGCTGCCGCCGCCGGCGACCTGGCCTGTGAGCGGTATGTGCTCAGCAAGGGCAAGCTGCAAATTGAGGTCATGTGCAACCTGGACCAGGTGCCCCCCGCCGGGGCCGTCCTGGTGGCCGCCTGGCCCAACATCAAGGGCGCCACCGGCCTGCCCGTCCGGGTGTGGGCGGTGACGGAGTGATCCCTTCCCATTGCAATCCGTTTTAGTTGAAAAGAGGCAGGGCCTGGGGCCCTGCCTCTTGCTTTTTATTCTGCGTTCAGCCCCGAGGCGTAGTCCTTCACCAGGGTCCGGGCCGCCCGGAGGGCGTCCTCCCCCTTTTTCAGCTTCAGGGACAGGTAGGGCTTCTCCCCGGCGGAGAAGAGGAGCCGGCCCTTATACTTGCTCCCCCCGCACAGCTCCGACACCTGCCGCAAATCAAAGGAGGGAACGGTGAAGAGCAGGCTGCCGTTTTTCTGGTCGATGTCGGTGATCCCCGCCCCGGCGGCATCCGCCCGGAGGAGGGCCACGGAGATGAGGTTGTTCACCGTCCGGGGGGGCTCCCCGTAGCGGTCGATGAGCTCATCCACCAGATCGTCGGCGTCGGCTTCGGTGCGCAGGGCGGCGATGCGGCGGTACAGGTCCATCCGCTGTTCCGGAGAGGAGACATACCGGTCGGGCACCGAGGCGGCCACACTCAGGTTGGCGGCGCACTGGGTGCTCTGGGGCACGGGCTGGCCCTGCTCCTTCAAAACCGCCTCCTCCAGCAGCTTCAGGTACATGTCGTAGCCCACGGAGAGCATAAAACCGCTCTGCTCCGGCCCCAGTACGTTGCCCGCTCCCCGGATCTCCAGGTCCCGCATGGCGATTTTAAAGCCGGAGCCGAACTCGGCAAACTCCCTTATGGCCTCCAACCGCTTGGCCGCCACCTCGGAGAGGACCTTCCCCCGGCGGTAGGTGAGATAGGCGAAGGCCCGGCGGCTGGACCGGCCCACCCGGCCCCGGATCTGGTGGAGCTGGGCCAGACCCAGTTTGTCGGCGTCCTCGATGATGAGGGTGTTGGCGTTGGGCAGGTCGATGCCCGTCTCAATGATGGTGGTGCACACCAGCACGTTCAGCTCCCCATCGGTCATCCGGCTCATTACGTCGTCAATGGCCTCCTGGGTCATCTTTCCGTGGGCCACTCCGATGGCCGCCCCCTCCCCCAAAAGCAGTTGGAGCCGGGCGGCGGTGCGGTCGATGGTCTCCACCCGGTTGTGGAGGTAGTACACCTGCCCGCCCCGCTCCAGCTCCCGGCGCATGGCGTCCCCCAGCACGTTCCAGTCGTGCTCCAGCACGTAGGTCTGCACCGGCTGGCGGTCGGCGGGGGGCTCCTCCAGAGTGGACATGTCCCGGATGCCGGAGAGAGCCATGTTCAGGGTGCGGGGAATGGGGGTGGCGGAGAGGGTGAGCACATCCACCTGGCGGAAGGTCTCTTTTAACTTCTCCTTGTGCTGCACCCCGAAGCGCTGCTCCTCGTCCACCACCAGCAGGCCCAGGTCCTTGAAGCGGACATCTTTGTTGAACAGGCGGTGGGTGCCGATGAGCACGTCCACCCCTCCGTTTGCCACTTTTTCCAGGGTGTGCTTCATCTGGGCGGGGGTGCGGAACCGGGAGACTACCTCGATGTTCACCGGGTACTTCTGGAACCGGCGCAGGGCGGTGAGGTAGTGCTGCCGGGCCAGGACGGTGGTGGGCACCAGAATGGCCGCCTGCTTGCCGTCCAGCACACACTTCATAATGGCCCGGAAGGCCACCTCTGTCTTGCCGTAGCCCACGTCTCCGCACAGCAGCCGGTCCATGGGGGTGGGCCGCTCCATGTCCCCCTTGATCTCCCCGATGCACCGCAGCTGGTCGTCGGTCTCGGTGTATTCAAACTGCTCCTCAAACTCCCGCTGCCAGGGGGAGTCGGGGGAAAAGGCGTACCCCGGCTGGCGCTGGCGCTGAGCGTAGAGCTCGATGAGCCCCTTGGCCAGGTCCTGCACCGCCTTCTTGGCCCGGGTCTTGGCCTTCTCCCACTCGGTGCCCCCCAGGCGGTTCAATTTCTTGGTCTGGTTGCCGTCCTCCCCGCCGCCGATGTACTTGCTCACCAGGTCCAGCTGGGTGGCGGGGACGTAGAGCACGTCGGTGCCGGCGTAGGCGATTTTCACATAGTCCTTCTCGATGCCGTCCACCGGCATTTTCACCATGCCCACATACCGGCCCACTCCGTGGTGCTCGTGGACCACCAGGTCCCCGGGGGACAGGTCGGCGTAGGACTTCAGCTTCTGCCGGTTGGTGGCATCCTTCTTGGCCCGGGGCTTACGGGCGGGCTGGGCAGAGCCCTCGGTGAGCACCGCCAGCTTAATGTCCGGGTACTCCATTCCTCCGGACAGCCCCCCCACGGTGAGGATGATCTGTCCCGGCTGGGGCAGTTCCTTGAGCCGGAAGTCCACGGCGGAGGTCACCTTCTGCTCCCGCAGCAGGGTCTGCAAGTCCAGGGCCCGCTGCTCCCCGGACACCAGCACCAGGGTAGAGAAACCCATGTGCTGGTAGTGGGTGAGATCCTGCACCGCCGTCTCCAGGCTGGCCCCGAAGGAGGGCAGCTGCTTGGCCTGGATGGACAGCAGGGCCCTGGGGGGTGTGGGGTAGGAGGCGGTGGCGAAGGAATCGAGATAGACCACCGCCCAGTCCTCCAAAAAGGTGTTCAGCTGCGGAAAGGTGCGCCCAAATTCGGTACAGGAGCCGTCCAACTCTCCCCGCTCCAGCAGAGTTTTTACATCCTCCTCCATCTGCCACTGCCAGGTCTTGGCCCGGTCGGCCAGCCGGACGCACTCGGTGTACACCACGCAGGCGTCCCCCGGCAGATAGTCCGCCGCCGTGGCCAGCTTGGGGTAGATGAGGGGCAGATACCGGTCCACCGCCGGGAAGGTGCGCCCCTCCTCCAGGGCCTCCCGGTCCTGTTCCAAAGTGGCGGCCAGCTCCTTATTCCCCGCAGAAGTGGCCTTAGCGGCCAGCTTTTGCAGCTTTTTCCCCAGGCCTGCCAGACCGTCGGGGGCCATACGGGGCAGGGCCTCGGCGGCGGGCAGAAGGAGGGCGGAATCCACATTCTCCGTGCGGCGCTGGGTGGTCAGGTCAAAGGAGCCCATGGCGTCCACCTCGTCCCCGAAGAACTCCACCCGCACGGGCTGCTCCATGCCGGGGGCGTACACGTCCAGGATGCCACCCCGCAGGGCAAACTGGCCCACACCCTCCACCTGGTCGCACCGGGTGTAGCCGGCGGCGGAGAGGGTTTCCGTCAGCTCATTGAGGTCCCGGCTCTCCCCCACCTTCAGCTCCAGGGTACAGTCCTGAAGCACCTGGGGGGGCAGGGTGCGCTGGAGCAGGGCCTCCACCGTGGCCACCAAAAGGGGCACCTCCCCCCGGCTCAGCCGGTGCATCAGGGCCAGGCGGCGGTGCTCCCACTGGCGGGAGACGGTGGCAGCGTTGTGGAAGGTGAAGGTGCGGGGGGTGAGGAGGGGGACCTGCCCCCCGGTGAAGGCGGCCAGATCCTTGGCCAGCCGCTCCCCCTCCCCCTCGTCGGCGCACACCACCACAATGGGCCGCCCGGTGCGCAGGCCAATGGCGGCAGCGATGTGGGCGCGGTGGACCACGGCCACTCCGGTGAGGGCGGCGGGAGACCGTCCCCCCTCCAGGGCGGCAAGCAGCTGCTCCACGTCGGGCAGACGGGTACAGGCGGCAGTGAGTAATTTCATCGGACGGACCTCCCTTACCAAGGATGAATGGTTCTATGGGAACGCGGCATTGCCCCCACTCCCGCAGGAGTGGGGGGTATAGTCATTGAGAAACCTGGGGGCCCACCCGTGGGGAGCGTGGATGGATGGAAATCAGGGGGCGGGCAGGCGGCACAGCAGCTTCTCCGCCTCCGTCTTTACCTTCAGCTTGCCTCCGTGGGCGGCCACAAAGGCCAGGTACTCCTGGGCCTGCTCCGGCTTGCCCTGCTGGACATAGTACAGCCCCAAGGCCAGGTGGGCACTCACCTGCTCCCGGGTGCAGCCGGCCTGTTCCACGGCGGCGATCAGGGCGCTTTCCTGCTCCTGGGAAGCCTCCGTCACCTGGCTGTCCCGCTTGCGGACATCCAGGGCCAGGCGAATGAGGGCGCGCCGCTTTTTGGGACCCCGCCGGGTCATAGCCTCCAGAGCCTCCTCCGCCTTCTCCCGGCGGGGGTCATCCACCGGCAGGGCGGAGCTCCAGATGAGGAGGAGCAGGGGATTTTTCCACAGCCGGCGGGGCCGCCGCTCCGCCCGGTTGGCCGCCTCCAGGGCCTCCTCCTCCCGGCCCAGCAGGGTCAGGGCCCAGGCCAGGTAGACCCAGTTGCCGCAGACCTTGGGGTTCTGCTTGACGATGGCCCGGCTCACCTCCACCAGAGGCTCCGGGTCACAGGTCTCATCCAGGGTACGAAGGGCCTGGGTGAGCATGGACCGGGCAAAGAGATTTCCCCCACAGTGGCCCGCCAACACCCAGATCATGTAGAACAGAAACAGGGTGTTGGGCAGGTCGGGACGCAGGGTCAGCCCCACGATCAGGCCCACAATCCCCAGGATGACCCACACCAGAAACAGCTTACGGATGTGGGTGAGCACGTACCACTTCATACCGTCTCCTCCTAACCAAACATAACATATCCCACATAGAATATCCTGTGGAAATTAAGACCATAGGAGGAATTTTCTTAAACTTTTCTAAAACCTTACCCGTTGAACCGGTTCATGGCCTTGTCGGGGCCATTCTGGATGAGGCACTCCACAGCGTCGGCGGCCCGCTTCACCGCCTGGTCCATGGTCTTTTTGTCCTCTCCCACAAACTTGCCCAGCACCCAGTCGGCCAGGTCATAGTCGGGATGGGGCTTCTCCCCCACCCCCACCCGCACCCGGGGAAATTGGTCGGTGCCCAGGTGCTGGATGATGTTTTTCAGGCCGTTGTGGCCCCCGGCGGAGCCTCCCTTGCGGATGCGCAGCCGGCCCGGGGCCAGGGCGGTGTCGTCGGAGATGACCAGCACGTGGTCGGGGGGGATTTTATAAAAGTCGGCCGCCTGGCCCACCGCCTCCCCGGACAGGTTCATATAGGTCACCGGCTTCATGAGCAGCACCTTTTCCCCGGAAATGGTCACCAGGTTGGTCAGGGCCTTGAACTTCAGCCGCTGCACCGGCACCTTCTGCCGCTCAGCCAGCTCGTCGGCCACCATGAAGCCCACGTTATGCCGGGTATTTTCATATTTGTCTCCTGGATTGCCCAGGCCCACCACCAGCCAGGTGGCGCCTCCGGCGTTTTTCTTGAACAGCATTGACTTGTTTCCTCGCTTTACGACCACGCAGGGGCGGGTAAGGGATACCCGCCCCTGCGTGTTTGGTTTCCGATGATGCCTCTCTTACAGGAAGAGGGGGGAGACGGAGGTCTCCATGTAGATGTGGCTGATGGCCTCGGCGAACATGTGGGCCACGGAGATATACTTGATCTTGTCGCAGCGCACGCCGGGCTTGACGGGGATGGTGTTCAGGAACACCACCTCGTCCAACACGCTGTCGGTGATGCGCTGGATGGCCGGGCCGGAGAGCACGCCGTGGCTGGCGCAGGCGGTGACGTCCCTGGCCCCGCCGATCTCCACCAGGGCCTTGGCGGCGTGGCAGAGGGAGCCGCCGGTGTCCACCATGTCGTCCAGAAGGATGACGTGCTTGTCCCGCACATCGCCGATGATGTTCATGACCTCGGAGGAGTTGGCCTTCTGGCGGCGCTTATCCACAATGGCCAGAGGCATGCTCAGCTTCTGGGCAAAGGCACGGGCACGGGCCACGCTGCCCACGTCGGGGGAAACCACCATGGTGTCGTCGTGGACCTCGGCGTACTTCTGGGTAAAATGCTCCACAAAGATGGGGGAGCCCAGCAGGTTGTCCACCGGGATGTCGAAGAAGCCCTGGATCTGATTGGCGTGCAGGTCCATGGTCAGCACTCGGTCGGCGCCGGCGGTGGTGATGAGGTTGGCCACCAGCTTGGCGGAAATGGGATCGCGGGGCTTGGTCTTGCGGTCCTGGCGGGCGTAGCCGAAGTAGGGGATCACGGCGGTAATCCGTCCGGCGGAGGCCCGCTTCAGGGCGTCGATCATAATGAGCAGCTCCATCAGTGCGTCGTTGACGGTGCCGGGCTTGCCATCCTTCTCGAAGGAGCAGGTGGACTGGACCACAAAGACGTCGGAGCCCCGGACCGTCTCATAGATGGAGGCGAAGTTCTCTCCATCGGAGAACGCCCCTACCTCGGAGTTGCCCAGAGGGATTCCCAGCTCCTTACAGATATCTTTGGCCAGTTGGGGGTTGGAATTGCCGGTGAAAACCTTGATGTCCTTCCCGTGTGCGATCATGTTACATCCTCCCTGTGGTGGAGGTGCGGGCCCTGTCTCACCCGCCCTCCCCGGTTTCGATCTTCCTGTGTACTCTCCTGATTTATGGTAAGTGAGGGCCTCCTCACTTCTTCCCTTTCTTCTCCCGGTTGTCGGCGGCCCAGCCGGGCTTTACCATCTGACGGGCGCGGCCGATGGCCATAGCATCACCGGGGATGTCCTCCGTGACGGTGGTGGCGGCGGCGATATAGGCCCCGTCCCCAATGGTCACGGGGGGGACAAAGTTGGTGTTGCAGCCCACAAAGACGTTGCTGCCGATGGTGGTGCGGAACTTTTGAAAGCCGTCGTAGTTGCAGGTGACGGTGCCGCAGCCGAAGTTGCAGTGGTCGCCCACGTCGCTGTCGCCCACGTAGGTCAGGTGGGCCATCTTGGTGCCCTCCCCCAGGTTGCAGTTCTTCAGCTGGACAAAGGCCCCAATTTTGGAGCCCTTCCCCACCACACAGTGGGGCCGGATGTGGGTGTAGGGGCCGATTTGGCACCCCTCCTGAATGGTGCTCTCCTCACACTGGGAGGCGTTGATGGTGACGTTATCCTCCACGGTGCAGTCGGTGAGCATCACGTTGGGACCCAGCTGGCAGTTTTTCCCCACCACGGTGTTGCCCCGCAGAATGGTGCCCGGCAGCAGCAGGGTTCCCGCTCCCACGGTGACGGTGTCCTCCACATAGACAGCGGCGGGGTCCATCATCTCCACCCCGGCCTCCAACAGGGCCTGGCGCTTGGCGGCCAGGGCCTGAGAATGATCCTTCATAGGACAAAATCCTCCTTAACACGCTCCGGACAGCCCTTAACCGTCCGTGCTTGACATAGACATTATAGCATATTACCAGCGAATGTCAGCGGTGACAAGAAAAAAATTTTTAAATTGGGCCCGAAACTCCAATTTCTGAGCAATATTACCCAACCAAAACACAAAAGCCGCCCCTCCTCTTGGGAAGGGCGGCAATGGTTCCCTCAGGTGCCCGCGGTGAGGGGCTGTACCCCCAGACGCTTGCGCAGCCGGGAGGGGTGATAGATGCGGAATACCTCCAGCCCGGCGCAGAAGGTATCCACCAGGTCCACCAGCAGGGCCTCCGGAGAGCGGGGCAGGGCTCCGCCCAGGGGCCACATGTGGGAGAGGATGATGTTGCGCTCTTTTTCGCTCAGCTCAGTGAGCGCCTCGGCGTTCCGGGCCGCGGCCCGGGGGTGGTCAAAGCACTGCCAGCCGGGGTGGGCAGACTTGTCCTTGGAGTCGTAGAGGTACAGATCGTGGAGCAGGCCGCCCCGGGCGGCCGCCCGTTCATCCAGGCCCAGGGCCTTGGCTGCCCGGTAGGACAGATAGGCCACGAACAGGGAGTGGTCCAGGGTGGTAATGGGACCATGGTGCTTCCACCGGCCCATCATCCGCACCTGCTCCGACCCCAGCAGTTCCTGGGTGATCTGGATGAACGCTTCCATATGTGAGGTCATTGGAATCTCCGTCCTTTCTATGAAAAAATATGGTCTTCGCTCCGGCTCTCTCGCCATATGGCAGGGGACCCGCGAAAGCCGGAAACGGGTCCTTTCATCAGCAGGGGTCAGCGCACCTGGCCCTGGCCTTGAATGGTGTATTTGAAGGTACACAGCTCCCGCAGGCCCAGAGGCCCCCGGGCGTGGAGCTTCTGGGTGGAAATGCCCATCTCACAGCCCAGGCCGAACTCTCCCCCGTCGGTAAACCGGGTGGAGGCATTCCAGTACACGGCAGCGGAGTCCACCCCCGCCAGGAACTTCCGGGCAGCCTCCTCATCGGCGGTGATGATGGACTCGGAGTGGCCGGTGGAGTGGGCGGCAATGTGGTCCATGGCCTCCTCCACACTCCCTACCACCCCCACCGCCAGGATGTAGTCCAGAAATTCGGTGTCAAAGTCCTTCTCACCAGCAGGGGTACCGGGGATAATGGCGGCAGCCTCCCCGTCCAGGCGCAGCTCCACCGGGAGCAGCTCCTGCTTCACCCGGTCCCGGGTCAGCCGTTCCCACAGCCGGGGTAGGAACTCCTTGGCCACCGAACGGTGGACCAGGCACACCTCGCAGGCGTTGCACACGCTGGGCCGGGAGCACTTGGCGTTCTCCACAATATCCAAAGCCATGTCCAGGTCCGCCCGCTCATCCACATAGATGTGGCAGATGCCGGTGCCCGTCTCCAGGACGGGGACCAGGGCGTTGTCCACACAGGACCGGATGAGCCCCGCTCCACCACGGGGGATGAGTAGGTCCACCAGGCCCCGGGCCTCCATCAGCTCCTTGGCGCTCTGCCGGGTGGTATCCTCCACCAGCCCCAGAGCGTCAGCGGGCAACCCTGCCTCCTCCAGACCCCGGCGCAGGGCGGCCACAATAGCCGCGGCCGACCGGTGGGCCTCCTTGCCTCCCCGGAGCACGCAGGCCGACCCCGCCTTCAGGGCCAGGGCGGCGGCGTCTGAGGTGACGTTGGGCCGGGACTCATAGATGATGGCGATGACCCCCATGGGCACCGCCCTGCGTTCAATGATCATGCCGTTGGGCCGCTCCACATGCTGGAGCACCTCCCCCACCGGGTCGGGCAGGGCGGCCACCTCCCGGATGCCCTGGGCCATCCCGGCCAGGCGCTGGGGGGACAGGGCCAGCCGGTCCAGCATCACGTTGGAGATGGAACCCTGGGCCGCCCCCAGATCCAGGGCGTTGGCAGCCAGGATCTCCCTCTGCTCCCGCTCCAGGGCGTCGGCCATGGCCAGCAGGGCCCGGTTTTTGGTCTGGGTGTCCGCCAGGGCCATTACCCTCTTGGCCCTCTGGGCCCGCTGTAGCAATTCCTGTGTGGTCATATTCCTTCCCTCCTGGTCAGCCCTTTGGACTGGTTTCCTTCTCCTCCGTCTTCTTGGCCACAAACCGGGTGCCCACAGCCTTCCCCTGGGCGATGTCGTAGAGCACCTGAGGATGCTGGCCGTTGGTGATGACCATGTCGCAGCCCACCTGGGTGACCATCTTGGCCGCCCGCAGCTTGGTGGCCATTCCGCCGGTGGCCAGCTCGCTGCCCTTGCCTCCGGCCAGGGCCTCCACCTGGGGAGTGACCTCCTCCACCACGGGAATGAGCTGGGCGTTGGGGTCGGTGCGGGGGTCGGCGGTATACAGCCCCTCAATATCGCTGAGGAGCACCAGCAGATCCGCCTCCACGCAGCAGGCCACGATGGCTCCCAGGGTATCGTTGTCTCCCACCTTGATCTCAGCGGTGGCCACGGTGTCGTTCTCGTTGATGATGGGCAGAGCCCCCAGCTCCAGCAGCCGGGACATGGTATTTTCAAAATTGCTCCGCCGGTCGGCGTGGTCCACGTCCTCCCCAGTGAGCAGGATCTGGGCCACGGTGTGGTTATACTGGGTGAACAGCCGGTCGTAAGTATACATCAGCTCGCACTGGCCCACCGCGGCGGCAGCCTGCTTGGTGGGCATATCGGAGGGCCGGCCGGGCAGGTTCAGCTTGCCCACTCCCATGCCGATGGCTCCCGAGGAGACCAGAATCACCTCATGTCCCGCGTTTTTCAAATCGGACAGAACCTTCACCAGCTCCTCCACATGGCGGATATTCAGCCGCCCGGTGGCGTGGGCCAAGGTGGAGGTGCCTACCTTTACTACCATTCGCATGTTGTTCTTCCTCGCTCCCCTGTTGTGATGAACGGTCTCCCCTCTTAGCCCTTATGCTCAAAGGAGAGTGTCTTCTCATAGGCGGCAATGACCGCTTTCATGGCAGCCGCCCGGAAGCCCTGCTCCTCCAGCACCCGGATTCCCTGGATGGTGGTGCCGCCAGGGGAACAGACTCCGTCCTTCATATCTCCGGGATGAATCCCCGTCTCCAGCATCAGCTTGGCTGCCCCCTTCAATGTCTGGGCGGTATAAGCCAGCGCCTTATCCCGGGGCAGTCCGCAGGCCACGCCCCCGTCCGCCAGGGCCTCTACAAACAAGGCACAGAACGCCGGGCCGCAGCCGGAAACCGCACTGGCCGCGTCACAAAGGTCCTCATTGATCTCATCCACCAGACCGGCGGGCGCCATCAGGGTACGGAAGGCCTCCAGCTCCTCCGCTGTGGTGTCCAGGCCGCAGTATTGAATGACACCGGCGCCCACAGCTACCGGGGTATTGGGCATCAGACGAATGACTGGGTAAGCCCCTCCCGCCATGGCCTGAATGGTGCTGGCGGACAGCCCTGCCGCCATGGAGGCCAGCACAAACCGATCGGTGCGCTCTTTTAAAATGGGGGCCAAATCCTTCAGCACCCGCTCCATGATCTGGGGCTTCACGCCCAGGAAAATCAAATCGCAGTGCCGGGCCACGGTGTGGTTATCCGCCACCTTGCAGTCCAGCTCCCGCGCCAGCTTCTTGGCCTTTTCCGGCGAGCGGTTGGCCAGGTAAATGGGATTGCCCCCCTCTCCCTTGGCCGCCGCCCGGGCCAGTGCGCCGCCCATATGTCCGGTTCCAATGAATCCGATGGAATGAAACATCATATTGCACCTCTCAAACCCTGTGGGAACCCTCTGCTGGTTTCCCCGGAGATAATTCCTTTTCTCTATCATAACACGTCAAAATAAGATTGCAATTCTAATTTTGTTAAGATTTAATCGCTTTTTCCTTTTTTCCTTCCCATCTGTACAAAAGTCGCTTGTCTTCTTTTCTAATTTTGCAGGTTTCTGTTCTTCTTTTTTCTTTTCTCAATGAAAACCATTCATCTGATCAATTAAGTCCTCTTTGTTTTTCCTTTGTCGCCAAGTTCTCTTTTTGTATATTTTGACGTTTTTTGTTCCATTTTTTCGCTAATTTAACTTTATTCATTGCTTTGTTGAATTTTCTTCAATTTGAGCTCTAATTTCCTGAATCATTTTCTCGCTTGCAAGAGATACCTTTTTTCCTTTCAAAACTGCCAAGGCAATGGTGCGGTCCTTACTGTTCAGGAGGGGGAAAACTTGGTACTTCCCTGGATGGCGTTTGAGCACCATTTCTGGTAAAATACTGCACCCCATCCCTCCTTCCACCAGCGCAATGGCGGCGCTTTCCAACGCGATAGTATGCTGCTGCCCCAACACCAGCTGGTTTTCCTCAATAATGTCCTGGATGTTTCGGTCATAGCCCCGCTGGGCCTGTATGAGGGGAATATCTCTTAAATCCTCCGGGGTTACATAGGAAGGCTTTTGGGGTTTAAAATCCAGAGGGGCTATACAGTACAGCCGGTCATGGAGGAGGGTAATGGTATTGAACCGCTCCGAGGTGGGCAGAGACACAAAGCCGATATCCAGCAGGGAATCCAACAACTGGTCTTCGATCTCCTGGTACCCCCCCTGATATACCCGGACCTCAATGTTGGGATACTTCCTGCTGAAGGAGTTCAAAATACCTGGCAGCCAGTTGGTACAGATGCTGTTCAGCGCCCCAATGCGCACACAGCCCTTTTCCAACCCGTTGATTTGGGAAATCTCCTCCTGCAACTTCTCCTCCTCCAACAGCACCGCCCGAAAATGGGGCAGCAGCAGCTCCCCCTGGACGGTCAGCGTGATCCCGCCCCGGTCCCGGATTAACAGCGGAAACCCAAGGGATTTTTCCAGGGCGTTCATAGCGTGGGTGGCCGCCGAAGGGGTAATGTGCAGCTGCTCTGCCGCCCGTTTCATATTCCTCTGCTCGGCAATGGCACAGAATAACTGGTACTCCGACAGTGACATGTTCCTCCCCCTCTTCATGTTGAATCTTCTTCAATATAAACTAAAATATTATGAAATTTACAACATGTCAACTCCAGAGCTATGATATTTTCAACAAAACATTTACGAGGGAGGTGGCCGGGTTCGTCATTTTTGCGGTGTGCGCAACATATTTTTTTACACCGCGCTTTTTGGAACAAGTCACAGCAAATCAGTTTTGGTAACTTAAATTTCAGATTTAGGAGGATTCTTATGGGACAGAACACCAAGCAAAAACGAGAGATCAAAAAACCTTCCTTGGCTCAATCTGTTATCGTACTCCTATCCCTGGTATTCTTTGTGAGCATCGGCTACGGTGTCTTCAAACTGGAATTACAGGTCATGCTGCTTTGCACCGCGGCCTTTACCGCCTTTATGGCCATGTATCTGGGAATGGATTGGCAGACCATTGAGGGCGCCATCTCCCAGCGTATCGTAAAAGTGATGCCCGCTGTCTACATCATGTTCACCGTGGGCGCACTGATTTCCACCTTCATCTACTCCGGCACCATTCCCATGCTGATTTACTACGGCCTGCAGATTATCAGTCCCCAATTCCTGATCCCCTGCAGCTTCTTTATCTGCGCCATCCTGGCCACTGCCACCGGCACCGGCTGGGGCTCTGCCGGAACGGCCGGCGTAGCTCTGATCGGCATTGCCATGGGCTTGGAGATCCCCCTGGCCCCCGTGGCTGCCGCCATTGTGGCCGGCTCCACCTTCGGCGATAAGCTCTCCCCCCTCTCCGACACCACCATCATGGCCGCCCTGAGCGCCGGGACCGACCTGTACGCCCACGTCCGCTCCATGCTTTGGACCACCATCCCCGCCGCCATTGTCACCGTCATCGCCTACACCGTCTACGGCCTGCGCTTCGGCGGCGATTTTGTCATGCCGGAGAACGTCTCCTCCATGCTCTCCACCCTGGATCAGATTTACGACTGGAATATCCTTCTCCTGATTCCCTTCGTCATCATTCTCATGGGCTCTCTGATGAAAAAGCCCACCCTCCCGGTCATGTACATCAGCATTGCCGTGGCGGTTGTTTTGGGCATGATCTTCCAGGGCTTCTCCCTGAACAGCGGTCTGACCGCCTTTGTCAGCGGCTTTAAAATTACCATGGTTCCCGGCATGGATGCTGCCACCACCAATGAAAACGTCCTCACTCTGATCCAGCGGGGCGGCCTGACCTCCATGTCCAACATCATTTTGACCATTTTCTGTGCCTACTCCTTCGCCGGCATCGCTGAGGAGGCCGGATTTATGGAGAAGATCATCGACTCCCTCATCGGCAAGGTGAAGACCCGGGGCGCTACCGTCACCGCCGCAGTGTGCACCGCCATCGTTTTGACCATCATCGGCGTCAGCGGCTACATCTCCCTCATCATGACCGGCGAGCTGTTCCGCAAGCCCTACCTGAAGCAGCGCATGGACCTGTGCAACCTCTCCCGCACCTGCGAGGACGGCGGCACCATGATCTGCAGCATCGTCCCCTTCAGCACCTCGGGCCTGTTCTACGCCGGCGCGCTGGGTGTTCCCGTGCTGTCCTACCTGCCCTGGCACTTTATGGCCTTTATCTGCCCCGTCCTGGCCATCATCTACGGCTTTACCGGCATCGGCATCAAGATGATCTCCCAGGAGGAAGCCGACGCCAAGCTCAAGGAGCTGGGCTTCCACGTCGAGTAACCTTTATTCATCCAATACAGGAGGCCACATCATGAAAAAGCACAACATACTCTTGATCCATCCCACTATCCAGCCTAACGGCGTTTCCTACCTGGAAGAACACAGCAACGTGTTTCTGGCTCCCAACGGGGACACCCAAACCCTTATTCAGTGGATGAATGAGCACTCCATTGAAGGGGTGCTGACCCGCTGCGAGTACATCGGAAAAGAGATCATGGACGCCGTCCCCACCCTGAAAGTCATTGGCCAGCACGGCGTGGGTCTGGACAACATTGACGTGAAAGAGGCCACCGCCCACAACATCCAGGTGCTCAACGTCCCCGATGCCAACTACATTTCCGTAGCGGAGCACACCATGATGTTCCTGCTGGCTCTGAGCCGCAGTCTGCGTATCAACGACACCAGCGTCCGGGCCGATAGCTGGTATTCCCGGGAAAACCGCTACACCATGGAGCTGCTGGATAAGACCCTTCTCATTGTGGGGCTGGGCCGCATCGGAAAAGCGGTGGCCAAGCTGGCACAGGCCTTCTCCATGCGGGTTTTGTCCTACGACAACTACGTCCCCCAGTCCGCCATGGAGGCTCTGGGCATCCAGAAGGTGGATGTGCTGGAGGAGGGGCTTAGTCAGACCGACTTTGTCACCCTCCATGTCCCCCTGACCAAGGAGACCCAGGGCATGATGTCCACCCCCCAATTTGAGGCCATGAAAAACACCGCCTACCTCATCAACATGGGCCGTGGCCCGGTGGTAGACGAGGACGCCCTGGTGGCCGCCCTGCAGCAGGGCCAGCTGGCGGGGGCCGGCCTGGATGTATTGAACGTGGAGCCCCCCGCTGCCGACCACCCCCTGTTCCAGATGGACCAGGTCATCTTCACCCCCCACATCGGCGGTGATACCCGGGAGGCCAAGTACCGCACCTCGGAAATTCTCTCCCGCACGGTGTTGGAGGCCCTGGACGGCAAGAGCCCCTACAACTGGGTCAACCGGTCCTAACCCTACCTGCCCACTGATTGTCAACTCCCATTCTATAAACTATAAAAAGGAGATTGTGTATTATGTTGGATCTTAGCGGAATTATGACAGCCCTTGTCACCCCCCTGAAGGCCGACGGTACTGTGGATGAACAGGCCCTGACCAAGCTCATTGACTACCAGATTGACCACAAGGTCAACAGCCTGCTGCTGCTGGGCGGCACTGGCGAATACACCTCCATGACCATGGCTGAGCGGCTGCGCGCGGTGGATCTCACCGTCAAGGCGGTCAAGGGCCGGGTGCCTCTGGTGGTGGGCGTGCTGGAGACGGGCATCGGCGAGTGCCTGAACTTCTGCTCCTACTGCAAAAAGGCCGGGGCCGACGCCATGCTGGTCCTCACTCCCTTCTACATTATGGGCACCCAGGACGCCCTGGCCGACTTCTATCTGGAGCTGGACCGCAAGGTCGACATGCCCATCCTGATTTACAACATCCCCTACCGCACCAACGTCAATGTCCTGCCCGACACCGTTTTGCGTCTGTCCAAGGAGATGAAGAACCTGGTCGGCATCAAGGAGTGCGCCTCCATGACCCAGGCCATGGAAGTGCTGTTGAAGGTGGGTGACAAGATCAACGTCCTCACCGGCGACGAGTTCAGCGCCGTCAGCCTCATGGCCATGGGCGTGAAGGGCGCTGTAATGGCCACTGCCAACGTGGTCCCCGACGCCTGGGTCCAGATGTATCAGCTGGTCAAGGAGGGGAAAATTCAGCAGGCTATGGCTATGTCTCTGGATTACTTCCCCCTGTTCAAGGCTCTCTTTAGTGAAAACTACATCAGCCCCCTGAAGTACGCCATGGACAAAGCGGGCATTCCCTGGGGCGAGGCCAAGCTCCTGCCCCTGCTGGAGGCCAGAGACGACACCAAGGCCTGGGTGGACCGGGAAATGAAGCGTCTGGGCGTGATTTAATCACCCCACCGCCCGCCCCGGAGTCCGGGGCGGGCGGTGCTGCGGCAGAAACCCAATATCAATGGACGAACAGGAGGCTTTTTACATGCCAAACGCATATTTTACCATTGCCAAGCCCGCCAACGACCCCTTCCTGGGCTATCTGCCCGGCAGCCCCGAGCGGGCCGCCCTGAAGGCGGAGCTGGACAAGCAGGCCGCTCAGGTGGTCAAAATCCCCCTGATTATCGGGGGCAAGGAGGTTTGGACCGACCGGACCATTCAGGTCACCATGCCCCATGACCACCACCACGTCATTGCCGAGTGCTGCATGGCTGGGGAGAAGGAACTCAAAATGGCCATTGACGCCGCCCTGGCCGCCAAGGACGCCTGGGAGGAGCTGCCCTGGGAGCACCGCTCCGCCATCTTCCTCAAAGCCGCAGACATGATTACCGGCGCCTACCGCCCCGTTTTGAACGCCGCCACCATGCTGGGCCAGTCCAAGACCGTCTTCCAGGCCGAGATTGACATTGCCGAGCTGGCCGACTTCCTCCGCTTCGGCGTGTGGTCCGCCCAGGAGATCTTTAAAGACCAGCCTGCCAGCTCCGCCGGCATTTGGGACCGGCAGGACTACCGGCCCCTGGACGGCTTTATCTGCGCCATCTCCCCCTTCAACTTCACCTCCATCGGCGGCAACCTGCCCACCGCCCCCGCTATCGTGGGCAACGTCTCCCTGTGGAAGCCCTCCCGCACCGCCGTTTTGTCCAACTACTACTATATGAAGCTGCTGATGTGGTGCGGCCTGCCCGCGGGAGTCATCAACTTCGTCCCCTGCTCCGGCAGCGACATGTCTCAATATGTGGTCAGCCACCCCAAAATGGCCGGCTTCCACTTCACCGGCTCCACCGCCGTATTCCAAAGCGTGTGGAAGCAGGTGGGCGAGCACATCGCCGACTACGCCAACTATCCCCGTCTGGTGGGCGAGACCGGCGGCAAGGACTTTATCTTTGCCCACAGCTCTGCCGACATCGAACCCCTGGTGGCCGCCATTGTCCGGGGCTCCTTTGAGTTCCAGGGCCAGAAGTGCTCCGCCTGTTCCCGGGCCTTTATTCCCGCCAGCATCTGGCCCACGGTGGAGCGCCGGCTGAAGGAACAGGTCGCCACCCTCAAGGTGGGCGACGTGCGGGAGTTTGACACCTTCATGGCCGCTGTCATTGACCAGGCCTCCTTCCAGACCTGCAAGGGCTACATCGACCGGGCCGCCGCCTCCCCCGACTGCGAGTTTGTGGCCGGCGGCACCTATGATGACAGCAAGGGCTGGTTCATTCAGCCCACCATCATCCGCTGCAAAACTCCCACCTACGAGTCCATGGTCAAGGAGATCTTTGGCCCCATCGTCTCCATCTATGTCTACGAGGATGACAAGCTGGACGAGACCCTGGCCATCTGTGACACCGCCTCCCCCTACGCCCTCACCGGCGCCATCTTCGCCCAGGACCGCCAGGTCATCGCCAAAATGGAACAGGCGCTGCGCAACGCCTCGGGCAACTTCTACATCAACGACAAGTGCACCGGCGCCGTGGTGGGCCAGCAGCCCTTCGGCGGCGCCCGGGCCTCCGGCACCAACGACAAGGCGGGTACCAGCCTGAACATGATCCGCTGGGTCAGCGCCCACTCCGTCAAGGAGGCCTTCTGTCCCTCCCCCGCCATCGCCTACCCCTACATGGCCCAGCCGTAAGAAATGCGTTCATAGCTTTCCCTTTCCACAGGACGGGAGCGGTTTATCCGCTCCCGTCCTGCCCCTTTTTCCATCTTAAGCAAATCTTAAAGCCTTCTTAATTGTTTTTCCCACCCGCCTCCACTATACTACATTGTACTAGTACACTTCATACAGTTTCCGGCCACGGCCGGGAAAGGAGGCGGAAGCCATGCTGAATTTGGACTACCGGGACGCCCGCCCCATCTACGAGCAGGTGAAAGACGGACTGCGCCGGCTGATGGTGACCGGGGTGATCCGGGAGGGGGAAAAGCTGCCCTCGGTACGGTCCATGGCCACCCAGCTGGCCATCAATCCCAATACCATCCAGCGGGCCTATGAGTCCCTGGAGTCGGAGGGCTACCTCTATTCGGTGCCCGGGAAGGGCTCCTTCGCGGCCCCTCACACGGGGGTGGACGGCAAGCGGAAAGAGGAGCTGTTTCACGTGTTTGACCAGGCGGCGGCGGAGCTGCTGTTTTTGGGCGTGCCCGCGGACACCCTCCGCAGCCGGGTGCAGGCCCTGGGAGGAGGAATGGAGCAATGATCAAGGTAAACAACGTGGTCAAGACCTTCGACGGCTTTCGGGCTCTGGACGGTCTGACCATGACGGTACATCCCGGTTCCATCTACGGTCTGGTGGGGCCCAACGGGGCGGGGAAGTCCACCATTTTGCGCCATATCACGGGCATCTACCGTCCGGACTCCGGGTCGGTGCTGGTGGACGGAGAGCCGGTGTACGAAAACCCGGCGGTGAAGAGCAAGCTGTCGGTCATCCCCGACGAGCTGTACTACTTTCTCTCCGCCTCCACCCGGGACATGATGAAGTTCTACCGGGGGATCTACCCCGCCTTTGACGACAAGCGCTACCAGGCCTTGAAGGAGGCCTTCCCCGAGGTGGATGAGAAGCAGCCCATCCGCCGGCTGTCCAAGGGCATGCAGAAGCAGAGCGCCTTCTGGCTGGCCCTGTGCTGCTGCCCCCAGGTGCTGGTGCTGGATGAGCCGGTGGACGGCCTGGACCCGGTGATGCGCCGGCAGGTGTGGTCCCTGCTCATGGGGGACGTGGCCCAGCGGGGGACCACGGTGCTGGTCTCCTCCCACAACCTACGGGAGCTGGAGGACGTGTGTGACCACGTGGGTATCCTCTCCCACGGCAAGGTTCTGCTGGAGCGCTCCCTCACCGACCTGCAGGACAACGTGGTCAAGCTCCAGCTGGCCTTCCAGGAGCCCGGCCTGCCCCAGCTCCCCCCGGACCTGGAGGTGCTGCACACCTCCCAGGTGGGCCGGGTATACACCCTCATCGTCCGGGGCAATCCCGCCGAGATTAAGACCCGGATGGCGGTGTTTAATCCCATCCTGATGGAAGCCCTGCCCCTATCCCTGGAGGAGATCTTCATTTATGAATTGGGAGGTGAGGACTATGCGGTCCATGACATCGTGCTTTAATTCCACCCTCTACCGCAAGACCATGTTCCGCTTCTGGCCCCTGTGGGGACTGTATGGTCTGCTGTGGATGTTTATCCTCCCCCTGCGCCTGTTGAACGAATACTTTGACATGCTCCGCTGGGACTCCACCCTCACCGAGGCCCAACAGTGGCTGTCTGAGCGGTGCTACCAGATCCCCGAAACTCTCACCGGCGGGGTGTGGGTGTCTGCCTTCTTTGGCGTGCTGGCGGCCATGGCCTGCTTCAGCTACCTCTACAATTCCCGCTCCGCCTGCATGATGCACGCCCTCCCCCTGCGCCGGGAGGGGCTGTTCACCACCCAGTATTTGGCTGGCCTGTCCTTCTTCCTCCTGCCCCACCTGGTGGTGGGCATCCTCACCGCCGCTCTGGAGCTGACACTGGTCCCCTCGGAGCAGTGGTACCGCATCTTCCCCTCTCTGGGCATCTGGCTGCTGGTGCAGAGCGCCACCTGTCTGTTCTTCTTCTCCTTCGCCGTGTTCTGCGCCATGTTTACCGGCCACATTCTGGCCCTCCCCGCCTTCTATACCATTCTCAACGCCCTGGTGGTGGTGCTCTACGCCCTGATCGTGGAGCTGATGAGCCGCTTCTTCTACGGCTTCCCCTCCGCCGGCTACGGCGACCCCATGAACCTGTCCCTGGTGTACTGGTGCACTCCCCTGTACACCCTGTCGGAGGCCTGCGGCTGGAATGTGAGCCAGGTGACGGAAAATGGCTACACCATGACCACCGATACCTGGTACCTCAACTCCCCCGCCACGGTGGCGGGTTATGCCGCCGCCGGCGTGGTCCTGGTCCTGCTGGCCCTGCTGATCTACCGGGTGCGCCACGTGGAGTCTGCCGGAGATGTGGTGGCCATCCCCGTCATCCGCCCCTTCTTCCGCTGCGGGGTGGCCCTGTGCTCCGGGCTTTGCCTGGGCACCCTCACCGCCACCTTCTTCAACTGGTCCTGGTCCTCCCTCCCCCTGTCGGTATGCGTGATGATCTGGACCTGCCTGGGCTGGTTTGTGGCGGAGATGCTGCTGAAAAAGTCCTTCCGGGTCCTCTCCGCCTGGCGGGGCGGCCTGGTCATCACCGCCCTGGTGGGACTGCTGTGCCTGTCCTTCTTCCTGGACCTGTTCGGCGTGGTACAGCGGGTGCCCCAGGCCGATGAGGTGGCCAGCCTGTCGGTGAGCGGCAGCTTCTCCTACCCCAATGACAGCGGCGACATGTACCTGGATGACATCACCGATCCAGACACCATCCAGCAGTTCATTGACCTGCACTACGCCATGATCCAGGCCCGGGACCGCAGCAATTATAACTCCAACGCCTATGAGCCGGGGGACAACTACCTCTCCCTCTCCCTTACCTACACCCTGAACAACGGCTCCACCCTCACCCGGCGTTACTCCTCTGTCCCCATCTTCCAGGGGGAGACAGAGCTGCTGGGCTCGGTCACCTGGTGCGCCAAGCAGCTGGCGGAAAACCGGGACCTGGTGGAACAGTGCTACGGCTTTGACCGCATGGAGGAGGGCCGTCTGGTGGAGGCCTACCTCTACAATGTCTGGAACGATCAGGAGAATTATTCCTCCGACCTCTACCTCAACAACATCGCCCAGCAGGACCTGGAGAGCCTGTGGCAGGCGGTGCGGGCCGACTTTGACGCGGGCACCATTGGGGTGCGCTACCTCTTTGACGACGAGGAGCGGCAGAAAAACACCCTGGTCACCGACCTGGTCTTTGTCTTTGAGGTGTCCGCCCCCACTCCCCGCAACCCTGACCGTACCACCACCAATGAGCTGACCATCACCCTCACCCCCAACGCCAGCCGCACCATGGCCTTGCTGGCTGAGTACAACCTGCCGGGGGAGGATTACGCCCTGCGGTACCATTACGAGGAAGAGGGCAGTGCGGACCTTCCCAGCACCTACGAAAACCCCTATACAGGGGATGTCCAGGTGAAGTCCGGTCCCGTGATGCCCAACACCATGGACCAGGAAATAGAGCAGGCCGCTGCCCCCGCCGCCTAATGGACCCTTTTCACCCCGGATTCGGAAAATTTTTTCCGGTCCGGGGTTTGTCAAAATTTTAACATTTTCTTGAAGAAGTGCCCGCTTTCCCCCTTCTTTTTTAATTTTTGTCACTCTCAGACAGAAAGGGGGCCAGAAAGCGCAAAAATATTTATTGATTTTTCCGTTCCGCTCCGATATAATCGACTTGAGAGCGGAAAAAACGGGCGTCCCTGGCTGACGCCAAAACCAATTTTTGGAGGTTTGAAGACACTATGAAAGAGATCTATGTTGTCAACTGCTGCCGTACCGCCATTGGTTCCTTTGGCGGCTCCCTGAAGGACACCCCCGCCGCTGATCTGGGCGCTATCGTCATCAAGGAGGCCCTGAACCGCGCCGGCGTGAAGCCCGAGCAGGTGGATGAGGTCATGTTTGGCTGCATCCTCACCGCCGCCCTGGGCCAGAATGTGGCCCGTCAGGCCGCCATCAAGGCCGGTGTGCCCACCTCCGTCCCCGCCTACACCGTGGGCATGGTCTGCGGCTCCGGCATGAAGTCCGTCATTGAGGGCGCCCGCACCATTATGGCCGGCGACGCCGACATCATCGTGGCCGGCGGCACCGAGAACATGTCCGCCGCCCCCTACGCCCTCCCTGCCGAGCGCTGGGGCGCCCGCATGGGTGACAAGAAGGTCGTGGACACCATGATCAAGGACGGCCTGTGGGACGCTTTTAACAACTATCACATGGGCACCACCGCCGAGAACATCTGCGACGTGTGGGGCATCTCCCGCCAGGAGCTGGACGAGTTCGCCGCCTCCTCCCAGAACAAGGCTGAGGCCGCCCTCAACTCCGGCCGCTTCAACGACGAGATCGTCCCCGTCATGGTCAAGCAGAAGAAGCAGATGGTGGAGTTCAAGGTGGACGAGTTCCCCCGCGCCGGTGTTACCGCCGAGGGTATCTCCAAGCTGAAGGGCGCCTTCCCTGTTGGCCCCGAGTCCCCCGCCCCCGCCGTCACCCACACCTTTGAGCCCACCGGCATTCAGGACTCCGCCGACAAGGGCCAGCAGCGGGTCACCGCCGCCAACGCCTCCGGCATCAACGACGGCGCCGCCGCCATCATCCTGGCCTCCGGCGAGGCCGTGGAGAAGTACGGTCTGAAGCCCATGGCCAAGCTGGTCTCCTGGGGCCAGGGCGGCGTGGACCCCAAGATCATGGGCGTGGGCCCCGTCCCCGCCTCCCGTCAGGCCATGGCCAAGGCCGGCCTGACCATTGAGGACATGGATCTGGTGGAGGCTAACGAGGCTTTCGCCGCCCAGTCCATCGCTGTAGCCCGTGAGCTGAAGTTCGACATGAGCAAGGTCAACGTCAACGGCGGCGCCATCGCTCTGGGTCACCCCGTAGGCGCTTCCGGCGCCCGCATCATCGTCACCCTGCTCCACGAGATGGCCAAGCGCCCCGAGGCCAAGAAGGGCCTGGCTACCCTGTGCATCGGCGGCGGCCAGGGCGTGGCCACCATCTTCGAGAAGTGCTGAGCTTCTCCTGACTGCATCGTTTGATTGTGATTTGGAAGGATCACGATACATAGAGAAGGAGCCCCGCGGCGCGGCAGCCGCGGGGCTCCTTTTTGCCTTCCCGAACAACGAAAATGCCCGGACGCCTGCTCCAAAGCGTCCGGGCTTTCCCGTTGAAAAAGAGGATTAAAATGAAACGAACTGTCTCTTGCAAGTGTTATGATACAAAAGAGTTATTAAGAAATCCAACTTCATTTGTTACAGAATCATTAAATCTTTTCCGCTGTCCCGGGAAAAGGAAACACCGGCGGATGTGCTCCGCCGGTGTTTCAAGAAATTGGAGGATAGAATGAAAAGATGTCTCTTGCCTTGCGAGTATTAGTATAACCGGGTGTTATTACAAAAGTTCAGGAGAATTGTTACAAAAGAATTAAATCTTTTCATTCCAATGGGTTTTTCCTCTCAGCCCCTCAAAAAACTCCTGGAGCAGCTGCCGGCACTCCTCCGCCAGGGGGCCCTGGTAGATCCGGGGGCGGTGGTTGAACCGCTCCTCAAAGAGGTTGAGCACCGAGGCGCAGCACCCGCTCTTCTCCTCCCGGGCCCCGTAGCGCACCGTGTCGATGCGGGCGTTGATGATCCCTCCGGCGCACATGGGACAGGGCTCCAGGGTGACATACAGGGTACAGCCACTCAGCCGCCAACTCCCCACCCGCCCACAGGCCTCCCGGATGGCCTCCAGCTCGGCGTGGGCGGTGGCGTCCCCCCGCTCCTCCCGGCGGTTGCGGCCCCGGCCGATGATCTCCCCGTCCCGCACAATGACGCACCCCACCGGCACGTCCCCCTCCGCCGCCGCCTGGCGGGCCAGAGCCAGGGCCTCTTTCATATAGTAGACGTGGTCCTCCATCCTGCCCTCTCCTCTCCTGCCGCCCCCGCTGGGCGCTCTTTTTCCCAGTGTAACCCATCTCTGTCCCCTTGGCAAGGGTCAGTTGCCCAGACTGGTCAGGGTCCGGGCCACGTTGTCCGCCCACATCCGGGCGCCGGCTATGGCCTCGGTGAGGGTATTGCCATGGCCCCCCACCTCCACCAATAAGTAGCCCGGCCGCAGCTGCTGGTTATAGCTGCTGCTGCGCAGCACAATGGGCCGGGCCAGGCTGGAGTAGCCCCGTACCAGCTCCTTTTGCAGCGCCACGGCAAAGGCCAGGTTGTTTTTCCAGCCCGGGTGGTTGGCTCCCCCGTCGTCGGTGCCCACCACCAGCATCACCTGGGCCACCTTCTGCTCCGCCTCGGTGCTCACCAGCTTATACACCTCCCCGTTGTTGCCCACCAGGGCGTCCCGGTGGACGTCCAGCACCACCTGGATGGTGGGGTACTCCGCCAACCACTGCTCTACCGCCGCCTTGGACCGGTCGTAGGCCCCGTTGTAGGCCGGGTAATCGTATAGGGTGGTATCGTGTAAAACCTGAAAACCGTGGGCCCGAAAGACGGTGGCCATCTCCTCCCCCACCTTGACCACATTGTGGGTGCAGTCGGTGGTGCGGTAGGGGTCGCTCTCTTCATACACATCCCCGTCGGTCTGAGAGTAGGACTCGCTGCCATGGGTGTGGATGATCAGGATCTGAGGGCCCTCCCCCGGCTCCACCTGAATCTGGCCCTGGGTGAGCACCGAAGTGCCCAGCTCATATCCGGTGCGGTTATAGAGGTACACCCCTTCCCCATAGAGGTACTGCCCTCCCGTCTTGCCCTTTGCGGTCATCTCCACAATGCCGTCCTCCTCTGCCTGGGGCTCCAGCTCCGGCTCCTCCTGGTCGTCTCCGTCCCCGTCCTGGGGCAGCAGGTCCTCCGGCTGCTGCTGCCCGCTGCGGTACTGGAGCACCTCTTCCTCCCCCGCCGCCAACAGCGCCGATTGGCCCAGCAGCAGCCGGCCCCAGCCCTCCAGGGCCCGCTCCTCCTCCGGCAGCTTCCCCATCTGTCCCGACAGCAGACCCACTGCCAGACTGGGCTCCTCCCCCAGCTTCCACAGCCCCTCTCCCAGCGCGGAGAGATCGGCGGTCAGGCTCACACCCCATATGGCCACCATCGCCAGACCCAGACCGATCCCCCGCCGCAGGGCGGCACGGTAGGGTCGTCTCCCCTTCATGCAACCCCTCCTTTTGTACAATAGCTTGTACCAGCATCCTATGATGGTCGGAGGCAAATTATGACCCCTTCTTTTTCCCCGCCCCCCTTCCCAACCCAGCTAAAAAAATTTTTTAAAAAATTTTTTTACCCCTGCAATAAAGGGTCCTCCCTCTGCATTACAAAGATGAACGCAAACAAGGCCCAAGAAAAACGGGACCATAACACACCATTAAAGGAGGACAACAATATGAAGCGGAATTGGAAAGTAGCTCTGGCGGGCGCCCTGGCTGTGACGGCTCTGGTGGGGACCATGACGGTATCATCCTTCGCCACCGTGGGACGGAAGACCGCCTACCTGGACTACCAGAACATGAAGGTCACCCTCAACGGGGAGGAGCTGGACCTGCGGGACGGCAAGGGCAACCGGGTGGAGCCCTTCACCATCGACGGCACCACCTACCTGCCCCTGGCCGCCGTCAGCCGGGCTCTGGGCATTGACGTGGCCTGGGACGCCGACAACAAGACGGTAGTCCTCACCACCGACGACACCGACGACGGCGCCTACATCGGTACGGCCAAGGCCAAGGAGATCGCTCTGGACCACGCCGGTTTGAAGTCCTCCCAGGTCACCTTCTACCGCGTGGAACGGGAGTGGGACGACGGCCGGATGATCTACGATGTGGAATTCTGGAAGGCCAACCAGGAGTATGACTACGAGATCGACGCCATCACCGGCTCTATCCGGGACTACGACTTTGACATCGAGAGCTACGCCCCCTCCACCTCCCAGAAGGACATCGGCGGCGGCAAGGCCAAGGAGATCGCCCTGGACCACGCCGGCGTATCCGCCTCCAAGGCCACCTTCGTCCATGTGGAGGCCGACTGGGAGGACGGTCGCAAGGTCTATGAGGTAGAGTTTTACTCCGGAAACAAGGAATATGACTACGAGATTGACGCCGCCACCGGCGAAATCCGCAGCTACGACTACGACGCTGAGTATTATACTCCTACTCAGAATACCAACAGTTATATTGGTGAGACCAAGGCCAAGCAGATTGTGGAGCAGAAGGCCGGCACCACCGGCACCTACCATGAGTTCAAGCTGGACTATGACGACGGCCGGGCCGTCTATGAGGGTGAGCTGCGCAGCGGCCGGATGGAGTACGAGTTTGAGATCGATGCCGTTACCGGGACCATCCTGGACTGGGACGCTGACTGGGACGACTGATCCTCCCCCCTTCAAAATGGAACGAAAAATGGGCCGCCCGGCATCAAGCCGGGCGGCCCTGTTTCATTGTTTTTGACAAGCGACTTACCGCTCCTCCCGGAAGTAATTCAGACCCAGGGAGGCGGGCAAACCGGAGCCCTCCCGCTTACGCACGGAGGTGACCACCAGCACCACAGCGGTGATGAGGAAGGGCAGCGCCTGGTAGAGCTGGGTGGGTACCCCCGCCAGCCAGCCCAGGGGGCCGGGGAAGGCGGCGGCCAGGCTGGAGCCCGACACCCGCAGGGTGTTGAAGAAGCCGAAGACGAAGGTGCCCAGGATGGCCAGGGCGGGATTCCAGTTGGCGAAGATGACCAGAGCCACCGCGATCCAGCCGTAACCGTTGATCCAGCAGCTGCTGTTGAAGGAGCCGGACATGTTCAGGCCCATATAGTACCCGCCGATGCCCATGATGCCGCAGCCCAGGCAGATGTGGAGGTATTGCACCCGCTTGACGTTGATACCCACCGAGTCGGCGGCGGCGGGGTTCTCGCCCACCGAGCGCAGGCGCAGGCCTGGGGTGGTGCGGTTCATATACCACCACATGCACAGGGCGATGACCACCGCCAGGTAGACCAGCACGTTGTGGGAGAAGAGCCCCTTGCCCAGCAGGGGAATCTGAGACAGCCCCGGAATGGGCAGGTCGGCAAAGCCGTTTTTGATGTTGGGGTAGTCGTTCATGGCGGGCCAGGCAATGGATTTCAGGCCGTTGCCCACGAAAAAGTACACGCCCAGACCGAAGGTGGTAAGGGTCAGACCGGTGATGTTCTGGTTGGCCTGGAGGGAGACGGTGAGGACGGCGAAGATCAGCCCGCACAGGGCTCCGGCCAAAAAGGAGGTGAGGATGCCCACCCCCAGGCTGTTGGCGTAGCAGCCGGCGATGTAGCCGAAGATGGCGCCCACGGCCATAATGCCCTCCACGCCCAGGTTCAGGCTCCCCGACTTCTCCACGATGATTTCGCCGGTGGTGCCGTAGAGCAGGGGGATGTTATAGACCACGATGTTGTGCAAAAAGGAGGTGACCACGCCCAGCTTATCCATTTCCATTTGCCTTGCCCCCTTTCTTCACAGGAACGATTTGGAAGCGAATGAAGAAGTCCGCCGCCAGCACCAGGAACAAAATGGCGCCCTGGAGCATATTGGCGAAGCTGGAGTCCACCTGGGAGAAGGTGGCGGCGGCCACGGTGGAGCCGTAGCGCAGCATGCCGATGAGGGCGGAGACCAGGAAGATGACGGCGGTGTTCATCTGGGCCAGCCAGGCCACGATGATGCCCGTCCAGCCCACATCATCGGTGATGGCGGTGGACAGAATGCCGGCGGTGCCCACCTTGAAGGCGGCGGCCAGGCCGATGAGGCAGGCGGAGAGGAAGACGGTGCGCAGAACAATGGTGTTCACCTTCATGCCCGCGTAGTGGGCGGTGCCGGCGCTGTCTCCCACCACGGCGATCTCATAGCCCTGCTTGGTATACTTCAAATACACAAACACCAGCACGCCCAGCACAAAGGTGAGAATGACGCACAGGTTCAGGCCAAATTTTCCAATGGGGAAGGCGGGGAAGGACACCGTCTTGCCGAAGTTGGCAAAGATGGGCCGCACGGAGGTCTCGTCCAGGTAGAAGTTCCAGTCGGCCTTGGTCTCCCCCAGGAAGGTGAGGAAATAGAGGGCCACATAGTTGAGCATCAGGGTCATGAGGGTCTCGTTGGTGCCGAACTTCACCTTCAGCACCGCGGCAATGGAGCCGTACACTCCGGCGCACACCATGGCGGCCAGGCACATGAGCACCAGAGTGACCCCCTGGGGGAGCACCGGCCCGGCCTGGAAGGCCACGGTGGCGGCGGCAATGGCACCCACGATGAACTGTCCCTCTCCCCCGATGTTCCAAAAGCGCATCTTAAAGGCCAGGGACAGGGCCACCGAGGTGACCGCCAGGGGAACGAAGACCTTCAGATAGTTTTCCATGGATTTATAGGCGATCTTGTTGCCCACCATGCCCATGGTGAACATCCGGCTGTAGTAGGCCAAGGGGTCCACCCCCATGGCCAGCAGCAGGATGCCCCCCAGCACCAGGGCGGAGAGCACCGCCAGCAGATACAGGCAGGCTTTTTTCCACAGGGGACAGTGGTCCCGTTTTACCACATGCAGGCGCATTTCACTCCTCCTCCCCTTTCTCTTCCCGCTGCCGCTGCAGCTGCTCCAGCTCCTGGGCGGAAATGTTGGTGTCCTTGGCGTAGCCGGCGGGCTTATCCTCGTACTTGTTGCTCAGGTCCAGGGCCCCGGTCATCATCAGGCCCAGCTCCTCCTTGGTGGTCTTGTGGGCGTGGACCACGCCCATCACCTTGCCGTGGCAGAGGACCATGATCTTATCACACAGGGCCATCATCACGTCCAGGTCCTCGCCCACAAAGAGGATGCCCACTCCGTCCTGCTTCTGCTGGTTGAGGATGTGATAGATGGCGTAGGAGGAGTTGATGTCCAGGCCCCGCACCGGGTAGGCGGTGACGATGACGTTGGGGCCGGCCTTGATCTCCCGGCCCAGCAGCACCTTCTGCACGTTGCCGCCGGACAGCCGCCGCACCGGGGTCTCGGTGGAGGGGGTGACCACCTCCAGCTCCTGGATGACCCGCAGGGCGTCCTCCCGCCCCCCCTTCCGGTCCACAAAGGGGCCCTTGGCGGAGGCGTAGTTTTTCAAAATCATGTTGTCCGTGATGGACAAAGAGGGCGCCAGGCCCATGCCCAGACGGTCCTCGGGGATGAAGGACATGGAGATGCCCTTCTCCAAAATGGCCTTGGGGGGCAGGCCCACGATGTTGTCTCCCTTGTGGATCATCAGGCCCGACTGGATGGGCCGCAGGCCGGCAATGGCCTCGCACAGCTCCTTCTGGCCGCAGCCGGCGATGCCCGCCACGCCCAGGATCTCGCCGCCCCGGATGTAGAAGCTCACGTGGTCGATGGCCACGGCCCCCTCGTCGTTGCGGATGGTCAGGTCCCGGATCTCCAGCAGGGGCCGCTTCTTCTCCACCACGGGCCGCTGGATGTTCAAATCGATCTTCCGCCCCACCATGTACTCGGTGAGCTGCTGCTCGTTGGTAGAGGCGGTGTCCACGGTGGTGATGTACTCACCCTTGCGGAGGATGGCCACCCGGTCGGAGATGTCCATGACCTCGTTGAGCTTGTGGGTGATGATGATGATGGAGTGGCCCTCCTCCTTCATCCGGCGCAGCACCCCAAAGAGTTTCTGGATCTCCTGCACCGTGAGCACGGCGGTGGGCTCGTCCAGGATGATCACCTTGGCCCCGTAGTAGAGCACCTTGATGATCTCCAGGGTCTGCTTCTCCGACACGGCCATGTTCCGGACCTTCTTCTCCGGATCCAGGTCAAAGCCGAACTTTTGAGCCATGGAGCGGATCTCCTCATAGCGGTCCTTCTTCAGCCTAAAACCCGCCTTCTCCTTGCCCATCCAGATGTTGTCGGCGGCGGAAAATACATCCACCAGCTTGAAGTGCTGGTGGACCATGCCGATACCCAGCCGCTTGGCGTCCTGGGGGGAGTCGATGGACACCGCCTTCCCCTCCACCAGGATCTCCCCGGCGTCGGGCTTGTAAATGCCCGAGAGCATGTTCATCAGGGTGGTCTTTCCCGAGCCGTTCTCCCCCAGCAGAGCTAAGATCTCCCCCTGCCGCAGGGTCAGGTTCACGTCCTGGTTGGCCACCACGCTGCCGAAGGTCTTGGTGATCCCCCGCATCTCAATGGCGTTTGGCTGCTGCGCCATAGTGGTTCCTCCTTCATCCTTGGTATAAGAGACATGGGATAACCGGCCGTCTCTCCGGCCGCCTATCCCCCGTCCCCTATGGTAATTTCCCCAAAAGCGGACGCCTCTGGGGAAAAAGCGGGCCGGCCGGATCATGACCGGCCGGCCCGGTGGGTACGGTCTGGACCGGGTGGAAGGAGTTAGGCCTCCTTCACGCCCTCCACAAAGTAGTTCATGGTGCCGGTAATGACGCCGTCCTCCACAGAGGGACCGGCAGCAGCCACGATCTCGTTGCCTGCGTTGTCCACCAGAGCGGCATCCTCCTGCTCCAGGGTGACGGTGCCGTCCTCGGCCACGGTCAGGTGCAGCTTCACGCCGGAGAACACGTCCCACTCGCCGGAGACGATCAGCTGGGTAACGGCGTCAATGGCCTCCTGGGTACCGGCAGCCACGGTGGCCTCGTTCAGGGGGGAGACAGCCACGAAGTCCTCCTTCAGGCCGCCGTAGTAGGCAGGGCCGCCCATGGCGGTGACAAAGTTCTCCGCGCCGCCGCAGGTC
The DNA here is from genome assembly GCF_002161175.1 of Flavonifractor sp. An100. Taxonomy (GTDB): domain Bacteria; phylum Bacillota; class Clostridia; order Oscillospirales; family Oscillospiraceae; genus Lawsonibacter. The sequence goes on along the minus strand of NZ_NFMA01000020.1, from coordinate 20,442 downwards.
ATAGCGGCCTCAATGGCGGTCTGATAGTACACGTTCCAGTTCCAGATGGCGGCGGTGAGGTGGGCGTTGGGGGCGTCGGCAGTCATGTCGGAGTTGTAGCCGCAGCCGAACACGCCGGCGTCCTGAGCGGCGATCTGGGGCTGGGCGGAGTCACAGTGCTGGGCAATGACGCCGCAGCCGTAGGACTCGATGAGCTCCTTGGCGAAGGCGGACTCGTTGACCTCGTCGGCCCAGGCGCCCAGTTCCTTCACATATACGGTGGCGTCGGGGTTGACGGCCTGCACACCCAGGGTAAAGCCGTTGATGCCGGAGCAGGTCTCAGCGTACTCGGTGCCGTAAGCGGCCACGTAGCCCAGGTTGTTGTTGCCGGTCTCCAGGCTCTTCAGACCGGCGGCGATGCCGGAGAGGTAGCGGGCCTGATAGGCACGGCCGAAGTAGTTGTTGAAGTTGGTCTCGTTGCTCTTATAGCCGGTGGCGTGGGAGAACATGACGTCGGGGTACTCCTCCGCCTTGTCGGCCAGGGCGTCCATGTAGCCGAAGGAGATGCCGAAGATGATGTTGCAGCCCTCGCCCACCAGGGTGTCTACAGCGGTGGCTACCTGGTCATAGTCCTCGGGGATCTCGTCCTGAATGACCAGCTGGGTGGCGGGATCCAGGCCCAGGGCCTCCATGGCGGTGACGATGCCGTTGTTGTGGGCGAAGGTGTAGCCGGTGGTATCGTTCTTGCTGTTGATATAGATGGCGCCCACCTTAAAGTCGCTGTTGTCGGTGGTGCCGGTGCTGCTGGCACTTCCGGCGCTGCCGGCGCTGCCCGCACTGCTGGCGCTGCCGGCGGAGCTGTTGGAGCCGCTGCTGCCGCAGGCAACCAGGGGCAGGGTCATGGCACAGGCCAGGGCCAGGGCAAGAATCTTTTTCATGTTTGCTTTGTCCTCCTTAGTTTTGTTTGTTCGTTTCATTGCTTTGGAACAACTATATTAAAACCGAATCTCTTCGGCTTTAACCAAGGTTTCCAGGACGGGTGGTTCAGTCCACAAACTCCACTCCGTCCGCCTCGCTCATGGACTTGATTCGGGCCAGAGACTCTACCCGCACGCCCTTGGCACGGATGCGGTCTCCCCCGGGCTGGAAAGCTTTTTCAATAACAATGCCCGCCCCCGCCAGCTGGGCCCCCGACTGGTGGACCAGGTCAATGAGTCCGTCCAGAGCCGCTCCGTTGGCCAAAAAGTCGTCAATGATCAGCACCCGGTCCTCCGGACCCAGGAACTGCTTGGCCACAATCACGTCGTAGATCCGACCGTGGGTAAAGGACTCCACCTGGGTGGTGTATACCTCCCCGGCGATGTTTTTCGTCTGGTTCTTCTTGGCAAAAATCACCGGACAGTGAAAAAACTGCGCCGTGACACAAGCGATCCCGATGCCCGAGGCCTCGATGGTCAAGATCTTGTTCACGCCGCAGCCCTCAAAACGCCGCACAAATTCCTTGCCGATCTCCTCAAAGAGAGCGACATCCATCTGGTGGTTCAGAAAACTGTCCACCTTTAATACATCCGTGCCCTTCACAATTCCATCCTGGCGGATGCGCTGCTTCAAAAGCTCCATTTTCTCTCCCGCCCTTCCGTGAAAATGACAGTGGCCCGAAAACGGGCCACCCTGTCTATGGAGATACACATCCATTCTACAAAAAAATTTCCACCCCTGCAATCCCTTTTTTTATTTTTTTCGAGGGGATTATGTACAATTTTCTTTTTTCCTTCTCGATTGGTTTGTTCTCCTCTCCAGGGGAAGCAAGAGGGGGCCGCGCCGGGAAAGGCGCGGCCCCTCTGGTCATTTCCACGAAAGGGTCAGCCCACCACCCGGCGGGTGAGGCTCTCCTTTTTGTCCTCCATACGGGAGACGATGATGGCACAGGCGGCGTCGCCGGTGATGTTCACCGTGGTGCGGCCCATGTCGAAGACCCGGTCGATGCCCGCCACCAGGGCGATGCCCTCCACGGGGACGTTGACGCTCTGGAGCACCATGGCCAGCATGACCATGCCCGCTCCGGGCACACCGGCGGTGCCGATGGAGGCCAGAGTGGCGGTGAGGACGATGGTGAGCATCTGGCCCATGGTCAGGTCAATGCCGAAGGCGGTGGCAATGAACACCGCGCACACACCCTGGTAGATGGCGGTGCCGTCCATGTTGATGGTGGCGCCTAGAGGCAGCACGAAGGAGGCCACCTCACGCCGGGCTCCCAGCCGCTCGGAGCACTCCAGGTTGAAGGGCAGCGCTCCTACCGAGGAGGCGGAGGAGAAGGCCATCAGCATGGCGGGAGCCATGCCCTTGAAGAAGGCCATGGGGGACAGCCCGCCCAGCAGGCGGACGGTGCTGGAATAGACCACCAGGGCGTGAACAATGTAGCCCACATAGGCCACCGCCAGGGCGGCGATCATGTACTGTAGGATCTTAGGTCCGTTCTCCGCCACCACCGGGCACATCAGGCAGGCCACGCCGATGGGGGAGAGCTTGATGATCAGGTCCATGATCTTCATGAAGACCTCATTGAAGCTGTCGATGATCTGGGCGGCCACCAGGCCCTTCTCCCCCGCCAGCAGCACGCCGAAGCCCACCAGCAGGGAGATGACGATGACCTGGAGCATGGTGGCGTCAGCCAGGGGCTGCACCGCGTTGGAGGGGAAGATGTTGACAATGACTGTCATAATGCTCTGGCCCTCCGGGGGGGTATAGCTTAGGTCGGAGGTGTTCAGCTCCACGAACAGCCCCGCCCCCTTGGCCAGGCTGGCCAGAATCAGGGCCAGTATCACAGCAAAGGCGGTGGTACATATATAATAGACGATGGTCTTTCCACCGATGGACCCCACCTTGCCGATGTCCTGCATGGAGATCACACCCGATGCGATGGAAAACAGCACGATGGGCACCACCACAAACTTCAACAGATTGAGGAAAATATCGCCCCAGGGCTTGATGTATGCATTGGCAAAGTCCTTGCCCGCCATGCCCGCCACTGAGGTATTCATGAGAGCCAGGCCCGCTACTACACCCACAACTAATCCGGCAAAAATCCAAAATGCCAGGGGGAGCCGTTTGCTTTTCATACTCGTTCTCTCCTTCCGCTTTTTGACCTTCTTGGGAGGAAAACGGCCCCAGGCCCCGCCTACATCTGGCAGGGCTGCCGACCGCTTTCGTTCTGCGGGGTTCTGGTTCCCCGGTCCACCTCAATTTCTTCCCCTTCATTATAGCTTTCTTTTCCAGTCTGCACAACCCCTTCCTTCATTTTTCTTTCCCCATCCCCGCCGCTGCCGGGATATTTCCCAATATCTGTTATTTTTTTGCATGAGGGACTTGGCCTAAGGGTTAAAAATTATTTTTCTCCCCTTCGGCATTTCGACGCTTTATTTTCCATAATATGGTAAACTATAGACAAAGACAGGAAAGGCGGAGGAGCGTATGTGGCTGCGGAGCAAAAAGGGAATTTACGACACCGGACGGGTGCTGTTTTTGCCGGTGGAGGCCATTTACCCCAACCCAGACCAGCCCCGCAGACATTTTTCCCAGCCGGAGCTGGACGAGCTGGCCTCCTCCATCCGGGCGCTGGGGCTGCTCCAGCCCTTGACGGTGCGATGGAAGGATGGCAGCTGGGAGCTAATTGCCGGGGAGCGGCGGCTACGGGCGGCCAAGCTGGCGGGGCTGACGGAGGTGCCCTGCCTCTCGATGCAGACGGACAGTCAGTCCTCCTCCCTGCTGGCCCTGGTGGAAAATTTACAGCGGAAGGACTTGGACTTTTGGGAGGAGGCCCTTGCCCTGCGCCGCCTCATTGATACCTACCACCTGTCCCAGGAGGAGGTGGCCCGCCGCCTGGGCAAAAGCCAGTCCGCAGTGGCCAACAAGCTGCGGCTGCTGAAGCTCCCCCCGGACCTCCTCGCCTCCCTGCGGGACGGAGGGGCCACGGAGCGCCATGCCCGTGCCCTTCTCCGCCTGGAGGACCCGGATCAGCAGCGGCAGGCCGCCAACCAAATTGTGGAACACAGCCTTACTGTGGCTCAGACCGAGACCCTGGTGGAATCCCTCCTCTGCGCCCGCCTCAAGGCCAAGGGCCGCCGCCCCACCTTTGTGGTTAAGGACGTGCGCCTCTTTCTCAATACCATTACCCGTAGTCTGGATCTGATGCGCTCCGCCGGCGTGGACGCCCAGTGTCGGCGGGAGGACACAGAGGAAGAAATCCTCCTCACCATCCACATTCCCCGGCGCAGCCGCACCTGACCCCTCACTCCCCCTCCCTACCCTCGCCGTCTGTGGAGACGGCGGGGGCTTTTTTGTCCCAATGTTTCACGTGAAACATCCCCTCTCTCCTCCTCTCTTAAGAAGAAAATAAGGGGGAAACGGTTGAAATGCCCCGGCGCAATTGTTATAATGGTAAGACGCGAACCACCCATCGGACACTTACCCGCAGTGCGCAAGGAGGCACCTCATGGCCAGGATCATTGCTGTTGTCAATCAAAAGGGTGGGGTGGGAAAAACCACCACCACCGTAAATTTAACCGCCGCCCTCACCGCGCTGGGGCAGCGGGTGCTGCTGTGTGACTTTGACCCCCAGGCCAACGCCACCTCCGGAATGGGTGTGGACAAAAATACCGCCTCCCCCAATATTTACGACGTCCTCATCAACGAGGCCGACCCCAAGCGGGGGGTGGTGTCCACCAAGTACGGGGATGTCCTCCCCTCCAACAAGGCGCTGGCCGGAGCAGGGGTGGAGATGATCGCCATTGACAACCGGGAGAACCTGCTGAAAAGCGCCCTGGAACAGCTGGCTCCCTCCTATGGCTACATCCTCATCGACTGTCCCCCCTCCCTGGAGCTGCTCACCGTCAATGCCCTGTGCGCCGCCCACACTCTGCTGGTGCCGGTGCAGTGTGAGTATTACGCTCTGGAGGGGTTAAGCGATCTGCTGGCCACCGTCCGTCTGGTGAAGCGGAAGCTCAATCCAAAGCTGGCTCTGGAGGGGGTGCTGCTGACCATGTTTGACAGCCGCACCAACCTGTCCCTTCAGGTGGCGGAGGAGGTCAAGCGCCACTTCCCCGGCCAGGTATATGCCACCGTGATTCCCCGGAATGTCCGGCTCTCCGAGGCCCCCAGCCACGGCAAGCCGGTCACCGCCTACGACCCCTACTCCCGGGGCAGCGAGGCCTATTCCGCCCTGGCCCAGGAGATCGTATCCATCCACACCAAGGGGTGATCCCCCTGGCCCTTTTTTAAAGGAGTAACACTATGGCCAAACGAAACATGGAACTGGGACTTGGCCGAGGCCTCAACGCCCTGCTGGGCGACCCGGACCTGTCCCCCCAGGGGGAGGGCTCCGTCTCCCTGCCCATTTCCCAGGTGGAGCCGGGGCTGAACCAGCCCCGGAAGCGCTTTGACGAGGAGGCGCTGGCCGATCTGGCCGAATCCATCCGCGTCCACGGTATCATCCAGCCCCTGACAGTCCGCCGTCTGGCCTCCGGCTATTACCAGATCATTGCCGGGGAACGGCGGTGGCGGGCGGCCAAGCTGGCGGGGCTGATGGAGGTGCCCGCCGTCATCATTGAGGCCGACGACCGGAAGGTGATGGAGCTGGGCCTCATTGAAAACCTCCAGCGGGAGGACCTGAACCCCGCCGAAGAGGCCCGGGGCTACCAGGTGCTCATGGAGGAGTACGGCCTCACCCAGGAGCAGGTGGCCCAGCAGATGGGCAAATCCCGGCCCGCCATCGCCAATACCCTGCGCCTGCTGGCCCTGCCTGAGGACCTGATGACCCTGGTGGAGGAGGGACAGCTCTCCGCCGGCCACGCCCGGGCCATTCTGGGCGCCCCCACCGCCGCCATACAGCGGGAGTGCGCCAAGCGGGTGATCCAGGGCCAGCTGTCGGTGCGCCAGACCGAGGCCCTGGTGAAGGCCCTGCAAAAGGAAAAGCAGGAGAAGGCCAAACCCCAGGGGGAGGACCTCTCCCTCTATCTGGGCGAGCTGGAGAAGGACCTCTCCAGCCGTCTGGGCCGAAAGGTCCACATCAGCCACAAGGGGAAAAAAGGCCGCATTGAATTGGAATACTATAATACAGACGACCTGGAAGGGCTTCTGGCCCTCCTCCAGAGTCTGCGGGGGGAGGTAGAGCACCATGGCTGAAGAACACAAGCGGCCCCTGTCCCAGGAGCCGGAAGCACCAGCCCCTGAGTCAGCGGCCCCGGCGGAGGGACAAGCCCCTGCCACTTCCCAGCCCAAGGAGGCCAAGCGTCCCACCCTCACCCCGGGACAGCAGAAGCGGCGGCAAAAGTCGGTATTCCAATACATCACCATCCTCTTTGCCGCCGCCTTCGCCCTCCTGCTGTTCACCTTTCTCATGGAGCGGCGGCAAAACGACCTGCTCCAGCAGCAAAACCAGGAGGAGATCGACAGCCTACAGCAGGAGTCCGTCAACGCGGTGCAGTCCCTGCAAAATCTCTACGACCAGAACGAGTCCCTGAAGCAGCAGGTGGCCGACCTGGAGGAACAGCTGGCCGACTATCAGGATCAGATGGACGTGCTGCCCGGCGTGATCGCCGACCTGGAGCAGACCCTGGACTCCACACAGCGGGCCATGGACTGGTTCTGGCAGATCGACGAGGCCTACGTCCGCAGCCGCTGGACCCTGTGCCGCCAGCTCATCGACAGCCTGGAGGAGGCGGGCCTGGTGGACTACCTCCCCAAGGAGAGCACCACCGACAACGACCGCTTCTCCCCCTACGACCGCTTCCAGGAGATCAAAGAGGCGGTGGATTAACCCCCTCTCCCCTACCCCGGCCCCGGGCCGGACAACCTTCGATCCCCCGGCGGGCCCCATGTTTCACGTGAAACATCCCGGCCTGGCCTTTGTGAATACGATTAATATTTAAGGAGAAATAGGACATGTTAGACATTCGATTCATCCGTGAGAACCCCGATGTGGTGAAGGAGAACATCAAGAAGAAGTTCCAGGAGGAAAAGCTGCCCCTGGTAGACCAGGTGCTGGCGCTGGACGAGGAGAACCGGGCCGCCCAGACCCGGGCCAACGAGCTGCGCTCTGCCCGCAACTCCCTGTCCAAGCAGGTGGGCATGCTCATGGGCCAGGCCAAAAAGGACCCCTCCAAGCTGGAGGAGGCCGAGGCGGTAAAGGCCCAGGTAAAGGCCAACGCCGATGAGCTGGCCGCCCTGGAGGCCAAGGAGACCGAGCTGGCCCAGCAGATCCGCAAGATCATGCTCACTATCCCCAACATCATCGACCCCTCCGTCCCCATCGGTCCCGACGACTCCTGTAATGTGGAGGTGGAGCGCTTCGGGGAGCCCAAGGTCCCCGACTTTGAGATCCCCTACCACACCCAGATCATGGAGTCCTTCAACGGCATCGACATGGACTCCGCCGGCCGGGTGTCCGGCAACGGCTTCTACTACCTCATGGGCGATATCGCCCGTCTCCACGAGGCGGTGCTGGCCTACGCCCGGGACTTCATGATCAACAAGGGCTTCACCTTCTGCATCCCCCCCTTCATGATCCACGGCAACGTGGTGGAGGGCGTCATGTCCCAGACCGAGATGGACGCCATGATGTACAAGATCGAGGGCGAGGACCTCTACCTCATCGGCACCAGCGAGCACTCCATGATCGGCAAGTTCATTGACCAGATCATCCCCGAGGAGAACCTGCCCCAGACCCTCACCTCCTACTCCCCCTGCTTCCGCAAGGAGAAGGGCGCCCACGGCATCGAGGAGCGGGGCGTCTACCGCATCCACCAGTTCGAGAAGCAGGAGATGGTGGTGGTGTGCAAGCCCGAGGACTCCATGACCTGGTATGAGAAGATGTGGCGGTTCTCCGTGGAGCTCTTCCGCTCCCTGGACATCCCCGTCCGCCAGCTGGAGTGCTGCTCCGGTGACCTGGCCGACCTGAAGGTGAAGTCCTGCGACATTGAGGCCTGGTCCCCCCGCCAGCAGAAGTACTTTGAGGTCTGCTCCTGCTCCAACCTGGGCGACGCTCAGGCCCGCCGCCTGAAGATGCGGGTGAAGGGCGAGAAGGGCACCTACCTCCCCCACACCCTGAACAACACCGTGGTGGCTCCTCCCCGCATGCTCATCGCCTTCCTGGAGAACAACCTCCAGGCCGACGGCACCGTGAAAATCCCCGCCGTCCTCCAACCCTATATGGGCGGCACCCAGGTGCTGGTCCCCAAGAAGTAAGGACACCGGATATTTCGTTTTGTAATATTTAACCGATAGAATACCATTTGTTTTACCCGTCTGGAGCCAATGGCGGCAGGGTCTCTCCCATCTTGGGTCATTTTGCCCTCCAAAAAACGCTCCAGACGGGTCAAACCCGGAAAGCCTTGGGCCCCAAGGCTTTCCGGAGGCAAGAGAGAGGAGGGGCAACCCCATGGCCCCCGGAACGCGAAAAACTGAGCTGCCCTGGCTCAATCTGGCCTTCTGCGCCATGGTGCTCTGGAGCCACTGCTCCGCCCACCCCATCACCCACCTGGACCACGGCAGCTGGCAGTACGCCTCCGTCTATCTGCTCCAGCGGCTGAGCTATGTGTCGGTGTACGGCTTCTTCTTCCTCAGCGGCATCAAGCTCACCCTCCCCCGCTCCCGGCAGAGCAGCCTGGGGTCCTATTACTGGGGGCGGGTGAAGTCCATCTTTTTGCCCTACATTGTGGCGGTGGGCCTGTATTACCTGTGGTTCAGCCAGTACCTGAAATACTTCCCCCTGTCCTGGAAGGACTTTGGGGGCTACCTCATCCGGGGGGACCTGTCCAGCCACTTCTACTTTGTGGTGGCCCTGGCCCAGTTTGTTCTGCTCACCCCCCTCTTCCGCTGGCTGGTCCGCCGCTTCTCCCGCGCCATCCTCCTCCCCTTTGCCCTGGGGATTACCTGGCTGAGCGCCATGCACCTGGCCGACCTGCTGGAGGTCATCTGGCCCGGCCTGGGCTTCCGCTACGGGGACCGGGTGTTTACCACTTACCTCTTTTACTATCTGGCCGGGTGCTATGTGGGGCCCCGCTATGAGGAGTTTTTGGCCACCCTGCGCGGCAACCGCTCCCTCATCTGGACCTGCTTCGTCCTCTTTTCCGGGGCCAACCTGCTGCTATGCTGGCTCAACTACACCGGCCGCCGGTCCGTCCCCTTCCTGGAACAAGTCCACATGCTCTACCTCCTCAGCGCCATTCTGGCCTGCTTCCTGGTGGCTACCTACCTGCCCAAAACCATGCCCCGGTGGCTGCAGCGGGTGGACAAGGCCAGCTACCTCATCTACCTCTACCACTGCCTGGCCATCTCCTACTTCGATTACCAGGCCGCCCTCCACGGGGGCGGACGGGTGAGCATGCTGTTTATCCTGCGGCTGCTCTTTGTCTATACCGTCACCCCCCTCATCTGCATCCTGTGGCAGAGCCTGGGCGCCGCCCTTCGCCGGCGCTTGAACCCCTAACTCCATAACGACAAGGAGGAGACGCTATGCCCCATTCCAATCCCCCCAAACCCGATCCCCAGGATAAGGACCGGGAACAGGAGCCGGGCTACACTCCCGCCTCCCCCATCAAACGCACCCTGGCCTGGATCGGCCTTGTGTATGTGCTGATCTTCTTGGCCCTCACCACCTATTTCTATTACACCGGCACCATGCTGGGCAATTTGGCCCCAATGCTGGCCGTCCCCGGCTTTATCGGCTTAGGGGCCCTGGTACTGGTGAGCTGGCTCACCAAGGGCGCCCCGAGGACCTCTGTGGCCGTGGTGCTGGCCCTGGTCTGTTTTGCCCTGGCCGCCTTTACGCTCCCCATCGGCATTGTGGGGCTGCTGTCCAATTTCAGGAGGTAACCGTCTATGCTAGAAACCATCGCCTCCGGCCTGGACGCTCTGGGCCTCACCCAACAGGTCCCGGCCCAGGCGGCTAAGCAGCTGGCGGAATACGGCCGGCTGCTGCTGGAAAAAAACCAGGTGATGAACCTCACCGCCATTCGGGACCCCCTGGGGGTGGCCCAGCTGCATATGCTGGACTGCGCCGCCCTGCTCACCTGCCCCGGCCTCTCCCCCCAGGAGCTGGCGGGCAAGACCCTCATCGACGTGGGCACCGGGGCGGGCTTTCCCGGCCTTCCGTTGAAGATTCTGGTTCCCCAGCTCCAGGTCACCCTGCTGGACAGCCTGAACAAACGGGTGGACTGGCTCAACGAGGTGATTTCCACCCTTGGCCTCACCGGAGTGGAGGCCGTCCATGCCCGGGCCGAGGAGCAGGCCCTGGAAAAGGGCTGGCGGGACCACTTTGATCTGGTCACCGCCCGGGCGGTGGCCGACCTGCGGCTGCTCAGCGAGCTGTGCCTCCCCTACGCCAAGGTGGGAGGGCTGTTCCTGTCCATGAAGTCGGTGGACAGCGCTGGAGAGGTGGAGGGAGCCGCCCACGCCATCAAGCTGCTGGGGGGCCGGGTGCGGCAGCAGACCGACTACACCATTCCCTCCACCGACGTGGCTCACCGCCTGGTGGTCATGGAGAAGGTGGCCCCCACCCTGAAGGGCTATCCCCGCCGTTGGGCCAAGATGCAAAAAGACCCGCTTTAAGGCTTCAAAGCAGCAAACTGTTGGAAAATCAGGGAAATTACTCCTATTTTTATAAAGATTTTTGGAATTTTTTCCTGCGGCCATTGACGCTGACCAAATTTGTGGTACACTAAATTTGTGGGACGGGAGGCTTTCACATGGGAACTGTCATCGCCGTGACCTCCGGCAAGGGGGGCACCGGCAAGACCTCCATCACGGGAGGCGTAGGCGCCTGTCTGGCCCTGCTGGACCAGAATGTCCTGTGCATCGACATGGACATCGGCCTGCGCAACCTGGATATCTCCCTGGGACTGAGCGACCGGGCCCTGATGGACTTCTCCGACGTGGCTCTGGGCCACTGTCCTCTGACCCGGGCGGCGGTCACCCATCCGGAGCTGAAAACCCTCTCCCTGCTCACCGCCCCCATGTATCTGCCCGCCGCCCTCACGGCGGACAAGGTGCGGGCCCTGTTAGCCACCGCCCGTACCCTCTACGACTACATTCTCATCGACTCCCCCGCCGGGCTGGGGCCCGGCTTCCGTCTGGCCACCTGCGGGGCTGACCGGGCGCTGGTGGTGGCCACCAACGACGCCTCCTCCCTGCGGGATGCACAGCGCACGGTAGCTGAGCTGTCCGACCTGCGGCAGATCCATCTGGTGATGAACCGCATTCAGCCCAAGCTCCTGCGTAAACTGCGCACCACCATCGACGACGCCATGAACGCTGCCGGTCTGCCTCTCATCGGCGTGGTGCCTGAGGACCCTCAGGTCATTCTCTGCGCCAACCAGGGCCTGCCCCTGGCCAGCCAGGGACGGCGGGGCGCCTCATTGGCCTGCTGGAACATTGCCCAGCGCATCATCGGCCGCCAGGTCCCCATCATGCATATCCGCTGACCGCCGGGGACCCACCTTCCACCACCACTATAAGGAGGTTACCGCCACCATGAACATTGCCATTATGAGCCACACCAAAAAGCAGGATCTGATGGTCCAGTTCTGCACCGCCTACTGCGGCGTTCTGTCCAAGCACAACGTCTGCGCCACCAACGCCACCGGCCGTATGGTGGCGGAGGCTACTGGTCTGCCCGTCAACCTCTTCCTCTCCCATGAGCACGGAGGCATTGAGCAGATTGGCCAGCGCATCATCTACAACGAGATCGACATGGTCCTCTTCTTCAACTCCCCCCTGGACAACGAGATGGACAAGGACGTCATGTATATCTGCCGCCTGTGCGACCAGCACTCCGTCCCCATGGCCACCAACGTGGCCACCGCCGAGCTGCTCATCCACGGCCTGGCCCGGGGTGATCTGGATTGGCGTGAAGTGGTCAACCCCAACCGGGTTCCCTTCTCCCTGTAACCTCAGCCGGGGGCCTTCCGCCCCTGTATACCGCCACGACGGCGCATGAGTACCCGGCCAGCCCCCCGACAGAGAGAGGTCCCGCGGTTGAGAGGACCTCAGGTGTGAGCCCCGGAGAAGACAGCGCTACCAGCGGGCCCGGAGACGGGCGCGGTCCCCTTCCCGCACCAGAAGGAAGAAAGGGACGCCCATGGGCGTCTGAATTTGGGTGGCACCACGAAGTGTTTTGTAACGCTCTCGTCCCAAGTCCTGGGATGGGAGCGTATTTTTTTATTTCCCCACAAATGTGGAAACCCTGTTGATAACCCCCATCCACCCACAGAAAGGATTTTGATACCATGAGTAAAGTACAGCCCCGCACCCTGTCCGGCTTCATGGAGCTCCTTCCCGCCCGGCAGGTCCAGTTTGACCGCATGGTGGAGACCCTCCGCCAGACCTACTCCCTCTACGGCTTTACCCCCCTGGACACCCCCCTCATCGAGGCCAGCGAGGTGCTCCTGGCCAAGGGCGGCGGGGAGACGGAAAAGCAGATCTACCGCTTTCTAAAGGGAGACACCGACCTGTCCCTCCGCTTCGATCTCACCGTCCCCCTGGCCAAGTACGTGGCCCAGAACTACGGCCAGCTCACCTTCCCCTTCCGCCGCTTCCAGATCGGCAAGGTCTACCGGGGCGAGCGGGCCCAGCGGGGCCGGTTCCGGGAGTTCTACCAGGCGGACATTGACGTCATCGGCGACGGCAAGCTGGACATCTCCAACGAGGCGGAAATCCCCTCCATCATCTACCGGGCCTTCACCGCCCTGGGCCTGAAGCGCTTCCAGATCCGGGTGAACAACCGGAAGATTTTAAACGGCTTCTACGCCATGCTGGGCCTCACCGAGCAGTCCGGGGACATCATGCGCACCGTGGACAAGCTGGACAAGATCGGCGCCGAGAAGGTGGCCGCCCTCCTCACCGGGGAGGAAATCGGCCTGACCGAGGACCAGGCCGGGGAGATTTTGAAGTTCATCGCCATCACCGGCTCCAACGAGGAGGTCCTTGCCGACCTGGAGGGCTACCGGGGCCGCCACGAGCTCTTTGACCAGGGCCTGGATGAACTGAACACGGTGGTCAAATACCTCTCCGCCTTCGGGGTGCCCCAGGACCACTTTGCCGTGGACCTGACCATCGCCCGGGGCCTGGACTACTACACCGGCACCGTCTATGAGACCACCATGCTGGACCACCCGGAGATCGGCTCCATCTGTTCCGGCGGCCGGTATGATAACTTAGCGGAATATTACACCGATAAACAACTGCCCGGAGTTGGTATTTCCATCGGTTTGACCCGTCTGTTCTTCGTTCTGGAGGACCAGGGCTACCTGAACGACAGCCTGAACACCGCCCCCGCCGACGTGCTCATCCTCCCCATGACCGAGGACCTCTCCCCCGCCATCGCCCTGGCCACCACCCTGCGCCAGGCGGGCATCCGCACCCAGATCCACGCCGAGCAGAAGAAGTTCAAGCAGAAGATCTCCTACGCCGACAAGCTGTCCATCCCCTACGCCGTCTTCCTGGGAGAGGATGAGATCTCCTCCGGCGTGTGTGCCGTGAAGGATTTGTCCACCGGGGAGCAGGTGAAGCTCGCCCCCGCCGACGCCGTCGCCCACATCCAGGCGGGGCTCAAGGAGCGCAACCAGGGCACTCCCATTCTGGACAAGCTTTCTTGAAAGAAAGCTTGGCAAAGAACTTTTGGGGAACCTCTGGTTCCCTTTCGCCCCTGCGGGTTCTCCCCACGCCGGCGGAAAATAAGGATACAAAATGGACTAATCAATTATAAAATTACAATTTGGAGTTGATTTCACATGGATAATCTGCAAAACTTCCACCGCAGCTGCTACTGCGGCGAGCTGCGCCTGTCTGACGCAGGCAAGACCGTGTCCCTGTGCGGCTGGGTTCAGCGGCAGCGGGACCTGGGCGGCCTCATCTTCGTGGACCTGCGGGACCGCACCGGCCTCATTCAGCTCTCCTTCGACGACAGCACCGACAAGGCCATCTTCGAAAAGGCCGCCACCCTCCGCTCGGAGTACGTGGTGGCCGCCACCGGCCTGGTCCGGGAGCGTGAGAGCAAGACCGACAAGATCGCCACCGGCGACATTGAGGTCTACGTCACCGAGCTGCGCCTGCTGGCCAAGTCGGAGACCCCTCCCTTTGAGATCGTGGAGCACTCCAAGGCCAACGACATGCTCCGCCTGAAGTACCGCTATCTGGACCTGCGCCGCCCCGAGATGCAAAAGGCCATCGCCACCCGGCACAAGATCACCAAGATCGCCCGGGACTACTTTGACGAAAACGGTTTTTTGGAGATCGAGACCCCCATTTTGACCAAGTCCACCCCCGAGGGCGCCCGGGACTACCTGGTTCCCTCCCGAGTCCATCCGGGCAAGTTCTACGCCCTGCCCCAGTCTCCCCAGCAGTATAAGCAGCTGCTCATGCTCTCCGGCTTCGACCGCTACTTCCAGATCGCCCGCTGCTTCCGGGACGAGGATTTACGGGCCGACCGCCAGCCGGAGTTTACCCAGATCGACCTGGAGATGTCCTTCCTCAACGAGGATGAGATCATGACCATCCAAGAGGGTTTCCTGAAGCGGGTCTTTAAAGAGGTGCTGGACGTAGACGTCCAGACCCCCTTCCAGCGCATGCCCTGGCAGGAGGCCATGGACCGCTTCGGCTCCGACAAGCCCGACCTGCGCTTCGGCTTTGAGCTCACCGACATCAGCGACCTGGTGAAGGGCTGCGGCTTCGGCGTGTTTGCCAACCCGGTGGCCGCCGGTGGCTCCGTCCGCCTCATCAATGTCAACGGCCACGCCGCCGACTTCCCCCGGAAGAAGATCGACAAGCTGGTGGACTTCGTCAAGACCTACAAGGCCAAGGGCCTGGCCTGGGCTCGCCTCCACGAGGGCCAGATGACCTCCTCCTACGCCAAGTTCCTCACCGAGGAGGAGAACAAGGCCATTCTGGACCGGGCGGGCGCCAAGGACGGAGACCTCATCCTCATCGTGGGCGACGAGAAGAACGACGTGGTCTGGGCCGCTCTGGGCGCTCTGCGCTGCGAGGTGGCCAAGCAGTTGGGCATCCTGGACCCCATGGACTTCAAGTTCCTGTGGGTCACCCAGTTCCCCATGTTCGAGTGGAGCGAGGAGGAGGGCCGCTACCAGGCCATGCATCACCCCTTCACCGCCCCCATGGTGGAGGACGAGGACAAGATCCTCTCCGACAAGGCCCACTGCCGCGCCCGGGCCTACGACATCGTATTGAACGGCACCGAGCTGGGCGGTGGCTCCATCCGCATCAACACCCCCGAGATGCAGGAGAAGGCCTTCCAGGCCCTGGGCATCTCCGAGGAGGATATTCAGGAGCGCTTTGGCCATCTGGTAGGCGCCTTCAAGTTCGGCGCGCCTCCCCACGGCGGCCTGGCCTACGGCCTGGACCGGCTGTGCATGCTCATGGCGGGCGCTCCCTCCATCCGGGACGTCATTGCCTTCCCCAAGGTGCAGAATGCCTCCGACCTAATGATGGCCTGCCCCGACTTTGTGGATGACAAGCAGCTGGACGACTTGTCCATCGCTGTCACCCGCAAGGAGCAGGAGGAGACCGAGGGCTGATCTTACCCGGTCATCCACAAAGGGGCCCCATGGAACATGGGGCGCGCCTTTTGGCGCGTACAATGGTTTGGTGAAATCCAAACCATTGGCGCAGGGCGGATTGATTCCGCCCGAGCATTTTAATCCTTCGGGGCCCCCGCAAAATTCCATTTTGCGGGGCTTGGATGACAAGCAGTTGGATGACCTGTCCATCGCCGTCACCCGCAAGGAGCAAGAGGAGACCGAGGGCTGATTCCCTCTCCCATAGTACAAACCGGGGCCCCATGACACATGGGGCCCCCTTCCATAAGGAGGAATTACATGAAACTGGTACAACTCTGGAACGGTTGCTTCCCCTCCCTGGGAATCCAGACCCCCCAGGGCGTCATTGATGTGGAGAAGGAGAGCGCCCGCCGGGGCCTCCCCTCCCCCACCGACATGGCCGCGGCCATCGCCCTGGGACAGGCGGGCCTGGACCAGCTGGCCGCCCTCATGGAGGGGGCAGAGTGCTTTACCAATGCTCCCCTGGCCCCGGTGGTCACCCAGACAGGGAAAATCCTGTGCATTGGCCTCAATTACCGCCAGCACGCCAAGGAGTGCAACCTCCCCCTGCCGGAGAAGCCGGTGCTCTTCAATAAGTTCTCCAACGCCCTGGCCGCCCACGGGGACTACGTCACCCTCCTCCCCGACTACCTGGAGTACGACTACGAGGCGGAGCTGGTGGCCGTGATAGGCAAGCCCGCCCGGGACGTGAAGGAGGAGGACGCCCTCTCCTACGTCTACGGCTACACCTGCGGCAACGACCTGTCCACCCGGGACCTGCAATTTGCCCGGGGCAATCAGTGGGTGCTGTCCAAGACTCTGGACGGCTTTGCCCCCATCGGACCCTGCCTGGTCCCTGCCGGGGAGCTGGACCCCCAGAATCTGGCCATCTCCAGCACCGTCAATGGGGAGGTCCGCCAGAACTCCAACACCGGGGACATGATCTTCACCGTGGCCCAGATCATCGCCGACCTGTCCCACCACTTCACCCTCCAGCCCGGGGACCTCATCTTCACCGGCACCCCCCAGGGGGTCATGCACGGCTACCCCGCCGACCAGAAGAACTGGCTGCGCCCCGGCGACCGGGTGGATGTGACCATCCAGCACATCGGTACCCTCACCACCACCTTCCGCTAAAGGAAATGAAACAACAGCGCCCCGCCTGCTTTTCCACAGGCGGGGCGCTGTTGTGTATGTAGTTTCTATCCTAACAGCATCATCAAAATGGGGATGGTAAAGAAACACCCCAGGGTGGACAGGCAGGCCCCGGTGGCGGCGTACTCCTCGTCAGCCCCGAAGGCCCCCGCCATCACGGTCACCTGGGTGACCACCGGCAGGGCAGACTCCACAATAAACACATCCCGAGCCAGGCCGTCGATCCCCGTCAGCATGCACATGGCCAAACAGATAAGGGGAGAGATCCCCAGGCGGACCACCAACATGGTGGGGATTCCCCGAAGAAAACGCAGGTTTCGCAGCCCCACCTCATAGATAATAAAGCCGCAATACATCAAAGCCAGGGGAATCACCGTGTCGCTGATATAGCCGGAGAATTTCATCACCAGCTCAGGGGGACGCAGGTCCAGCACCAACAGCAGGATCCCCACGATCACACCCACAATAGGGGGCTTGGTAAAAATATCCTTTACCATCTCCCCCACCCGAATCTTTTTCGGGGTGGCAGTTCCCGCCCGCTCAATGAGGAGCACCAAAAGGGACTGAGTAAAGATGGCGCTGGAGAGGTAGTAGGTCATCAGATAGGGCATGGCCACCTCTCCAAAGAGCTGAGTGGTGATGGGCAGGCCGATAAACAGGGTATTGGAACTGCCTGCCATAGCCACAAAGACGCCCCAGCGCTTCCGGGGCAGCTTTAGGGCGGTGGCCACCAGGGCGGACAGGCCCAGGGTCAGCAGGATCCCAATCATGGCGCTGGCGATCATCCTACCCGCGCTGACCAGGGCATCATGGCTGAAGTTGTTCAGCAGCCCCACCACACAGTTAAAGGGAACGGCGATGTTCACCACATACCGGCTGACAAACTTCTTCTCCGCCGCCGTCATCCACCCCAAACAGCCCATTCCATAGCCCACTGCCATCAGGGCAAACAGCACCACCACAGCAGAGACCGCATTTAAAAAACTGGCCAACATTCCCCGTCATTCCTCTCCTTGTTTGGGCTCACCGCAAGAGGGGCCCGGCAGTGGCCGGGCCCCCAAGTGTTCTGAATTATCCCCCTCCGCCAAGAGGGTAATCAATCTACTCCTGAGGAGGATTGGGTTTTGCTCCTCCTCCGCCCCCTCTGGGGCGACGACGGCGGCGGCGGGGGTTCTTTTTCTCTCCCCCCTCAGCCGCCTGACCCGCCCCTTCCGGGGCAGGCTGGTTCTCCCGGGGCGCCTTTGGGGGCCGGCGCCGCTCCGGACGGGGAGGACGGTCCCCCTGGGGCTTTTCCCCTTGGGACTTATCCCCCTGAGGCCGGTCACTCCGGGGCTGCCTCTCCTCCTGAGCTCTCTCCGCTCCGGCACGCTCGCCCGAAGGATTCTCCCCCTCTTCCCGGGCCCGGCGGTTCCGGTTCCGGCTCCGGCTGCGGCGGGAAGGACGGCGCTCCTCCCCCTCAGGGGCGGGAGTTGTCCCTTCCTCTTCCTCTGCCGGAACCACAGGGGCCTTCTCCCCCATCAAAACCGCCTTCACGGCGGCGCCCAGGGAATTTTCGCCCTGGGATATGAACTGGTCCGGCTCCTCCTCCGGCGCCTTCCGCAGCTTGGCCAGCTCCTCCAGGGGGGGCTCCACATAGCCCTCGGGCCGCTTGCCCTTGCCGTTGCGGATGACACACAGCTCACAGTTGTGATAGCACTTGGGGGTCTCCGGGGCGGACTCCAGCCGCACCTGCACCGTCTGGCGCAGGAGGTTGACGCTGGACACCGTACCCGCCCCGTCGGGGGTTTCCACAAAGGACTCCTGCTTGGGGGCCTTCTTGACTAAATCCTCATAGGCCTCCTGCTCATACTTCAAACAGCACATCAGCCGCCCGCAGGTGCCCGAGATCTTGGTGGGGTTCAGGGACAGGTTCTGGGTCTTGGCCATCTTGATGGACACGGGCTGGAACTCATCCAAAAACTGGGAGCAGCAGAAGGGCCGGCCGCAGATGCCCAGACCCCCCAGCATCTTGGCCTCGTCCCGCACCCCAATCTGCCGCAGCTCAATGCGGGCGTGGATGGCGCTGGCCAGATCCTTCACCAGGGCCCGGAAATCCACCCGTCCGTCGGAGGTGAAGAAAAAGAGGACCTTGTTCCCCTCAAAGCTGTATTCGGCCTCCACCAGCTTCATGTCCAGGCCGTGCTCGGCGATCTTCTCCTGGCAGATCTGGAAGGCCTTGGCCTCCTTCTCCTTGTTCTTCTCCAGGGTGATGGCGTCCTCAGGGGTGGCCTTCCGCACCACCGGGCGCAGGGGGGCAATGAGCTCGATCTCGTCGATCATGGAGTTGCCCTGGACGCACAGACCGTACTCGGTGCCCCGGGAGGTCTCCACAATGACCCCGTCTCCCTCGGCAAACTGCAGGCCTTCGGGGTTGAAATAGTATTGCTTTCCGCCGCTTTTGAAGCGGACGCTGATGATCTCTACCATATACGTGGTTCTCCTTACTTGTCACCGGAGGAGATTCCTCCCTCCGTCTCTTCCAAAAACAGTCCCGCGCACAGCCAGCCGGCCAGCTGGCCGGCATTGACGTTGAGGCGGGCGGCGGAACGCAGCCGGCGCACCAGCTCCACCCCGCGAAACAACCGCTTGCCCTGCCGGGCTTGTCCCAGGCGGCCAATCAGCTCCTCCTCCAGGGCGTCCAGCACCCGGGGCAGGTCCTCCTTGGCCCCCTTTTCCAGGGCCATGACCGCCTCCAGCACGTCTAACTCCTCCCCCATCTCCATCACCTGGGCCAGTCGGCCCACCAGTTCCCGGCGGGCCTCCAGGGCGGGGTCGGTCTCCCCCAGGGCCTCCACGGCCCGGCCCAGGATGCCCTGACAGTCCAGGGCGGCCCGCTCAATCTCCCCCTCGCTTTTCTGGGGGAACCGGGCACGGAGATAGGATCGGCACTCCCCCACCGACAAGGGGGACAGGGAGAGCTCCTCGCACCGGGAGCGGACGGTTTGCAGCAATCCCGACCCATTCTCCGCCAGCAGCAGGAAGGCGGCGTAGGCCGGACCCTCCTCCAGCAGCTTGAGCATGGCGTTCTGGGCGGAGGCATTCATCTGCCCCGCCCCCTCCAGGATATATACCTTCCGCTCCCCCTCGTTGGGGCGAACGTAGGCATCAGCCCGGAGGGAACGAATCTGGTCCACGGTGATGGACTTGCCCTCTCCGCTGCCGGCCAGGGTGGTCACGTCGGGGTGGATGCCTCCAAGGACCTTTTTACAGGGGGCGCAATGGCCGCAGGGCCGGTCCCCCTGGGGGGCGGTGCACACCATGGCCTGGCACAGCAGCCGGGCCAGAGTATGCCGTCCTGAGCCCTGGGGGCCGGAGATGAGGTAGGCGTGGGCCAGACCCCGGCCTGTCTGCTGCTGAGAGAGCTGTTCCTTCAGGCGCTGGTTGCCTGCCAAAGCGGTGAGTTCCATGGTTTCTCCCCTTCCCGATGGGATGACGGTTATGGCAAGGGGATTTCCCTGTCCACAAGCGGTACGTTCTTATTATTATAGCCTATTTGCTGGAAATAAGAAAGTTCTTTTTTCGAAATGACCTCCCCCGGAGCCACTACGGGCACCCCGGGCGGGTAGGGAGCCAGCTGTCCGGCCGCCACCTGCCCCTCACACTCCTCCAGGGGGCGGCAAAGGGTGGGAGCAAAGAGGGCCTGCCGGGGGGAGAGGACCCGCCG